>CAYVBV010000006.1:0-37325 GCA_964449745.1 uncultured Polynucleobacter sp. | reverse complement strand
CGTGCAGAAAGCCCATGCTGTGCCATGCATCTTCAGCATTGCTTGCCTTAATATGGGGAATGGCCTGCTGATCAAAACGAATCGTTACTGGGGTGGTCAATCCTTCTGTGATTAACTCACCGTTCAGTTTGTTCTTAGTGGATAAGAAATAGAAAGTTAATAGACTGAGGGCGATGATGAGAGCGCCACCCACTAAAAGGAGTATTCGCTGGCTGATGCGGATCAAAGAAAGGTGTTTTTTTGAGTTGCCGAAGTTCATGCTAGGTAAAACCCTTATTAGAAATTGCTTGCGTATCTAAGTATTTTTTCACAGAGTCATCGTTAATTCTTAACTTCTGTAATATATTTTTAATGTTTAGGCATATAAATAAAAATGGAGACTTCAATGTCAACTAAAGAAATTCAGTCGCGACGCAAGTTTGTTGCTACTTCAACTGCTGCAACTGCCAGCGCTGGAGCTCTTGGTTTCCCAATGATCGCTAAAGCGCAAGCGATTAATCTTAGATTTCAATCAACTTGGCATTCAAAAGATATTTTTCATGAATATGCTCAAGATTTTTGTAATAAGGTCAACAGCATGTCCTCTGGCGCACTCAAAATTGACTTGCTGCCAGCTGATTCTGTGGTTCCAGCATTCAAGTTACTCGATGCCGTGAGTAAGGGGGTATTGGATGGAGGGCATGGAGTTTTGGCTTACTCATACAGTAAGAGTCCTGCATTGGCATTATGGGGTTCAGGCCCGGCTTTTGGCATGGATTCCAATATGCTGTTGGCTTGGCACGAATATGGTGGTGGTAAAGAGTTATTGGAACGCATCTACGAGGCAATGAACTTGGATGTTGTCTCTTATTTATATGGTCCTATGCCCACCCAACCCTTGGGTTGGTTTAAAAAACCCATTACCAAAGTGGCTGACATGAAAGGTCTTCGATATCGAACGGTAGGCCTATCAATTGATATTTTTAAAGACATGGGGGTATCAGTCAATGACCTTCCCAGTGGGGACATTATTCCTGCTATGGATCGCAATTTATTAGATGGGGCAGAGTTTAATAATGCCACTTCAGACAGTTTATTGGGATTGGCAGATGTTTCTAAAGTCTGTATGTTGCAGTCCTTTCATCAATGCTCAGAACAATTTGAAATTTTGTTTAATAAAAAGAAACTGGCTTCAATGCCAGAAGAATTACGAGCCATGATTGGCGTGGCAGTTCAGGCTTCTTCAGCTGAAATGAGTTGGAAGGCAATTGATCGATATTCAAAAGATTACATGGACTTGCAAAGTCGACAAAACGTTAAATTTTATAAAACACCGGATTTAATTTTGCGTGCACAGTTAATGGCTTGGGACAAAATCATTGCTGCTAAATCTCTAGAAAGCCCTGATTTCAGTCGTGTTCTCGAGTCAATGCGTGCTTTTGCGCAAAGAGCCTGTCGTTGGCAAAATGACACCACAGTTGATTTCAAAATGGCTTATAAGCATTACTTTGGCAAAAAAACCCCGATACAAAAATCATAAATATGAGTCATGAATGGGCGGATATGCTTGGTCAACAATTTTTATATGTAAAATGACAACTTCGTTACAAAAATAACGAATGCTGTAGAAGTGAACTAGAAGTGAATTAGAAATAAATAACAACTATTTCCGTCTACAATGACAAAAGTACTATGCCCGAGTGACGAAATAGGTAGACGTAAGGGATTTAAAATCCCTCGGCTTAAACAGCCGTGCCGGTTCGATTCCGGCCTCGGGCACCAGGCTTCTTAACAGCTAGGTGCTTTGAATGACAACATACAAATACCCCATCACCGCTAAAACTCGTCAGAGGCTGGCGGTTTTTTTATGCCTTGTGATCTTGGCTACCATCTCTTGGTGGCAGAGTGTCCAAGCAGAACCTCAACCCGCAGAAATTTTGGCGATTTATTTCACGCCGCCTGCGGGTGCCGCTTCAGGCCTGATCAAGCAAATCGATGGCTCTAAAAAATCAATCAAAGTCATGGCGTATGGCTTTACTGCTAAAAACCTTGCAGAGGCTCTTGTAAGAGCAAAACGACGAGGAGTAGAGGTGAACCTCATTCAGGATGAAAAAAGCTCTCAGAACAATCGTGAGACCTTGCCAATTCTCTTGGCTGGCGGGGTGGAGGTGCGTAGCGATGGTAAACATGCCATTCAGCACAACAAAGTCATGCTGATTGACGATGATATTGTGATTACGGGTAGTTACAACTTCACCAATTCAGCAGAAAAGCGCAATGCTGAAAACATCATGATTGTGCGCTCCACGTACGCAGCGAAACGGTATGCTGATAACTGGAAATCTCATTGGGATCATTCCGACAAGGTGACTGAACTACCTCCGCCCAAAGAGAGGCGTTAATTCAAAATATACGGTCATCGCCATCATGAAAATGCGTAAAAAATCAGATTTACCCACCAAGATTTGTTTGACTTGTGGTCGTCCTTTTGCATGGCGAAAAAAATGGGAAAAGGTCTGGGATGACGTGAAGTATTGTTCTGATCGTTGCCGAGCAAACAAATAAATCCATCTCTACAATGCCTGTATGGCCAAGAGTAAACAATTATTGATTGATCCCGCTGATGTGTCTCGCATCATTGAGATGGCTTGGGAAGATCGCACCCCATTTGATGCCATTTTGCAAACCTACGGCTTAAATGAGTCAAAGGTGATTGAGTTGATGCGCCAAGAAATGCAAGCCGGTTCCTTTCGGATGTGGCGCAAGCGCGTCACAGGTCGAAGCACCAAGCACGCAGCTTTGAGAGGTGACGCTGTTCAGCGCGCCTATTGTCCTACCCAATACAAACCTAAATAATTCTGTCTGGTTGACAGCGTTTAATTGGGTTCTGTGACAAAACCAATTTTAGTGAGACCTGAGCGCTTGGCAGTCGATAAGACTTGAGCCACAGCCTCATAGCGCACATTCTTATCCGCCTTCAATTGAACTTCCGGTTGAGGAGTTTTTTTAGCCGCTGTTTGTGCATAAATTGATAAGGTATTCAAATCAATCGGTGATTGATTCCAATAAATCTGACCATTGGCAGCAATGCTCAGATTAATAGATTCAGGTTTGACCTCATTGCGTTGGCTACTGGCTTGAGGCAAATCGACTTTGACCGCATGTTGCATGACTGGGATGGTGATCATGAACACAATTAACAAGACCAACATCACATCAACTAAGGGAGTCATATTGATTTCAGCCATGGGTGGGCTGTCATCATCTCCGATGGGTTCGTTACCAAATGACATGATCAGTCCTGACTGTTTGTTCGAGCATTAACAGAGCTAGCTGTATTTTTGACTGTGGCACCCGTGATGAAGTAAGCATACAAGTCATTGCCAAATCGATTCAGTTCTGCAATCAATACTTTATTGATGCGGCTGATGGCGTTGTATCCCAAAACGGCTGGGATAGCCACTGCCAAGCCCAGGGCAGTCATGATCAAGGCCTCACCAATAGGTCCGGCAACCTGATCAATGGTGGCTGTGCCAGAGGTGCCAATACCGACCAAAGCATGGTAAATACCCCAAACAGTACCAAACAAGCCAATGAATGGTGCAGTGGCTCCGGTTGATGCTAAGAAGGTTAAACCTTGTTGCAGGCCACCGACAGACTTATCAATGCTGATTTTTAGGCAACGTGTGAGCCAGTCAGAAGCGTTGATGGTTTGATTGAGTTCACTGCGGGTGCCAGCTTGCTGGGAGTGATGTTTCATGGCTTCATGGGCACTGTGTGCCAAATCGCCATATGGATTCATTTCAACGGTCATTTGACTCAGCGCCACATCAAAAGAGGGGGCATGCCAAAAGCATTCCACCTCTTTGGCCATTTTTTTAGTTTTGTACAGATTGAGTACCTTGGTCAAAATAATGACCCAAGAAATAATCGACATCACTAGAAGTACCAGTGCCACAAAACGAGTGACAGCGTCACCTTGTGCCCACATGTTGGCTAAGCCAAAGGTTTGATTCATGCAATTACTCCAGACGGAAAATATAAGGTTGTATAGCCGTTACTTTAATGGCTTTTCCAAAATCCATGAACGGACGACAGCGAACACGCATGCCGGCATCCATGGCGGCCTGATCTAAACGTTGAATGCCACTGCTTTGCGCCAAGTTGACCTTTTCAACAGCACCGCTCTCATTGATAAATAAACGCACCAAAGTTTTACCTTCCTCACCCATGCGTCTAGATAGGCTGGGGTAAATCGGTTCTGGCACACTGCATTGAGCTTGGCTTAGTGAAATGGTTTTAGGGTCACCTGTGCTGCTCCCACCCAGACTGCTTGCAGGTAAAGTATTTTCTTGAGGAGTGGGTGAGACGTCCCCGGTAGTCGTGGTGATAGGCACCGGCACAGACTCTTTTTTCTTTTGCTCAACTGGCTTGATGGGGGTGGGCCGTTGGACATTGGACTTCTCTTTTTGTGGATTGGCATCCAACAAGCTGGCGGTCACAGTGTCACCCATTTGGGCAGCTGATTTGGTGCGATCCATGCCTAACTGAAACCCAGTAATCAGCAAGATGTGCATGGCAATCACAAAGGCTGCGATTTTATTGGCGAGGATCCATTGACGTAGTGAGCGCATCAAATCAATACAAATAAAGAAATATCAAGAAACAATTGTTAACCAATAAGTACCAAGAAAAAATATCAAGAAATAAATATCAAGAAATAAAGACTGTTGAAGTTTCCACCGTGTGTTGCTCAAAGGCACTGGGTATTAATTGTTTGGCATGCACGAGCAGTGCATCAGCATCCAAGGTGGAATATAAGCGAATGATGCGTGGTGGCGCGGATTGGAGCAAATGAAATTCTTCCAATTTGCGACACAATTGCTTAACCACCGCCTCGCTGGTATCAATAATTTCTACATCTGGCCCCACAATCTTTCGAATCAAGGGCGCCAAGAAAGGGTAGTGAGTGCAGCCCAAGACCAAGGTATCCATCGAAGCACTTTGCATGCCGGACAAATGCTCCCGCAACAAGGCTTCAGTTTCAGGACTATCTAAAGCACCTGATTCGATTAATGGCACCAATCCCAAGCCGGCTTGAGTAATCAATTCACAGTCGTGGTCTAGGCCGTCTAAGAGAGCTTTGAATTTGTCGCTTTTTAAAGTGTTCTGTGTGGCCAGAACACCCACTTTATGATTCTGGCTTTTTGAGACCGCAGGCTTGATGCCGGGTTCAATACCAATCACAGGGATGGCGGGCATTTCATGACGAATGTGAGCAATGGCTTCGGCCGTTGCTGTATTACAAGCCACAACCAAGGCTTGACAGCCTTCACGCACCAGCCAGTGGCATAAATCTAAGCTGCGATTAGCTACCCATTCACTGGATTTTTCACCATAAGGTGCATTGGCTGAGTCGGCCAAGTAAATGTAATGGTGGGCTGGCGCTTGACGCAGGGCTTCGCTCAGAACGGTGAGACCACCGATACCTGAATCAAAAACCCCAATCGTTGCCAAGCGCCCCGAACCTTTCTTGATTAAACGCTAGCGACTGGAATTTTTCCAATCTTCGCTTGCCACTCTTTAGGCCCAGTGTTGTGCACAGAAGTTCCAGTTGAATCAACCGCCACAGTCACAGGCATATCTTGGATGGTGAATTCATAAATTGCTTCCATGCCCAAATCAGCAAAGCCAACGACTTTTGATTCTTTGATTGCTTTGGAGACCAAATAAGCAGCACCACCGACAGCCATTAAATAGGCAGATTTGTGTTTCTTGATGGCGTCAATGGCCACTGGACCACGTTCGGCTTTGCCCACCATAGAAATTAAGCCAGTTTGAGCCAGCATCATTTCAGTGAACTTATCCATGCGTGTCGCTGTGGTTGGGCCGGCTGGGCCCACCACTTCTTCACGCACAGGATCGACTGGTCCCACGTAATAAATCACACGATTCTTGAAGTCGACCGGTAGTTTTTCACCTTTGGCGAGCATGTCGGCAATGCGCTTGTGAGCGGCATCACGACCCGTCAGCATCTTGCCGTTCAATAACAAGGTTTGACCTGGTTTCCAACTGGCGACCTCTTCGGGTGTCAAGGTATCTAAATTGACGCGAGTGGATTTCTCAGTATTGGGGGTCCATGCCACATCAGGCCAGTCAGACAAAGAGGGTGGCGTAAGAACTGCTGGACCATCGCCATGCAAGTGGAAGTGAACGTGACGCGTGGCGGCGCAGTTTGGAATCATGGCCACAGGCAATGAGGCTGCATGAGTGGGGTAATCCATGATCTTGACATCCAAGACTGTGGTCAAACCACCCAAACCTTGTGCGCCGATACCTAGAGCATTGACCTTGTCCATGATTTCTAAACGCAATTCTTCAATACGGGTTTGGGGTCCGCGGGCAATTAATTCATGGATATCAACTGGAGCCATGAGAGATTCTTTAGCAAGCAACATGGCTTTTTCAGGTGTGCCACCAATACCAATACCTAAAATGCCAGGAGGGCACCAACCTGCACCCATGGTGGGAACCGTTTTGATCACCCAATCCACAATTGAGTCGGATGGGTTGAGCATG
This sequence comes from uncultured Polynucleobacter sp., assembly GCA_964449745.1. Taxonomy (GTDB): domain Bacteria; phylum Pseudomonadota; class Gammaproteobacteria; order Burkholderiales; family Burkholderiaceae; genus Polynucleobacter. Next base: position 30,767 of record CAYVBV010000006.1, on the reverse strand, counting down.
TACATCTTGCTCTTGTTTTCTGAGCCACCGCCTTTGGCTGCGCAAATCACTTCAACGCCATCACCTTCAACGATTTCATAATGAATCACTGCTGGGGTGTTGTCTTTAGAGTTGGTGCGCTTTCCTGCTGGGTCAAGCAATACAGAGGCGCGCAGTTTGTTGTCTGGATGATTGTAGGCACGACGAACACCTTCGTTGACCATCTCAGTGACGCTCATTTTGGCATCCCATTTCACGTTCATGCCCACCTTGAGGAAGACCACAGCAATGCCAGTATCTTGGCAAATTGGACGTTTGCCTTCAGCGCACATGCGGCTGTTGGTCAAAATTTGTGCAATCGCGTCTTTGGCTGCTGGGCTCTCTTCACGCTCATAGGCTTTGCCTAAGGCAGAGATGTAATCCAGAGGGTGGTAATAAGAAATGTACTGAAAACCATCAGCAATGCTTTGAATAAAGTCGTCTTGGCGAATTGTGCTCATCGTCTTATTTATAAAGGTTGGAAAGATTCCTATTTTACCTAGGGAAATTGGCTCTTTACAGGATTGACTTATCTGTTTAATGTAAGTGTGATGAGAATCGGTCAAATCAGGCTTATAAGCCCTAGGACTAACCCTGATAGGGTGATAACTTTAGTTGAGTTGTCAGTCAATTGTCAGTCCACGCCCCTAATCTCAGATTTTGTCTAAAACACTACCTAGAAAGTAGGAGAAAAGTATGTCCGGTATGGAACAGTTGTTGGTTGAAAATCGCGTATTTAACCCACCTAAAGCGTTTGCTAAGCAAGCAGCTATTACAAGCATGGAGCAGTACAACGCCATGTGTAAAGCTTTTGATAAAGACTTCAATGGCACATGGGCACGTTTGGCCAAAGAAAATCTTTACTGGAAGAAGCCATTCACCAAAGTTTTAGACGAATCTAAGGCACCTTTTTACAAGTGGTTTGAAGATGGTCTGACCAATGCTTCATACAACTGTATCGATCGCAATATCAAAAATGGCATGGCGAAAAAAACAGCCATCATTTTTGAAGCAGACGGCGGTGAAGTTACTAAAGTTACTTATCAAGAATTACATGACCGCGTGGCCACATTTGCCAACGGTTTGAAAAAGCTAGGCATCAAAAAGGGTGACCGTGTTGTGATTTACATGTCCATGTCGATTGAAGGCGTGGTTGCAATGCAAGCTTGTGCTCGTATTGGTGCAACACACTCTGTGGTGTTCGGTGGATTCTCTGCCAAATCATTGCAAGAGCGTATCGTCGACGTGGGCGCAGTGGCTTTGATCACAGCTGACCAACAGTTGCGTGGCGGTAAAGCGTTGCCATTGAAGACCATTGCTGATGAAGCATTGGAGTTAGGTGGTTGCGAAAAACTCAAGCATGTGATTGTTTACAAGCGCACAGGTGGCGACGTGCCAATGAAGGCTGGTCGTGACAAGTGGATGCATGATGTGTCTGCAGGTCAACCGAAAGTATGTGAGCCAGAGTGGGTGAGTGCAGAACATCCTTTATTCGTGCTTTACACATCAGGTTCAACGGGTAAACCAAAAGGTGTTCAACATTCAACGGGCGGTTACTTGCTGTGGGCGATGCTCACGATGAAGTGGACTTTTGACTTGCGTGACAGTGATGTGTTCTGGTGTACCGCTGACATTGGTTGGGTGACTGGTCACAGCTACATTGCATATGGCCCATTGGCCTGCGGTGGCACACAAATTGTGTTTGAAGGTGTGCCAACCTATCCAAACGCCGGTCGTTTCTGGGAAATGATCCAGCGTCACAAAGTTTCTATTTTCTACACTGCTCCAACAGCGATTCGTTCTTTGATTAAGGCTTCTGATACAGATCCAGCAGTTCATCCAAAGAAATATAACTTGAAGAGCTTGCGTTTATTGGGTTCAGTAGGTGAGCCAATCAATCCTGAAGCTTGGATGTGGTACTACAAAAATGTGGGTGGCGAGAAGTGCCCAATTGTGGATACCTTCTGGCAAACTGAAACTGGTGGTCATATGATCACGCCATTGCCAGGTGCAACACCATTGGTTCCAGGTTCTTGCACATTGCCATTGCCAGGCATCATGGCAGCGATTGTTGATGAAGCGGGTGGCGATATGCCAAACGGTCAGGGTGGTATCTTGGTGGTGAAGCGTCCATGGCCTTCTATGATTCGTACAATTTGGGGTGACCCAGAGCGCTTTAAGAAGAGCTACTTCCCAGAAGAGTTGGGTGGCACACTTTACTTGGCTGGTGACGGTGCGATTCGTAACAAAGATACGGCTTATTTCACGATCACAGGCCGTATTGATGACGTGTTGAACGTTTCAGGTCACCGCATGGGTACGATGGAAATCGAATCCTGCTTGGTTGCTAACCCATTGGTGGCAGAGTCTGCTGTGGTAGGTCGTCCTGATGATATGACCGGTGAAGCCATCGTGGCTTTCGTGGTTCTGAAGGGTAAGCGCCCAACGGGTGAGGAGGCTAAGAAGATTGCCAATGATTTGCGCAACTGGGTGGGTAAAGAAATTGGTCCGATTGCCAAACCGAAAGAAATTCGTTTCGGTGATAACTTGCCTAAGACTCGTTCAGGCAAGATCATGCGCCGTTTGTTGCGTGTGTTAGCTAAGGGTGAAGAAATCACTCAAGACACATCAACACTTGAAAACCCAGCGATCTTGGATCAACTCAAGCAGGCAATTTAAGTTTCCTTAAAGTAGTATTTTGTAGTGATTTGGGCCGGTTACCGAAAGGTACCGGCCTATTTTCTTGGCTCTGAGTCATAATCTGTCTATGGAAATTCGTTCCGAGTCAAAAAAAATCGGTTTTTTCTATTTGCTATTTACAGCAGGTTTTTTGCTGTTTGTTTATTTTCTAGGTTTGATGGAAAGAAGCAGTGGTCCGGGTATTTGGTTGGGCTATGTCTTCTTGTTTGTCACAATTGCTATTTATGCCAGCATTGGACTAATTTGTCGCACCTCAGATATCAGTGACTATTACATTGCTGGGCGCAAGGTGCCTGCTATTTTTAATGGCATGGCCACTGCTGCGGATTGGATGAGTGCAGCCACTTTCATTGGTTTAGTGGGTATTCTGTTTAGTTCTGGCTACAAGGGTTTGGCTTTCATTGTGGGCTGGACCGGTGGTTTTTGTTTGGTGGCTTTGCTGATTGCCCCTTACCTTCGTAAATTCGGCTCTTACACCATCCCAGACTTTTTGGCGATTCGCTATAGCCAAGGTAAGGAGGGTGGCAGTCGCTTGGTGCGCTTAGTCGCAGTGGGCACCACCATTGTGTGTTCATTTGTGTATTTGGTGGCTCAAATCCAAGGTGTTGGTTTAATTGTTAACCGTTTCATTGGCGTTGAGTTTGGTGTGGGCGTGTTCTTTGGCCTAGCCGGTATCTTGGTTTGCTCCTTTTTAGGAGGTATGCGAGCCGTAACTTGGACTCAGGTTGCGCAATACATCATTTTTATGATTGCTCTTTTGCTACCGCTGAGCATGATTTCTTATAAAAAACATGATTCTATTTTTCCTCAGGCGAGCTATGGAAAAGTTTTAGAAGAAATTGAATATCACGAAAAAGACTTTGAAGTGACTGCAGAAGAGGTCAAGGTTCGAGATTTTTATCACAAGCGTATTTTGACGCTGGATGAAAAAATTGAAAATTTGCCTCAGTCTTTTTATGACGGCAGAAAGCAAGCAGAAAAAACACTTCAAGATGCCAGAGCTCAGCAACTACCTCTCAAAGAACTCAAAGCCATTGAAAAAAGATTGGCTGAATATCCTAAGGATCCTGCGCATGCTTATGAAATGTGGCAGGGTCAGAAAAAAGAAGCTCAGATTAAAAGTCAAACGGCCATTCCGTCCATGGACCCGAGTTCCAATAAAGGCGTGGGAGTTTCAAACTTAGATAATATTAATTTTTTATTACTCATTTTTTGTTTGATGTTCGGTACTGCCAGCTTGCCACACATCTTGACGCGTTACTACACCACCACCAGCGTCTCAGCAACTCGTTATTCGGTATTTTGGACTTTGCTATTTGTGGCACTTTTTTATTTCAGTGTGCCTGCCTTGGCTGCCATGGTGAAGTTGGAGCTTTTTAAAAATCTGGTCGGTGTGTCATATGCTGATTTACCGACTTGGGTTTTGCAGTGGCGCAAACTTGACCCTCCGATTCTATCGATCGCTGATATTAATGGAGATGGATTTGTGCAATGGGCTGAGTTATCCATTTCTCCGGACATGGTGATATTGGCTGCCCCTGAGATTGCAGGTCTGCCCTATGTCATTTCAGGCTTGGTGGCGGCTGGAGCTTTGGCGGCTGCATTGTCTACTGCTGATGGTTTATTGCTCACCATCGCCAATGCGATTTCTCATGATGTTTACTATCACGTGATTGATAAAAATGCCTCTCATCAAAAACGTGTGACTGTGGCAAAAATTATTTTATTGGCCGTCGCTTTATTTGCAGCTTATGTGACCTCTTTAAGGCCCGGAGATATTCTATTTTTGGTGGGAGCGGCATTCTCGTTGGCAGCATCCAGCTTTTTTGCTGTCTTGATTTTGGCGGTCTTTTCAAAGCGCATTAATCAATGGGGAGCGATTGCAGGCATGCTCACAGGTTTATTGGTAAGTGGTACTTACATCGCTTTGAACTATCCCTTTGTGTCACGTTTGACTGGAGTGTTTGGCGATCGATGGTTTGGTATTGATCCAATTGCTTCGGGTGCATTTGGTATACCAGCGAGTTTTTTAGCCGCTTTTGTGGTTTCTTATCTGACTAAAGATAATCCGGCTGTGATCAAGCGTTTAGTGGATTACCTGCGCGAATCGCGCTCCACAGTCTAGAGCCCTCACGTTTTAGGGAATAATTTTTCCCAACCTGATAAACCTAGTTTTTCCATGGTCGCCATATTGGTTTCAAAAATCGCTTCAGCCTCTGGAAAAGCTTTGACAGCTTCATCAATGCTGTCTTCCCGAATCAAATGCAAGGTGGGATAGGGTGAGCGATTGGTAAAGTTGGTGACATCATCCATCTCAGTGCCGGCAAATTGATACTGTGGGTGAAAGCTGGCAATTTGCAGTTGACCGTCCAGATCCATGTCTTCTAATAACTGATCAGCCAATTCTAAAAAGTCGTTGTAATCTAAAAAATCTTGCAAGACTTCAGGATGAATGAGTAGGCTGGTATCTACTTTATCGCGCGGGGATTCAGCCAAGAGTTCCAATTCTTGAGCAAGCTCTCCTAATAATGCTTCAACTGACTTGGCGGAACTCACGCAATATCGAATTTGATTTTTGACATGCACAGCCTTGGCAAAAGGGCATAAATTCAAACCAATCACTGCTTTGATGAGCCAGTCTTGAGTTTCTTCGATCACAGTGCTTACGTCAGATGGGTTAGTTTTCATAGGTTCCAAGAGATTGTGTATCGTATAGCCTTATGATTCGTATTACTGAACTGCGCTTGCCGATCGATCATGCTCCAGAGGAGCTGGAAACCGCTATTTTAAAGCGTTTGAAGACATCCCCCAAAGATTTAATCCACTTTAATGTATTTAAGCGCAGTTACGATGCCAGAAAAAACACGGCTTTATCTTTGATTTATACCTTGGATGTATCCGTTAGGGATGAAGAGGCCATTCTCAAGGCCATGGGTCATGATGCCAATATTCGGCCGGCACCTGATACGAGCTATCACTTTGTAGCTAAAGCCCCTGAGCAGTTGACAGAGCGACCGGTAGTGATTGGTTTTGGTCCATGCGGTATTTTTGCGGCTTTGGTTTTGGCTCAGATGGGCTTTAAGCCAATTGTTTTAGAGCGGGGAAAGCAGGTGCGTGAGCGCACCCAAGACACTTGGGGCTTGTGGCGTAAAAAGATTTTGAACCCAGAATCGAATGTTCAGTTTGGTGAGGGTGGCGCGGGAACTTTTTCTGACGGTAAGTTATATAGCCAAATCAAAGACCCCAAGTTTTATGGTCGAAAAGTCATTCAAGAATTTATTAAGGCGGGCGCTCCAGAAGAAATTGCCTACGTGGCCAAACCTCACATTGGGACATTTCGTTTGGTCGGCATGGTTGAAAAAATTCGCCAAGAGATCATTGATTTGGGTGGTGAGATTCGCTTTCAGAAAAAAGTCACTGCCTTTGATATCCAGGATGGGCAAATTCAAGGTTTAGAACTTGAAGGTGGTGAAGTGATTAAAGCCAAGCATGTGGTCTTGGCTTTGGGGCACAGTGCTCGGGACACATTTGCAGCTTTGCATCAGGCGGGTGTTTATATAGAGCCAAAACCATTCTCTGTGGGGTTTCGGATTGAGCACCCGCAATCATTGATTGACCGTGCCAGATTGGGTCCTCACGCAGGACATCCATTGATTGGTGCCGCCGATTACAAGCTGGTGCATCACGCTAAAAATGGTCGAGCGGTTTATAGCTTCTGTATGTGCCCTGGCGGCACGGTGGTCGCTGCCACATCAGAGGAGGGCCGTGTGGTGACCAATGGCATGAGTCAATATTCTCGTAATGAGCGCAATGCCAATGCAGGAATTGTCGTCAATATTGATCCCAAAGATTATGGCGGCAGTGCTGAAAACCCATTGGCCGGGATTGATTTTCAGCGTGCTTTAGAGTCTAAGGCTTTTGAGTTGGGTGGAAGAAACTATGAGGCACCTGGCCAGTTGGTAGGGGATTTTATTGCGGGCAGACCGTCCACTGAATTTGGTCGAGTGATTCCTTCATACAAGCCGGGTGTCCATTTAACAGATTTGGCAAAAGCTTTGCCTGATTACGTGATTGAGGCCATGCGTGAAGCCCTTCCTGCTTTTGAAAAACAAATCAAAGGCTTTTCTTTGCCAGACGCAGTTCTCACAGGCGTAGAAACCAGAACCTCTTCACCTTTGCGCATTACGCGAGGGACTCATTATCAAAGTTTGAACGTCAAAGGTCTGTATCCAGCGGGTGAGGGTGCGGGTTACGCAGGGGGCATTCTCTCGGCTGGTGTAGATGGTATTAAAGTCGCTGAAGCATTGGCTCTCGATATGCTAAAAAGCTGACTGCCCTGCCTATTTAAGCAAAATTAGTGCTTGCCAAACCTTTTCTTTCTGAGTTTATTGAGAGCATAGATACCATAGGCAATAATTGGCGCAGATGCGCCACCAATCAGCTCTGCAGGCACCGACAATCCCAGTTCCTTCACCCCCTTGGCCATATAGATAATTAAGCTCACGGCATAATAGGTTAGAACTAAAACCGATAGACCTTCAACAGTTTCTTGAAGACGAAGTTGTAATTTTGCACGTCGATCCATGCTAGCCAACAGTTCTTGAGTTTGACTTTCATTGACGTACTCAATGCGGGTGCGAAGAATTTGGGTGGTGCGTGAAATGCGATCAGATAATTCGCGTAAACGACGTTGGGTCCATGCGCAAGTACTCATCGCTGGTGCAAAACGACGGTCCATGAATTCAGACAATGTTTGCACACCTGGCAAGGAAGTTTCATTTAATTCTGATAGATTTTTCTCTACCAATTGACTATAAGCTTCTGCTGCAGTGAAGCGCAGACCGTGTTCAGAAATCCAGCCTTCAATTTTAGAAGCCAGGGCAGAAATGCGCTCTAAGAATTCACCATCTTGATCTTGACTTGAGTGATTTTTAGCATCTTGGCCTTGAACCATTGAAATCTGTTTTGATAATTCGGATAGTTCTGCCTCAGCATTGCGCAAAGGGGCAGACAAGCTCTTGGCTACTGGAAACGCTAGCATAGAAGCCATGCGATAAATTTCTATTTCAGTGATGCGTCGTGCTACACGACCGGCCTGTCGAGAACCCATACCTGCGTGGGGTACTAGATAAGAGATGTAGCCATCTTCATTGACTTGAAGGTCAGTCCACACTTGGGCTTTTTGAGTGGTCAGAATGGTGCTGCCAAGAATGGTGCTTCCGGGGAAGAGGTTAGATGCTTCAGTGGCTCCTGAAAATAGTGGGCGATCTTCAAAGGCAATATCAAGGGCAGCAATACGAAGGCCTCCAGCCTCATGAATGGGGGGTACATTCAGGCTGGCCAAGAGCTCATTCACATCATGCTCAATCTTTTGACGTGTTTTTAATGGCGCGTCGCAAATGATTTCTGCTTGTTGGACTATCGCTGAAATTGAAGAAAATTCACCATGAAGCTCCCATTTAATAATGATGCGCTGGGGGGCTGGCTTCAATTCTATGATTCGAAAAGTTTGACCGTGGTTTGGATCAATGGCTTGTTTTGATTGGTTGCTAAGGGTATTGACCCAATCAATTTGCTTCTGGCGATCAGATCCCGAGAGAATAAATGCTTGATTAAGAATGCGATCTCTGGGCCAAAGAGCCACTGGAGGTCTGGCATGAACTTCTTCGTGAAGAACTGTACGCAAGGGGTGATCGTATGAGCGCATGCCAAACTCTTTCTTAAAAATAATAGTCGTAATACTATCATTTGGAGTTCTTTTGCTTTCACTTTATTGATGTCTAATGAATTAGCCTTTATCAGTGATTAATGACTAACAGTGTATTCCTTCAAATATTAAACGTCATTGAACTCGTCAAGTTTTTGTGTGTTCGCCAATTAAGAGTAATGTGTCGCTGAGGTATTTATGCGGTGGAACCTCTAAATTGTCTGGCGCAGGTTTGTTTTTATAGACCCGACCCGCTAAATCAAATGTTGATCCGTGACAGGGACAAAAAAATCCTCCTACCCAATCTGGTGGTAGAGATTGCTGTGGCCCTTTTTCAAATTTATCGACAGGCGAGCAACCCAAATGCGTACAAATGCCCACTGTGACCAAATACTCAGGTTTGATTGATCGATGTGAATTTTTTGCATATGAAGGGGTTGGGTACTCGGGTGAGTTTCTTTCAGAATTAGGGTCTGCCAAATCGGATTCTAGTTTGGTTAGATTCTCTAGCATCTCTGGGGTGCGACGTACTACCCAAACAGGCTTTCCGCGCCATTCTGTGGTTCTTAGCTCTCCTGGTTTCATTCCGGAAATATCGAGCTCAACCGCCGCCCCAGCAGCTTTTGCTTTTTCAGACGGAGCAAAGCTACTGACCAATGGGATAGCGAAGGCAGCGACTCCAACCCCTCCCGCTAAGCTGGTTGCAATTAACCATTGACGCTTTTCTTGATCAATCGCCTCACGTGGACTTGACTTATCACAGTCACATGATCCACAGTTATGGCAAGAATCTTCACTGCTCATGATGCTCCTCTTTTCAAGGTTTGTATTGATGATGTGTTCATCATCAGATAGAAACAGGAGGTCGTGCATGATTTAAATCAATTTGAATACTTCTTTTAAAGTTCAGATGATCTAAAACAAAATTTAAAGTAAGGAATATGTTTTTAATGCGTCTTCTATCTCTAAGGATCGTTTACCAAGACTAATTTTTCTTAGGATATAACGTTGATAGTGATTAAGCCGAGCCCATTGTGATTCTGATATTGAATCAAGTCCTCGATTAATTAGTAAGTTTTTTAGCTCTACTGGAATCTGCGAGCCATCATTTAAATCAATTGTTGCACATGAATTGAGTACCCATTCATGGCTTTGGGCCAAATTCATTAAAAATAATTTGATTTGGCTCCAATCATTATCAGTTGAATGACAGAGTTTTAGAAGATTCTCGCGCCTTGTAATATCTAAAGTCTGCCATTGGGATAAAGATAACTTTAGGCCAATATGATCGAGAGCATATCTGATTCGGTAGGGTATTAATTCCAGGGTGTGCGCTCCTGAACGTTCAAATGGCTCAATTCCAGAAAATACTTTCATGAACTTGTCAGTGGGTGAGTGTTAGTGATCTCTGGTTTTGCCTGCAGCTTTTTGATTTGCTTTTAGGCCGCCTTTGGTTTTCCATTCCTCAAAGCCACCTTGCAAAATACGTAAATTCTCATAACCAGCCATGCGCAGCGCAAAGCCTGCTTGGGCAGACAGGCTACCTGTATTGCAATAAATCAAGACAGGTTTATTTTTCGGAATTTCATTGCGTCGAGCCAAAACTTGTCGCCATTCAATGTTGACGGCCCCGGGAATATGGCTTTTATCAAATTGACCTTTATCACGTGCATCAATGATGAACATCTTTTTGTATTCCTCTTCTGGAATTTGTTCAGCAAAAATAACGCCGCCTCCATAGTCAACAAAATCAAGATAGCCGGCCATTTCATCAATCACGATGGCTTTGTTGTCAGCAACAACCCAGGTAGAGTGTAGGGCGATCAAAAGAATAAAAATAATTTTTTTCATCATCATTAAAAATAGGAAGCTATTAGATAAAGTTAAATCATTCAGTGTAAAAAATGCCTGACTCAAATAAAAAATGGCTGGTAGTGACCAGCCATTTCAAGTAAAGCAACAGAGCTAATTACTTAGCGCCGTCCAAAATCCATTTCACCACTGTCTTTGCATCAGCTTCGCTGATGGTTGCGTTTGCTGGCATTGGGATTGGACCCCAAACACCTGAACCGCCGGCTTTAACTTTCTTAGCCAATTTGTCTACAGCATCCGCTTGACCTTTGTATTTGGCAGCGATGTCTTTGTAAGCTGGGCCCACAACTTTTTTATCTACAGCGTGACAACCCATACAAGCATTCTTAGATGCAATTTCCTTTGATGCAAATGCTGGTGCTGACACCATCAATGCAGATGCTACCAATGCGCTAATCAATTTCATGTGTTCTCTCCAAGTGATTACAAAACAACTTAACTAGCTGAAATTATAAAAATCACTATTTCATTAGTTAAGAGGGTATTAATACCTAGTTGTTACAAAAAACCACTAAGTGATTAGCACCTAGACAGATATTCTATCTAAAGATTTTACTTTTCGCAGATTTAAATTTTTTGCAATGACATAAGCCAAATTGAGGAAGTTTATGCAGATATAAATCTTGATTTATGTCATCTTTTCTTTATTTTGAGTCTGTAAGATAGTTTCAAGGAGATTTTATGCAAAATATAAATCGTTGGTTTTTAGGTATTGCCTCAATTTTAGGTGCGAGTGGGGTGATTGCTGGTGCTTTTGCCGCTCATGGCATTCAAAAAGTAATTCAAAGTGCTTATTTGATCGAAGTCTTTAAAACTGCCGTGACTTACCAAATGTTTCATGCGCTGGCTTTACTCTGTATCGCGACCATATCAAGTCGCAACCAAGCAAGCAAAACTTTGATTTGGTCAGGCATATTAATGATTCTTGGCACCCTATTTTTTTCTGGTAGCCTGTACTTATTGACTTTATTTTCTTGGTCTGTTGGCTGGGTAACCCCCCTGGGAGGTGTTTTATTAATTTTGGGGTGGTTAGGACTGTTATTGGCTGCTTGGAATCGCAAGAGTTTAGAGGCATGAAAAAGTTAGTTATTTCAATCAATTAACTGTATTTTCCTATCAACAATTAAGGCTATTTTTCTGAGGCTTACAACTTTTTTTATTTGTGCTAATCTAGAACCATGAGAGTTGCTACCAAAGGTCGTTACGCCGTTATTGCTATGGTTGATTTGGCGAATTTTTTCGCATCCGATCAACCTAGCCAAACTTTGGCTTCGATTAGTTCAAGACAAAAAGTCTCTCTGAGCTATCTGGAGCAGTTGTTTGCCAAACTTCGACATGCTGGCTTGGTTGACAGTATGCGTGGTCCTGGTGGGGGCTATACATTGGCAAGAAATCCCAAAGATATTTCGGTGGGGCAAATTATTCTTGCGGTAGATGGAATCTTGCCAGAGCAAGACAATCCATCACTGGCTTGTCACGCGCTGTGGGATACCTTGCATACTGAGATGCTCAGTTATATGAATTCAGTGTCTCTATTTTCATTGCTCGATCCAGAAACTGCTAAACAAATTGCTGCTGGCGTAAGGTCCGGAAAAACTCAATTTGAAGCAACTGCAATTTCTTCCATGAAAAAGAAGGCGACTAAAGCCCTCACTAAACCCTCAGCCATCAAAAAGAAAGCGAAGCCTGCTCCAATGGTGAGTTCAGTATTCAACTGGGGTGCTTACTTACTTAAAAAGAAAAAGCCCGCTTAAGCACGTCCATTCACCAGATGATTTTCATCATCGAAGCCTTTTTTGTGTCAAACAATTTCCTGATTAATTGCTCACAAGCAAGCTTATGTTTTCATGTGTAACATCTTGATTATTAAATCTAGGATGTCATGAAAGATATTGAAATTAAGGTTGCATGGCAGGGGCAAAGTAATTGTCAAAACTGCTCCATTCGAAATTCAGTTTTGTTTGCCGAACTGAATGAAGAGGACTTTTCTAAAATTCATGCACCCATTGATGACTTTCATTTTGATGCGGGTGCAAAAATATATGAACAAGGTGAAAAAAGTCAGTACCTTTACACTTTGCGTCAAGGATTTGTAAAGCTTCTACATCTCAATGAAGATGGAACTGAAAGAATTGTTAGGTTAATCAAGCAAGGCGATTTGTTTGGAATGGAAGCTCTGTTGGGTTCCTCTCATGAAAATGCTGCAGTTACATTGAGTGATGTTCATTTATGTCGCTTGCCGGTTGATTTAATTATTCAATTGGGTGAGGAGTCTCCTCGTTTGCATCGCCAAATGATGAAGAAATGGGGTGAGGCATTGTCCCAATCAGAAACTTGGTTTTCTCAGTTGAATACGGGGCGAGCAGATTTAAGGATTGGGCGATTTTTGCTGGTACTAGCCAAAGAAGAAGATCAACTCATTCGATCCCCATTATTTAAACGTGAAGACATGGGCTTGATGATGGATATAAAACTAGAGACTGTCAGTCGTTCCTTGGCCAGTTTGGCAGAAAAAAATCTCATTACCGATATTTCAAGATCGAAAGTGACGATTCCAGATTTAGAAAAGTTAAAGAAATTTTGTCAGCAAGGTACTTAAACCTCTATTGCAGGAGCTAATTTTTCTAGCTGCCTTGCCAGCAAGGACTTCTTTTTTCACCAAAGGCCGTAATACCCTCTTTGAAATCATCACTGCCGTAACAAGATTGAATCAAATCATTGCAGTCAGGAAGTTGATGTTGGTGAATGCGACTAATCGTTAATTTTGATGCACGCACAGTCAAAGGTGCTAGACCTGAGATTCTTTGAGCCATGCTCAAGGCCATGGTTTCTAGTTCTGAACCATCGGCCACAGCATGCAAATAGCCAGATGAAAGTAATTCATTCGCGGGTATTAGTTCAGCCAGCAGCAACATTCTCTTGATGGTGGGAATCCTCAAATGAGCTATCAGTCGAGCAATATTGGTAGGGGATAAGCAGTTGCCGACAGTTTTAGCAATCGGTGCGCCAAAACGAGCGCCTGGGTTGGCCAAGCGAAAATCACACGCTGTGGCAATCACTAAGCCACCGCCCACAGCCATGCCATCAATGATGGCAATGGTTGGCATGGGCAATTCTTCTAAAGCATTGATGTGTTCATCAATCAAGCGTTCATACTCAATGCCATCATCACCATTCTTGAATGACTGAAACTGTGCAATGTCAGTGCCTGATATGAATGATTCACCACCAATGCCCCGCAAAATAACTGCTTTAACAGTTGTGCTTTTATTTAAGTCAGTGCAAATGGTTTTCAGGTCAGCGTACATTGACCAGGTCATGGCATTGCGTGATGCAGGCCGATCAAATGTAATGAAGGCAACATCATCCTGGATGCGAAGATGAACTTTGCCTTCTGAAGGGGGGGATGTTGGAGTGCTCATGACTTTTAAATAAAAATTTTCTATAAATTAAATGGTTTCAGGCGCAAAAGCACCCGCGTTTTCAAAAGCTTTGAGATCCTCAGCACTAAAACCAGCTTCACGTAGGACTTCTTCAGTGTGCTCACCCAGTAAAGGAGGATGTCGACGAACTTGTTGAGGGGTTCCTTGCATCTTCACGGCAAATCCAATATTAGGTACTTTGCCCTCTATCGGGTGGTCAATCTCCATTTTCATCTTGCGATGTTGTCCATGTTCGCTCGCAAAAGCCCTTGGGTAATCCAAGATTGGTCCGGCCGGAATGCCTTGCGCCAATAGTTCATCAATCCACACTTCAGATTCTTTAGCAGCAAATGATTTTTCTAATTCAGTGATGATGTATTCGCGATTGGCTAAGCGATCGGCAATTGTTTTACAACGTGGGTCATTGAATAAGTCATCGCGATGCAATATCTGACAAAGTTTTTGCCATAATTTATTGCTGGTGGCCCCCATGACAAAGTAATCATTTTTTGCTTTGACTGCCTGATAGGGTGCGCTCATGCGGTTAGCTGTTCCAAGAGCCACAGGTGGTTTACCTGTGCCCCAATACTCAGCGGTATCCCAGATAGAGAACGCCAGGGCTGAATCAAATAAAGAGGCATCAATGTATTGGCCTAGGCCAGTATTCTTAGCGCCAATATAGGCCGATAACACTCCATAGGTTGCAAATAAGGCGCAACCAATGTCTGCCACTGGTACACCCGCTTTCACGGGTCGACCATCACCGTGTCCTGTCATTGCCATCACGCCAGACATGGCTTGAGCCATTAAGTCAAAACCTGGGCGATCGGCCCATGGCCCACTTTGACCAAATCCAGAAATACTGGCATAGACCAAGGCGGGATTGATCTTGCTGAGTACTTCATAAGAAACACCGAGTTTTTTCATGACGCCTGGTCGATAGTTTTCTACCAAGATATCTGTATTTTTAACCAACTCAAACAGAATTTTTTTTCCTGCTTCAGATTTAAGGTTGAGTGTGATGCTGCGCTTATTGCGATTCATATTTAAAAAGCCCATGCTATCTGGACCTTTCATCTTGAAACCCATCGCCCCACGGGTTTGATCGCCAGTACCTGGAGGTTCAATTTTGATCACATCAGCACCCATATCAGCCAAGAGCATGCAGGTGTACGGACCTGCCATCACTTGGCTGATATCAAGAACCTTCACACCCGCTAGAGGAAGCGGGCGTGAACTTGCGTCAATAGACTTTGAACTGTCAGAAGAGCTCATTACTCAGCTTTCACGTTCAATTCTTTAACAAGTTTTGAGTACTTATTCAGTTCAGCTTTTAAAAATACTGCAAATTCATCTGGATTAGCAGGACCTGCTGATTGAAGACCTTGAGCATCTAAAGTTGTTTTGATCTTTGGATCGTTCATAGCAGCACGCACTGCAGCATCGATTTTTACAACGATGTCTTTGGGCATGTTTTTGGGGCCCATGACAGAGTACCAGTTGGTGACTTCAAATCCTTTGATGCCCACCTCTTCAAATGTTGGAACATCTGGAAGTATGGATAAGCGCTTCGGTGTTGAAATCGCCAAAGGCTTTAACTTACCTGCACGGATGTGGGGTAGTACTGGTGGAAGTGTGTCAAAGTTCATGTTGATTTGGCCTGCAATTAAGTCAACAATTGCTTGACCACTACCTTTATAAGGCACGTGATTCATTTGAACTTTGGCAATCTTAGAGAATAGGGCGCCAGCTAAGTGTTGAGTGCTTCCAATGCCAGAGGAACCATAGGTCATTTGAGCAGGATTATTTTTTGCCAAACTAATTAATTCAGGAACAGTCTTTGCTGGAATTGAAGGATGTAAAACCAAAATGTTTGGTACATAACCTACATACGTAATGGGTGTGAAATCAGTGCCAGCATTGAACGGTACTTTTGGCAAAACATAGGGGGCAATCGCATTGGAGTTGGAGTGACCCATCAAGAGGGTGTAGCCATCGGCTGGGGACTTGGCAACTAAGTCAGCGCCAATTGTGCCTGCAGCACCTGCACGGTTTTCAATCACAATGGACTGACCTAGAATCTCGCTCATTTTGGGCGCCAAAGCACGCGCCACAATATCGGTACCACCACCAGGTGCAAAGCCCACCACAATGCGAATGGGTTTTGTCGGCCAAGCCTGAGCCATTGCTGGAACAGCCAATAGAGAACTTGTTAATGCTGCCACTGCAGTGGCGATGATTTTGCGTCGTGTGTTCATGATCTCTCCTCGTTGAACATTGATGATTGACATCTTTTCATGATTAAAACTACATAAACTGCAACCACATCAATACAAACTAAAACAAAAAACATAAAACAAAAAACAAAGCTACAAAATTACTGCAAATGCATTTCCAAAATTCTTGCCACGTGTAAGGCTTCACGCTCGGTGCCATCTTTGATTTGATGACGACAGCTTGAGCCATCCGCTAACACAATTGCATCTGGTGCTTGACGAATTGCGGGTAGTAATTGCAACTCAGCCATTTGCAAAGACACCGCATGATGTTCGCTTTCATAGCCAAAACTGCCCGCCATGCCGCAACAAGAGGTCTCAATCAGTTGAGGTTGTGCGTTTGGAATCATCTTCAAAAGAGTGATGATGGGTTTCACGGCATCAAATGATTTTTGATGGCAGTGGCCATGCAACAAGATTTGCTTCTCACAAGATTTGAGCTTGGGAGCAAAACGACCCGCTTTCGCTTCTGAGACTAAAAACTCTTCAAAGGTTTGACTGCCATTTGATAATTTTTGGGCAGTATCACCAAAATTCATCACTAAAAACTCATCTCTTAGGGTCAGGATGCAAGAGGGTTCCAGCCCAATGATCGGAATATTTTTATCTGTAAAGCGAGTAAATGCAGACAATAACTCAGCGGCACTTTCACGAGCTTGATCTACCATGCCACTGGCCAAATAGGTTCTACCGCAACAATAGTGGCCATTTGCCTTACGCGGAATATGAACGCTGTAACCACTGGCTTCTAACACTCTGACCGCGGCTTGAATATTCTCGGTTTCAAAGCACCCATTAAAAGTATCTGCCCAAAGCACCACAGGTTTTGCGCTAGCAAATAAGGTTTCTTCTGTGCAACCCAAATTAGAGCGCCACACAGTGTCTCTGCGCCATGTAGGTAAGCTGCGAAGAGCGGAGATGCCCGTGATTTTTTCACCAATGTAAGCGAATAAAGAAAAATGATTTCTTAGGTTCAACAAAAATGCCAAACCTGGGATTGCTGCAATGGTGTGGGCATAGCGAGGTAGGGCAGCGATTAATTGGTCGCGTAAAGTCCAGCCATGTTTCTTTTTGTAATGGCTCAAGTATTCAATTTTCATCTTGGCCATGTCCACGCCGGTTGGGCATTCACGTTTACAACCTTTACAACTCACGCACAGATCAAATACTTCTTTGACTTCATCGCTGAATAGAGCGTCTTGACCCAACTGATTCGATAGCGCCAAGCGCAAGGTATTGGCTCTGCCACGAGTTAAATGTTTCTCATCTCGTGTCACGCGATAGCTTGGACACATCGTGCCTGCGTCAAATTTACGACAGTGGCCATTGTTGTTGCACATCTCAACTGCTTTGGCAAAGCCGTTAGCTGGATCACCTCCGGTACCAGGAGCAGTGGTTTCTTCAGTAACTGGATCGTTTTGCACATTCCAGGCAGACCAATCGAGGGAGGTCTTCAGTGGAATGACTTGATAGCTGGGTGGGAAGCGGAACAGAGCAGCATCATCCATTTTTGGGGGATGAATAATCTTCCCTGGATTGAATAAATTGTTGGGATCGAATGCGTGTTTGATTTCGCCAAGAGCCTCGGTTAATTTAGGACCAAACTGCCACTGTATCCACTCGCCTCGACAAATGCCATCGCCATGTTCGCCACTGAAGGCACCTTTGTAACGTTTCACTAAGGCGGCGGCTTCTTCGGCAATCGCACGCATCTTTTGTGCGCCATCACGGCGCATGTCCAAGATCGGTCTGACATGCAATGTGCCCACTGAAGCGTGGGCATACCACGTGCCTCTGGAGCCATATTTAGAAAACACCTCTGTTAAGCCTTGGGTGTATTCCGCCAAGCTTTCAAGAGGCACCGCACAATCTTCGATGAAGCTCACGGGTTTGCCATCGCCTTTGAGGCTCATCATGATATTCAAGCCGGCTTTGCGCACTTCCCATAAATTCTTTTGCGCTTCGGCTTGAGTCATTTCAACCACGCAACCTGGATGGCCCAAATCAGCCATCAAGCTCACCAAGTCTTTGACCTTTTTCTCAAGGGGTGCAAGTTCTTCACCAGAGAACTCAACCAATAAAATTGCCTCGGGGGTTTTACCATTCACATCAATTAAGGCCGTTTCAATCACGGATTTAAAGGCGGGGTTATTGCGTGATAAATCAATCATGGTGCGATCCACCAGTTCAACTGCAGAAGGAAGCAGTTTGACAATGTGTTGGGCGCTGTCCATGGCTTCATAGAAGCTGGTGAAATTCACCACACCCAGGGTTTTGTGTTTTGGTAAAGGTGAGAGCTTTAAGCGCAATTGTTTGTAATAGGCCAAGCTGCCTTCAGCACCCACCAATAGGTGCGACAAGTTCACTTGACCATCTTGTGTGTAAGGGCGCTCACTTTGATTGTTAAAAATATCCAAGTTATAACCTGCCACGCGGCGCATCACTTTGGGCCATTTCTCTTCTATTTCTGCTTGGTGGAGATGTGCCAAAGATTGCACAAATTGCCCTAACTGCAATGCTTTGCCCTGTGCATCTTTCATGAGACCAAAGGAGGCGACTTGACCATCAGCCAACCATGCATCAATGCCCAGTACGTTATGAACCATGTTGCCGTAAGCGATGGAACGGCTGCCACAAGAGTTATTGCCTGCCATACCACCAATGGTGGCTTGAGCTGCAGTGGACACATCCACGGGATACCAAAGCTGATGTTTTTTCAGGGCTGCATTCAAATGATCTAGAACGATGCCAGGTTGCACATCCACATAAGCTTGATCAGGATTGACCTCCAGAATGTTTCTGAAATATTTGGTGTTATCAATCACCAAGGCCGGACCGGTGGTCTGACCACATTGGCTCGTGCCGCCGCCTCGTGGCAAGACAGGCACACCCAAATCTGCAGCAATTTGTATGGCGCTGACAATGTCCTCGGCAGTTTTGGGTACAAATACTGCAATCGGCATCGTTTGATAAATTGAAGCATCGGTGGCGTAGCGTCCACGGCTGGCCGCATCAGTCATGACTTCACCTGAAGTTTCAGAGCGTAAGCGCTTGGCTAAAAATTCTTTGTCGGCGATGACTTCTTTGAGGGCGAGGGGTTTGTTCATGCTTTCGCTGACTGGTGAAGGTTTTCTGTATCCATGAGTTGCACGACCACATCACGCTTATTCATGACGTGCTTCATCATGACTTGCCGCATGCGCGCACTGTCTCGTGCCTTGAGAGCATCAATCATTTCTTGATGCTCCTTCACCGCTTTTTCCCATTTCAAGCCATCTTGGTTAGAGCGAAAACGCAAGGCTTCAATGCGAGCATTGACTTGAGCAAATAGTTGGCTGAGCACTGGGTTGGCTGCTGCCTGATTGATGGCGTTGTGTATTTTTAGATTGATTTTGTAATAGCTAGACAGGTCGCGCCTTGCGTAGGAGGCCATCATTTCATAGTGCAGGGCTTCTAATTCCGATAGGGCGGCGTCGCTGATATTCTGAGCGGCCAACTCCCCTGAATAACCTTCAAGATTGGCAATCACATCAAAGGTGTGAATCACATCTTCACGAGTTAACTGAACCGCTATTGCGCCACGATTGGCGATTAACTCAACCAGTCCATCAGCAGCCAAGCGACGAATGGCTTCCCGAATAGGGGTGCGCGATACATTGAGTTGTTCGGCTAATTCACGTTCATTGAGTTTGCTACCTGGAGCAATAGCACCCTCAACCAAAAGGGAGCGTAACTTCTGAAAGGTGATTTCGTGCAAATTTTGCGAATTCAATTCAATGATGGATGCCATGGTTTAAACCTAAGTAATTCTCAAAAGCCATTTTTTGTATACACTTTTACTATAACCGATAGCAAACCCAAAAAATAGTCTTCAAAAGCTAATATTTAGCTAGTATTTACCATTACAGGGAAAATCATAATATGCATTTTTTGCATACAAAAATGAAATTTTTCAAAAAATGCCTTACACTCAGGTCATCACTAACCACAAAACCGAGCGAGACAAACCATGCTAAAACTTGATAATCATTCATCTGGGCGTCACTTTTTACACATTCCAGGGCCTAGTCCAGCGCCAGCTCGAGTTTTGCGAGCCATCAGTTATCAGACGATTGATCACCGTGGCCCTGAGTTTGGTCAATTGGGTCTTAAGTTATTGGCTGATATACAAAAGATTTTCAAGACCAAGCATCCTGTCATCATTTATCCATCTTCAGGAACCGGCGCTTGGGAAGCGGCCTTAGTGAATACCTTGTCACCTGGCGACCATGTCTTGATGTATGAGACGGGTCAATTTGCCACTTTGTGGCAGAAGTTGGCTGATCGCTTGGGTATCAAGACAGAGTTCTTGGGTAAGCCGGGAGCTGAAGGTTGGCGTTATGGTGTCGATGCGGCGATGATTGAAGAGCGTCTTAAAGCAGATGCTTCTCATCAAATTAAAGCAGTTTGCGTGGTTCACAATGAAACTTCAACAGGGGTGACTTCTAATATTGCTGCGGTCAGAAAAGCAATTGATGCAGCCAAACATCCTGCTCTATTAATGGTTGATACCATTTCAGGTCTTGCATCAGCTGACTATCGTCATGATGAGTGGGGTGTGGACGTGACTGTCAGTGGTTCACAAAAAGGTTTGATGTTGCCACCAGGTTTAGGTTTCAATGCTTTATCACCCAAAGCCTTGGAGGCCAATAAAACAGCCAAGCTGCCAAAAGCTTTTTGGGCTTGGGATGAAATCCTAGAATCTAATAAAACAGGCTATTGGCCCACCACGCCTTCTACTAATTTACTGTATGGCTTGCATGAGGCCATGGACATGATTTTGACTGAGGGGCTTGATAACGTATTTGCTCGTCATCAACGTTTGGCCAAAGCTTGCCGCGCTGCTGTAGCTGCTTGGGGTCTAGAAGTTCAATGTAAAGATCCTGCTGTCTATTCACCAGTGTTAACAGGTGTGGTTACCCCTGAAGGTGTGGATGCAGACAAATTAAGAAAATTGATTCATGAAAAATACAATTTGTCTTTGGGTACAGGGCTTGGAAAAATCAAAGGCAAGATGTTCCGCATTGGTCATTTGGGTGACTGCAATGAATTGGCACTTTTGGGTGCACTCAGTGGTTGCGAAATGGGCATGAAAGCCTTTGGTATTCAGTTAAAAGGTAGTGGAGTGGTCGCAGCACAAAACGAATTGCTTTAAAAGATTGGGGATGGAGGAGACATGAAACAAAAACCATACCTCACCAAAGCAGACGTGGATGTGATGTTGCAAGCAGCGAATGATTTTGCAGAAAAAAATCAATTTGCTGTCTCCATCGCTGTTGTTGATGATGGTGGTCATCTCTTAGGATTTACAAGACGAGATGGTTGCCCTGCAGTTTCAGCCAGTATTGCTATAGAAAAAGCCAAATCCTCGGCCTTGGGTCGCAAAGAGAGCAAGGCTTATGAAGACATGATCAATGGTGGAAGAATCGCTTACCTTTCAGTACCTGTATTACAAGGTATGTTGGAGGGTGGCGTGAACATCGTGCATGACGGGCACACCGTGGGCGCCATGGGTGTTTCCGGAGTGAAGTCTAGCCAAGATGCGGAAGTTGCCAAAGCTGGTATTGCTGCTTGGCTTGCTCAACACTGATTCAAATCAAAAAACCCTTCAATTAATGACTTGAGTTTGCTCCTAATAGCAAATGGCAGTCACTCAAGCGTTTAAAATGACCTATGTTTAAGATTTTTTGAGGGCGCTCCTCAAAAACCCATTTTAGGAAATCATGGCCAGTTACAACACAGAAACAGTTCTCAGCGTTAAGCATTGGAACGATACATTATTTAGCTTCACAACCACTCGCAATAAGAGTCTGCGGTTTCGCAATGGACATTTTTTAATGATTGGTTTGGAGGTAGAGGGTAAGCCTTTGGTGCGTGCTTATAGTGTGGCTAGCGCCAATTATGAAGAGCATCTCGAATTTTTAAGTATCAAAGTTGAAAATGGTCCTTTGACTTCGCGCCTACAAAATATCAAGGTGGGAGATCCTATTTTGGTGAGTGAAAAATCTGTGGGCACCTTGGTCATTGATGACTTAAACCCAGGAAAACATTTATATCTATTTAGTACAGGAACCGGCTTGGCGCCATTCATGAGCATCATTCGTGACCCTGAAACGTATGAACGTTTTGAAAAAGTAGTGCTGATTCATGGGGTTCGCCTGGTGAGTGAATTGGCCTATGAGGATTACATTCGCAATGTGTTGCCCAATGATGAGTTCTTGGGTGAGATGGTGCGTGAGAAATTGATTTACTACCCAACAGTCACCCGTGAAGCTTTTAAGCACACAGGTCGACTGACAACAGCAATTGAAAATGGTCAATTATTCAAAGACATTGGTTTGCCTCCTTTGGATCCGGCAACAGATCGAGGCATGATTTGTGGCAGTCCATCTATGCTCAAAGAAATATCAGAGATGCTGGATGCTAAAGGTTTTAAGGTGTCTCCAAGTCTGGGGCAGTTAGGAGATTATGTGTATGAAAGAGCCTTTGTAGAAAAATAAATACTTCTATAAAAAATGACAATATAGAAATGCCCTCAGTTTGCGCTGAGGGCATTTTGATTTTGATAACTCAATTAAGAAGTAAATGTTGCTTTAACGATAGAGTTGCTGACCCTAAGGTGAACTCTAAAGTTAATGCTTAAAACTTGTATTTCGCACCTACCATCACGCTTCTAGATGGCCCTGCATAAATACCTTGTCGCAAGCTTGCAATGTAGCTCTTGTTGGTGATGTTGTTGATATTTCCAAACAAGGACAATTGCTTATCTAATTGATAGTGAGTCTGTAAATCAAGTAGAGTGTAGGCGTCTAGGCGACCTGTCCAAAATGAATTGTTGCTACTCCCTGGAGCAATCGCCACAGTGTTGGCCACATCTGTGTATTGAGAGCCTACATAAGAAGCAATCAAAGCTGATTTGAATTGCTGATGACGATAGCCCAAGCTAATATGACCAGTCCACTCAGGGGTATAGGTAATTCGATTGCCATCAATTGCAGATGTGCCTCGCGTCCCCCTAAATTTAGCCACTGGAATGTACGTTAGAGCACCATCTAAGCTCAAGCCATTCTTAAAGGAATAGCCTCCAGATAGTTCTAAGCCTTTGTGAATCGTACTGCCCGCTGTAGTGGGCACCCCACTTTGGCTGTTACTGGTGACATTTTGATTTTTGAAGTCAATCAAAAATACGGTCATTTCATAACGTAATCCAGAATTTTTTCCGCGGATACCCACTTCATAGTTTTTAGACTCTTGCGCTGGCAGGTCAGCCAAAGTGTTGTCATCCAGTGCCAAGCTGGAAATACTAGATGGCGCTGCAAAACCTTTGTATACGCTGCTGTACAGTTGGGAGGAGGGGCTCATTTGATAAATGAGTCCTAAGCCAGGAACAAAGGCAGTCTCTTGAGTATTGCCAGTTTTGCTACCAGTTCTTTTTAAATCATAGTTCTCAACCCTAAGGCCAGGTATTAAAGTAATGGCTTCATTTAAATGAAATTTGTTTTCCACAAAGACGGCGTAGTTATTGGCTTCATAAGCAATCGTGCTGGCGTCTTGCTTAAAACTCTCGTCAGCTAAACGTATGCCCAGCTCTAAATCGTTTTTAAGGCCTAAGGATTGGTGATGAACTTGGAGACGAGATTCAAAGCCTCGACGTTCAAAATCACGATCATTCTTATTGAGGACATCGGTAAAGGACCAGCCAGTCATTGAGTCCAGAGCCAAATTACTTGCCACGCTATAGCGGTGATAATCACGATTCATCTTGGAGTAATACATCAGACTATTGAGTTTCATGTCTGAGTTGATGTGCCATTCATGATTGAAATCAATGGCATTTCTTTGGGTGTAAAAGTGATCGTTAGGGGCTGGGTTCTCTTTGTAGCGGTGTTGAAATTGAGCCAGTGATAAACCTCGATAAGAGATATTGGCTTCATTGTCATAGTGACTTAATTTGACACCCAACCATTGGTGATCTCCTAAGGCCATGCCGCCTTTGAGCATCACATCTTGAGTTTTATACCCCTTATTTTGAAAACCATCACTATCGCTTGTCACAATATGGATGCCGCCGATGGATTGGCCATCTGAGGATTTGCCGCCGGCTTCAATTAAAGCTTCTTTGTAGCCAAATGATCCCATGCGCGTGGTCACTGCAAAGCCATCGTGCGGTTGCTTGGTTTTATAGTTAATCACGCCCGCCACATTGTTGGGGCCGTATTTAAGAGCAGAAGATCCTTTCAGTACTTCAATACTTTCCATACGTTGAATTCTTGGGTTGTAGTAGCGTTGATTGCCTGTAAATGCTCCCGGCGCCACTGGAACCCCATCTTCCAAAATAACAATGTATTTGTTGCCATCTCCTGAGCTCAGTCCGCGCATACCAATATTGGTAACAATGGCACTTTCTTCTTCTGGTTTGATGGTGATGCCAGGAATATTTTTCAAAGCAGCCTCAGTAGAGAGTGCTTGTTTTAATTCCAGCTCATCTTTGGTCACTATAGAAATTGCACCCGGTATGTGTTGAATGTCTCTAGATGATTTACCCACCACATCAATTCTGGGCAATTCAATTTCTTCTTTGTTTTTGGGATGATGTTGTGCCTTGGCTATTTGAATCGCGGATATGGCGCTGAGAACGGCAATGACAATTTGTCTTTTTTTCATGTATTTCCTTGTATCTTTTGAATAGTTGATTTTTTTCTGACTCTCTTTTTGAGAGAGCAGGTCGCCACTATATCAAATGATAATCATTACTATTTAAAAACCAAGTAAGAAATATGGTTAAAGGGGATCATTCAAAAATAAAAATTTCAGTGAGAACAACTGAAAGAAGATGAATAAAAATACAAAAAGGGAAAAAGCAAAATGCCCTCAGCTGAGGGCATTTTTATCGGTGGCGGAGAAGGCGGGATTCGAACCCGCGGTAGGCGATTAACCTACGCACGCTTTCCAGGCGTGTGACTTAAACCACTCATCCACCTCTCCGTTTAAGAGGGCGATTATATACTGCGCCCCTCAAGAAGAAGTGGCTTATTCGGCTTCAGCCATGCCACCCACGACGTGACTAAATCCGCCATCCACGTAGGTGATTTCACCAGTGATGCCACTGGCCAAGTCTGACATCAAGAAAGCAGCTGCATTGCCCACATCTTCAATGGTCACGTTGCGACGTAAAGGAGCATTGGCTTCCACAAAATCTAAAATCTTGCCAAAACCTTTGATGCCAGAGGCTGCCAAAGTTTTGATGGGGCCTGCTGAGATACCGTTGCAACGAACGCCTTTAGGCCCTACTGAATTGGCTAGGTAACGAACACTGGCTTCTAATGAGGCTTTGGCCAAACCCATGGTATTGTAGTTAGGTACCACCATTTGTGAGCCAAGGTAGGTCAAGGTTAATAAAGCTGACTTGTCGTTGAGCATCGGTAAAGCAGCTTTGGCCATGGCTGGAAAGCTGTAAGCAGAAATGTCATGAGCGATTTTGAAAGACTCGCGCGATAGTCCATCTAAAAAGTCACCGGCAATCGCTTCTCTTGGAGCAAAGCCAATCGAATGAATCAAGCCGTCAAATTTGGGCCATGTGGCTGATAAATCAGCAAAAAGCTGATCAATTTGTTCATCGCTGCCCACATCGCAGTCAAAAATCAGTTGGCTATTGAATTCAGCAGCAAATTCAGTGATGCGGTCTTTAAAACGATCGCCGACGTAGGTGAAGGCCAATTCGGCCCCCTCACGATGGCAGGCTTTAGCGATGCCGTAAGCGATGGAACGGTTAGATAATAGACCTGTGAGGACGATTTTTTTACCGGCTAAAAAACCCATATTGGCTTCCTTTTTTCTTTTTGCTGAATTTGTGAATGTCTAATTACAATTGTCACACATGCAAATGATTAGACCCTTACTTTTGCCGGTTATTTTAAGCCTCTTATTGGTGGTGGGGTGGGGTGTCTCAAACGCGTCCTGGGCAGCTCATGGGTTTGCACAATATGGCGATTTGCAATACCCGCCAGGATTTAAGCATTTTTCCTATGTCAATCCCAATGCCCCTCAGGGGGGTACCTTAAATCTCCCCAATCCTGATCGCCGGACCAGTTTTGACAAATTCAATCCATTCACGCTCAAAGGAGTGGCTGCACCTGGAGTGGCGCAATTGATGTTTGAAAGTTTATTAATTGGCAGTTCTGATGAGGTGGCTTCTGCGTATGGATTGTTAGCAGAAGATGTGAGTGTGGCTAAAGATCAACTCAGCGTGACCTTTCGTTTGCGTGCTCATGCCAAATTTAACGATGGCTCCCCAGTTTTGGCTAAAGACGTCAAGTACTCCTTTGATACTTTGATGAGTCGATTGGCCAGTCCACAGTTTCGAACTGTTTATGCCGATGTGAAGCAAGCGGTGATTGTTTCTGAGCGCACCATTCGTTTTGATTTTCATCGTCGCAATACTGAGTTGCCCTTGTTGGTGGGTTCGATGCCAGTATTTTCGGAGAAGTGGGGTAAAGACGACCAGGGTGTGGGTAAGCCGTTCAATCAATTGACCATTGAAAAGCCGATTGCAAGTGGTCCTTATTTGATTGAGCGCTATGACCTAGGTAAGAGCATTGTGTTCAAAAAGAATCCTAATTATTGGGGTGCTGGATTGAATGTGCGCATGGGTTTCTTTAACTTTGAGCGTGTCTCTTATCGCCTGTATAAAGATGACACAGCCCGATTAGAGGCACTCAAAGCAGGAGAGTTCGATACTTTGGTGGAATACCGCGCCAAAAATTGGGCGAAAAGTTATGTAGGGCCTAAATTTCGAGATGGCAGTCTAAAGAAACAACATTTTCAACATCGCAATGGTGCTGGTATGCAAGGCTTTGTGATGAATACCCGTCAACCCATTTTTAAGGATCAGCGAGTTCGTCAAGCTTTGACACTGGCTTTGGATTTTGAATGGATGAACCGTCAGCTCTTTTATGGTCAATACCATCGCATCGATAGTTACTTTGCCAATAGCGAATTGGGGGCCTCTTTTGAGGCCGGAAGTTTGCCCAGTATTGCTGAGAGAAGACTTCTGGAGCCATTAAAAAAAGCATATCCCAATGACTTTCCTAAAAATGCTTTAGGGCCCATGTTATTGCCTGTGACGACTGAAGAGCCTTCAAGCTTGCGACAAAATTTAAGAAAAGCCCGAGAATTATTAGCGCAAGCGGGGTGGGTTTATCGCGATGGGGCTTTGCGCAACGCTCAAGGACAAGCTTTTCGCTTCGAGTTCATGGATGATGGTGGCGCAATGTCACGCTTGGTGGCGGCTTATGTGCGCAATCTAGAGAAATTGGGAATTAAGGTCGATATTCGTACAACCGATTACGCTTTGTATCAAAAACGCCTGGAAACATTTGATTTTGATATGACCAGTATGAAGTTTCCAGACTCTCAAAGTCCTGGAAATGAACTTTGGGATCGTTATGGCAGTCAATCAGCCGACACTAAGGGGTCTGACAATATTCTTGGGGTGAAATCTCCAGTCGTTGATGCCTTGATTTCACATATTGTGAAAGCACAGACCCGTAAAGACTTGATTACAGCAACAAGGGCTTTAGATCGTGTTTTGACTCACAGTTATTACATCGTGCCTCATTGGTATAGCCCAACGCATCGTGTGGCCTATAAATCAGATTTACGTTTCCCGATGCCTCCCACATATTTTGCTGCCGAGCCTTGGATCCTATCCACTTGGTGGCGTGAACCCAAGCATTCAGGTGGGGCAAGTAAAGCCAGTGCGGGAGGTGTGCGATGAACAGTGCACTGTGGCGTTACATCTTCCGCCGTATCTTATGGATGATTCCCACACTCTTGGGCGTCATTACCTTGACCTTTGCAGTGATTCAATTTGTGCCAGGAGGTCCGGTCGAGCAAATGATGTTGGAGCTCAAAGGACGCGGTGAGGCCAGTGTGGGTGCAGTGGAATCTTCCGGAAGTGGTAGCACCTATCGTGGTCGTCAAGGTGTGGATGAAGAGCGCCTAAAAGAAATTAAAGCTTTGTATGGATTTGATCAGCCAGTGCATGAACGTTACTTTCAGATGCTCAAACGTTTTGCCATGTTTGATTTGGGGCAAAGTTATTACCAACATAAAAGTGTAGGGGAGTTGGTTTTATCAAAAATGCCCGTATCAATTAGTTTGGGATTGTGGACTTTCTTGATCACGTACTTCATCTCGATTCCCTTAGGTATTAAAAAGGCAGTGAGAGCCGGCACACGATTTGATACCACCACCAGTGTGGTGATCTTGATTGGATATGCCATTCCAGGATTTGTTTTAGGTGTTTTATTGTTGGTGCTTTTTGGAGGGGGTAGCTTTTTACAGCTCTTTCCTTTGAGAGGGCTCACCTCAGATCATTGGGCGGAACTCAGCATGATGGGCAAAGTGATGGATTATTTATGGCATTTGGTATTGCCCATCACCGCATCGGTGCTTGGTAACTTTGCTGTGATTACCATGCTGACAAAAAATTCATTTTTAGAAGAGATTCGCAAGCAGTATGTGATTACCGCCAGAGCCAAAGGTTTGAGTGAAGACAAGGTCTTGTGGAAACATGTGTTTCGCAATGCCATGATTCCTTTGGTCACGGGTTTCCCATCCGCATTCATAGGGGCATTCTTTACGGGTTCGTTATTGATTGAAACTTTATTTTCTCTAGATGGCTTGGGTTTGTTGTCTTACGAAGCGGTCATGAAGCGTGATTACCCTGTGGTCTTGGGCACTCTTTACTTATTTACTTTGATTGGATTATTTACAAAACTGATTTCAGATATTGCTTACGTTTTGGTGGATCCGCGCATTCAGTTTGAAAGTCAGTCAGGAGCTCGCTCATGAGCAAAGGGTGGTTGACTCAAGTCCGTCAAAGTGATCAGTGGTCACGTTTCAAGTCCAATCGCTTGGGATATTGGAGTTTGTGGATTTTTGTCACTTTATTTGTTTTGAGCTTGTTTGCTGAGTTAATTGCCAATGATCGTCCGATTGTGGTGCGTTATGAAGGTAGTTTTTACGCTCCGATTGTGAAAGACTATCCAGAGACTACTTTTGGTGGAGACTTCCCAACCCCAACGGACTACTTAGATCCTTCCATTAAAAAAACATTCAGCAAACCAGGCAATTGGGCTATCTATCCGATCATTACCTATCGTTACGACACCCTGAATTACTTTGCCAAAGAACCCAACCCCGCTTCTCCATCCAAAGACAATTGGTTGGGAACGGATGATCGTGGCAGAGATGTGGTGGCCAGATTGATCTATGGATTTCGGCTCTCTGTTTTATTTGGTTTGTGTCTGACGATTTTGGGCGTGGCCATTGGCGTTTTGACTGGGGCCATCATGGGTTATTTTGGGGGCAGAGTAGATTTAATTTCTCAGCGCATCATTGAAATTTGGAGTTCGATGCCTGAACTGTATTTGTTGATTATCTTTGCTTCTATCTTTGCGCCGAGCGTGGGACTACTCATTATTTTGCTATCGCTCTTTGGTTGGATGGGTTTATCTGATTATGTGCGCGCAGAGTTTTTGAAAAATCGTTCTTTGGAATACGTCAGAGCCGCCCAGGCATTGGGCCTATCCAGTCAACAAATCATGTGGCGACACATTTTGCCCAATAGCTTGACTCCAGTGATCACTTTCTTGCCATTCAGAATGAGCGGGGCGATTTTGGCTTTAACCAGTTTAGATTTCTTGGGCTTGGGTGTGCCTGCCGATCAAGCAAGTTTAGGGGAACTATTGGCTCAAGGCAAAGCCAATTTAGATGCGTGGTGGATTTCATTATCAACATTTTTAGTGTTGGCAGGAACCTTGATGTTATTGACCTTCATGGGGGACGCATTGCGCGATGCTTTTGACACACGTCGTGCCAAGACGGGGGTGAGTGCTTCATGAGCATCATGCAATCTTCACAAGCGCTCCTCGATATTCAGCATTTGACGATTCAGTTTGGTCGCAAAACAGTGGTGGATGATTTCACTTTGCAACTCAATGCTGGTGAGCGTTTAGCCATTGTTGGCGAATCTGGTTCTGGTAAGACCATGACTGGCTTGGCTGTGATGGGTTTATTGCCCGAGGGTGCCAAAGTATCAGGTGCGATTCAGTCACACATGGGGAAAGCTCCATCTGATTTACTGAAGCTGTCAGTAGAAGATTTGAGAAGAATGCGTGGCAAAGATGTGGCCATGATTTTTCAAGAACCCATGACTGCCTTGAATCCACTCTACACCGTGGGTAATCAAATTGTTGAAGCCGTTCAATGTCATGAGCCCACCTGGAGTCATGCCTCCTGTCGACAGCGTGCCATTGAATTATTGGAGAAGACGGGTATTCCAGAGGCGGCTCAAAGATTCTCTTATTACCCGCACCAGTTATCAGGTGGTCAACGCCAGCGAGCCATGATTGCGATGGCTTTAGCGTGTCAGCCCAAACTTTTAATTGCTGATGAACCAACGACTGCTTTGGATCCGAGTTTGCGTTTGCAAATCTTAGATCTTTTAAAAGAATTACAAGAGGATGCAAAAAGTCATGGAGGTATGGCCGTCATTTTGATTACCCATGACTTGAACATGGTGCGTCACTTTGCATCTCGTGTCGCAGTGATGTATCAAGGGCGATTATTGGAGTGTCGCAACACGGAAGATACCTTTGCGCATCCTGAGCACCCCTATACGGATAGTCTGGTGAACAGCCAACCCATCAGGAATGTTTTGCCTTTGGT
>CAYVBV010000005.1:0-40944 GCA_964449745.1 uncultured Polynucleobacter sp. | reverse complement strand
GACTCTTTAAGTGCCATAAGCAAAGACTAGCGTAAAGAGTCCATAAAAGAAAGACCCCCGCCGTAGCGGGGTCTTTCGGCGTGTCGCTTTACTTCTTTTTCTTAGGCGCGCTTTTCTTTGCCAGTTTATCTAGTTCAGAAACAACCCAATCGGCTACACGGCCGAAAGCAGGGTCATTCTTATCTAGTCCGCGAATGGTCGGGCCGAGAATTGCCGCCGCCGTTGCGAACGCTAATGCTTTGAGGTCGGTCACTCCCGCTAGGTAAAGGCTGACCGCAGTTAGAACAAAGTGTCGGATTGCCGACTTTAGTGCTTGTAGGTGTTGTGGCTTCATTTTTCTCCTTAATCGGACGGGCTACGGCCATAACATATTTATATGGTCGCTTTTTTCTATAAACCCCATCTCCGTTTGCCTGAGAGCCTTGTTTGTTCCCTGATGTGTTGCCCTCTATACACACTAGGGTCTTGGTTAGTTTATCGTTTTTGACAACAATCCCAACATGGTCAGGTTGAGCGTCATCATCAAACTGAAAGAAGGCTATATCGCCGGCCTTGGCTTGGCCAATCGGCACAAGTTTATTACGCTTACTGAACCACGCTAGTCCAGCCGCGCATGAGGCAAACCCCTTTTTCCCGCTTGCCGCGACCGTTTTTACTTCGCCGGCTTGGTCAAATACCCATGATATAAACATGGCGCACCACGGCTGAAAATTAAGCCCGTACCATTTACCGTATTTTGTATCATTATTTGGGCCTTCCTGATAGCCCAATTCTGCCTTCGCTATCTCAATGAGTTTCATTATCTCTCCACTAAGAGTCTGTAAATCTCGTCTATTCTCGCCTCTAGTTTATCCACTTTATTGTCAATGTCTTTTACCTTGTCTTTAATGCTTGACCCGCCATTAGGTTTTAATTCGGCTAGATAATGCTTAACTAAATGCCGAACACCCATAGCCACGGCTCCCACAAGAGTCGTGACCCCTACGCTAAGGGCTACCCATTCATTAACAGACATGAGCCGAAGTATAACAATTATGCCCGAAGATAAACGCCGCTTGCGTACCACAAATCGGTCGTAACGAGATTATGCGGTTGGTTTGAAGTCATAGGTTGGTCCTGCCCGTTAGAGCCGTTGTAATACATTTTGGCTACTCCGGCAAGAGAAGCATTAGAATCTAACATTACTGAATAATGATTACTGCCTTCGTGTAATCCTGCGTTTCGTTGCGAAATAAAAGAGTGAGCAGTAAACGGAAGCGTGACCGTATATTGTCCTGAACCAAAATCAGTCACATTAGTAAGCGTTGCTTGAATGTCAAAGAACACCCAGTTGCCATAAAGACTATATTTACCCGCCATTGTTCCTGCGCCATAAGTAGGCGGTGTTCCTAATGAACTCCATATCGGCGTGTAGGTAATAACGGTTGGGTCTACACCTTGGTCTTCAAAGACTATCCACGCTGACCCATTCCAATATTTCATTAAGTTGTTGTAGGTATCCCAAAATATGTCACCTTCGCGTGGGTTTGTCGGTGTAGATGTATTAAAATCTACATTTGGCGCTGTAAATCGCACAGCCGTTTCTAATTTACGCAACCGAGAATCTAAATCTGCGAATAAAATTCGCAAATCAGGTGGTTGATTTATGTATGCCATGCCGCCTCAATTCGTTGTAATTGTAAAAGTAATGGTAACGCGTTCCGGTCCATCTTCGCCCGGTTGAACATTAAGGCCCACAATACGATAAACAGCGTCAAGGCCGTTAGGGAAACGCGGGTCTGTAATCATTAAACGAGCGTCATCTCCAATATCGTATGTGCCAAATTCAGGGTCTACGAAAGCAGGTACAACAATTTTTATAATTGGCGGTGGTTCTGATAATGCTAATACTTGGCCCGTTGCTAACTCGTCTAATATATTTTGGTCAGTAATATCTGAGTAGTTTGCTTGGTCTTCTAATAATGGCCAGCCCGCCGCTA
Source organism: uncultured Polynucleobacter sp. (assembly GCA_964449745.1). Classification (GTDB taxonomy): domain Bacteria; phylum Pseudomonadota; class Gammaproteobacteria; order Burkholderiales; family Burkholderiaceae; genus Polynucleobacter. Next base: position 38,965 of record CAYVBV010000005.1, on the reverse strand, counting down.
ATTTTGTTGAATCAGTAGCCGTAGCCGATAATTTACCTTCATTAGAACCAGCGCCTAAAACATAAAGTTTATTAGCCGCAATAGAACCATCTTCCGGGTATTCGTATTCAACAATATTGCCAGCCGGGAACATAAATACGGGAGTGTTTATATCTCCAATACCGGTATCTACAACACCCGTGCGCGGGTATCCAAGAATAAGAGTTTTAGTAGGTTCATTAGTAATTGGGTCATAAGCCACGCTTATATTAAAATCAAATCCGTCATCTTGACGAGATAAATCCTGAATAGCGGTATATACGGTTTTGAGTTCGTAGTCATAAAATATACGGTCTACTAATACGCCGGAGGTTTCTGACCCTGTTATTACTCCTATATCCCCACTTGCTACGGCTTGCGCGTTGTCAATAAGTGTCCGGGCTATTACAAGTTGGTCTGTGTTATTAAAAATTGTTGTGGTGCTAATGCGCCGGCGTTCAAAATATGACTCAAATTCACGAGCGGTTATAGATATAGATTGCGCTTGGGAATTATATGTACGCCCCCAAATAACTCCGCCCCATACAAGGATTCCATTACGGTCTACATAAATTGCGTTTCGGCCCGGTTGAGTAGAGGTGTCTACATTAAACGCGTCTGTGTTAATACCGGAAATAAGTAAATGCGCTTGAAAAGTTCCGGCCTGATTTAATTGTTGAGTAAATGAAACTCCGGTAAGCGGAAGTTCGGCGATTATTTCGTTAGTTAAGAGGTCGGCAAATAGATACCGATAGGTGGTAGTCATTACCGACCCCTTTCACAATTAAGCGCCTGTTATAGCGGCAATTTCAATATCGGACAATCCTAATGCTTTAAGTTTATCTTGCGCAGATTGTTTAGCAGCCGCTTTGGTTTGTGCTTCTGCTTCTGCGGCGGCTTGTCTTTCTTCCCACGCAATGCGATTTGCTTCAAGTTCTGCAATTTCTTCCGCAGTCAAAGGAACAATGGTTTGCTCCCCTGTTGAGCAATCAACGATTACTTTAGTAGGTGTTTCGGTCATTGTTTCTCCTTATGTATTTTTTATTCCGTAGAGCCAAAATTGTGTACCGCTTGCAAAACCTGTACCCCCTGATGATATTAAATCAATAGAAGTTATAGCGGTGGCGTTATCAAAATAATTGTAATACTGTTCCAAAAAAGCGCGTGAATTGCCAAAACCCCAAGAAGCGGCATGGTAATACATTGATTTGGCCGTTGCGGTGCTGTATTTACCAAAATAAATTTCAATAGGCGTAAAATCATTTGCAGAATCACCGCTTGCCGTGATGTAACGTGAAACAAACGCAGTTTGAGTTCCATTGTAACTTGTGAAGGCGCTAGTACCACCTAAATAACCTTCATATCGCCATTGCCTATAATGTGATGTAGTCGTACTGCCATTAATGCGATAATCAAAACCTGTATTAGAACCAGCACTACTATTTCGCGCAACACCTTTAATGTATAAATCTGTGTATGTTTGAGGAATTGCAGAAAAAGTAATTGTGCCAGAGGTACTAGCAGTTGTAGCAATAAGTTCAAAAGTAGGCATGTTAGGCTCTCTTAATTCCGTATAATGAAACCGTAGTTCCGGCAGTTAAATTACCTACACTATTAGCGCCACCTATTTGAATAGATGTTATTGCGGCGGTGTTAGTCCACTTACCCATAATAGTTCCGCCGTTATAAATACCGCTTGAAACATTGACATGCTTAGCCACCGAGTATTTATTGATCGCGCTGTTTGTATAGTCAAAAATTGTAAATTCAGTCAATCCTTGAGTAGCCGTTCCTGCCGCGCCGTAAAGTTGTCCAGCCGTGAAAAGATTTGTAGAAGAACCGTTCATAGCGCTTGCATTAGCATATAAAGCAGTCCAAGAATAGAAATTACCTGAATCACCATTAAAACGATATGAAAACGCGGCACTTCCACCGCTTTCACCACCGCTAATGATTATTTTTAAATCCGTGTAAGTTGTAGGTAGTGAAGTAAATGTAACTGTACCTGCGCTTCCAAGCGTTGTTGTAGATATTGGGTCGTAAGTAATTGCCATAATTATTTCACCCCATATAACGCAACATAACTACTTGCGTTTGTCGTAATTCCTGTGGTAAATGTTATTGAAGTTATAGCGGCTGTGCTATTCCATCTGCCTGAAGCGACTGCAACAACTCTGCTATTTGAAGTTGTCCAAAATAACCCACCGTAACCCGTGGTTTCTTTAATCATAGTAGTAGATTTGTAGTTATTAATTTCAATAATTCCGTAAGCGGCTTCTCCTGCTTGTACGGAGTTGCCGTAAGCACCTGGTATTTCAATATAAGGCGCAACACTTATGCCACCTGCACCGCCCACAACGGTAGAGCCTTTTGCGTAAGATTCAACCATAGAATAAGCGCCACTCGTTGTATCACCATTGAATGTAAAATATGGCCCATAACTGCTAGTTCCCCCTTGAAAATAATAATGTATGCGTAAATGAGAATAAGTGCTAGGAATTGAAGTCAAACTAAAAGTTGATAACGCGCCACTTGCCGTAGCAATACTCTCAAAAGCATAATTGGCTTTGAGAATACTTGATGCAGTAACTCCAAGAATTGTCACGCTATATCACCCACAACATACCAAGTGTCAGTTGCAACTTTGATAAGAGTTGCCGATGCGTATTGAACACGCAATTTAGGCTGAGCCGCAGTTGCACCTGTTGAGGCTACGGTTACGCCTGATGCGCCGACAATAGTTACTTGTCCTGCGCCAATCTGAATAATGTTCAGCGTTGCACCTATTGCAATTGCGGCAGTTGAATTGAGTGGAATTGTGTATGTTTGCGCCGAAGCGTTAGATGCGGTTACTAAAACATTGTTTTGGTCTGTTAGCGCAAAAGTATAAGTTGTTCCAGTTTGTGCATTGAGTGTAAGCGCTGTTGAGGGGCTAACTGAACCGCCTGTAATAGATACGCTCATTAGTTTGCCTCACTTCCATACGCAGAAAACGCTGTATTACCCGTAGTGGAATATATCGTAATTACATCTGTATTACCAAGAGTAATACCTGCTTGCATAGAAAATATTGCGCCTGCCGCCAATGGAATGTTGTATGCAATGTAATGTTGATTTGCCAATGCCGCGCCCGAAGGGCGAATTGCAATACGGATTGTGTCTTGTGTACCGCCAAAATTAGCCGCATTCAAAGTAGAAACAATCGTTTGATTTGTTGCAGTGTAAAGCGTAGTTGCTGTTACTGCCGCAGGAGCGCTTTGTGCCAATACTTTATATGTTGGCATTACATACCTCCTAGAAGAAATGCTGTCGGAATTGGGTTAATACTTGCCGTAAATGTTACCCAACTTGTCCCGTTATAAACTCTAATAGAGTTATCTGCACTATTGTAATACATATCCCCAGCCGTCAAAGTAGGAGTGGAAGGATTACTTGCTGAAACTAATAAATTTGGAGGAACTAATTGTTTTGTACTCATTCAATATCTCCAATAATTAGCCAAGTATCGGTTGTTGTTTGAACAGCAGTAGCCGTACTATATTGAACGCGTAATTTAGGCGCAGATACACTTGCGCCAGTTGAAACTATTGTTACGCCTGAACCGCCAGCAAAAGTAACCTGTCCAGCATCATATTGAGCAAAAGTAATTTGTGCGCCTACTGGGTAATTAACGCTTGAATTTGGTGGAATTGTTGCTGTTATTGATGCCGCATTTGCTAAAGTTATTAATTTGTTATTATCTGCTAAAACTGTTGTATAACTTGTTCCAGTTTGCGTATTAATAGCCAAATTGATTTTTGGGTCAGTTAAAGTTTTATTTGTAAGAGTATCTATTGTTGCACGACCCACAAGCGTATCTGTGCTTGTTGGAAGCGTTAATGTGCCAGTATTACTAATTGTTGATATTACTGGTGTTGTTAAAGTTTTATTTGTCAGCGTTTGAGTACCGCTTAATGTTACTACGGTGCTATCTATGGCAAGCGTTACTGCGCCGCTTGTTCCGCCTCCCGACAACCCCGCTCCGGCTGTGACGGCAGATATATCACCAGTTTCAGGAATGTTAGTTGTGACAAGCGTTCTTGTGTCAGTAATATTGCCCGTATTTATTTGAGTTACGGCCGCACCTACGGCCACCGTTGCGAGAGAAATTGAATTAGCAGGTAGGCTTGGCGCTACGGGAGAACCAGCAGGAGTTCCAGCAACAACTTGTAAAATCACATTATTTGTTGAACCGGTGTAATAAGAGTCATTGACCGTCATACAAACTAAGTCAATACGCGGATTAGTTGGGTCTGCCGTAGTAATTGTTAATGTAACTGACGCGTCATTGTAAGCAACATAAGCACCCATATTTGATTGGGTAGTTCCAACAATAGCGGCCCAACCGCTCGCTACAAGTACCGACATTCCAGCCGGAGAGTTAGCAGTAACCTCTAGTGAGGTGTCTTTAATAATTCCCGTAGTTGCCCATAGTGCTTGGGTTGTTAAACGGTCATTTTCCGCAGGGTGGCTTCCATTTTGTAACCATGAAGGCGGGGTTCTTAATGTCATTTATGCTCCTAAATGTAAGCCGAGTTCCATATTACCGTTGCTCCCGTAACCCCAACGGTTGTTGAACCCGCGTCACCGGTTAGGTAAAACGAGTTGTTTCCGGGTTGGGCCGAAAACCACTCCCCTGAAATTAACAGATTTCGGGCGGAAGTGCCGTTTAGGGTTACAAGTTTATTATATAAATCCACAACAAGGCTGTCCGTATCGGCAAATACCCCATCAAAATAAAGGGCTTTGTTTTGAGTGGAATTACCCAAAACCGGGTTTTCAATAGGCCCATTAAGGGTAATTGTTGGGTAAGTGTCGGTCCAACCATTATTAGCGATATTAGTCGTGATTAAAACTGAGCCGCCGCCGTATTCCAAATCATAAACACGGTTATAGGTGCGGCCAGTAGGCGGAGTGTAATCTAAAGTAGCGGTTTGCTGATTAGCGTTGTAATACCGTGGGTCCGGGCAGAAAAATTCAACTTGTGAAGTGATATAACCATAGGTGTAATTTGGGTCTACGGTGGTCCTCATTCCGCGAACGCGGGCGTTAATAAATTGAGTGTTATTAGGGGGTAAATAAAAATACAAAGGCGTTGTGCCGGATGTTTGCGGTAATAAATAAGATTGAATTGTATTAAAATTTGTTTGCGCCGAAGTAGCCCCTGACCCAAAAGTGTTAAAAATTATGCTTACGGTTCTTCCAGCATAAAAATCGCGGCCTGAAAACATACCGTCTGCGAAACCGCGATTATCGTCTTGGTTACGAATGCCGGGCAATCCTTCTAAACCATCTACCGAAAGAATTTGATAAGGCGAACCCTCGCCGCCAAAAACTTTTCCGTTAAATGAAAACGAATATTGTGCTATTAGTGTAGTCATCTAGCCCTCATAGCAACATAAGCAGGGTCAATAGGTAAAGTTGTAGTTCTTGAAGCAATAGAAGCCGCGCCGATAGCGCCACTTTCTGCCCCCGCCAAAGCAGTTGGGGCGGTTGGCACTACGACATTTCCAAACTTAATTGCGTTAATAACGCTGTTAGCCGTGTCATTAGGGTTAGTTAGATTTACTCCGGTGACATTTACGGTTGTAGAAGTACTCGTGCTTGGAGTAGTAGTAGAAGGAGTTGTGCTTGAAATTATTGGAGTATAAACCGGCGCGCTTGATACAACCGAAGCGGCTGAGGCGGCGGCTAGTTGCGCCATAAGAGCCGCAACTTCGGCAAGTTTCTTTTTGAGTTCATCAAGTTTCTTTTGGGTAGAAGCGTTAATGTCGTCAATGGCTTTTTCGTATGCCTTTTGAGCCTCTAAAAGCGCTTTTTGTAATGTTGCTTGGGCTTCCGCTAATCCCTTACTGAGTTCTTCCTGTGCTTTTAATTGTGATTTAGATAGTTCAGCCGCCGCGTCAGCAAGGGTTTTATCTAACTGTTCTTTAGCCTTGGCTTGGGCTTCGGTAAGGGCTTTCTGCGCTTTAGCAATAGCCTCATTCATAGAGTTATAAGACTCCATGAGTTTTTCGTCACGGGTCTTAGCCGCTAATGCCATAGCCTTATCAAAGGCGGCTTGTTGCTCCGCCATGTTCTTAGTGAGTTCGCGGTCTACCTCATTAAGCGATTGCTTTAGGTCTTCGGCTACTTGGTTATAAGCGTCACGCAATTCTTGTGTAGCGAGGTTAGCGCCTCGGTTCATAGACTCAGCGAGCGCGTCCATTCCATTATCGGAAATGCGTTCTAACTCGTTAAATGTCTTGCGTATGTCAGCCTGTTGCTCAGGGCTTGCGCCTTTAAGTTCCTCAACAAGAGCCAAACCAGCCTCAGGGCCAGCCTTAACTACTTGCTCAATAAATGTCTGCGAATAACCTTCGCCCGCTAGATAACCAGCCGCTTCTTGAAGTTTTTTAACATCATCTAATTGTTTCTTTAGGCTACTTACAAGACCCTCGCCTGTTCCGGATTTCTTAAATATGTCCATAATTGACACGGCGGTTCCGGAAGCAAAAGCGCCGGTAAGTCGGTCAATAGATTGTTTGACAATACCCGCTTGTTTTTCGGCGGCTTTGGCTGTTAAATCTAAAGTTTTTTCAGCCGCGTTTTCCCGCAATTCATTTAGTTTGTCTTGTAATGAGGTTTCTAAATCTAGTTTTTTCTCATTGTATTCTTGCGTGATTTTGACTATATCTTCGGCGTGTTTAGCGCGAGCCTCACGGTCTATCTCGTCAAATCTCGCTTGCGCTTCTTCCATTTGCTCGCGATAGCGTTCATGAGCGTCTGCTACTCGTTCGTCATGGCGTTCCTGAGCGGCGGCCATTTGCTCATTAAAGCGTTCGTTAAGTTCAGCAACTCGTTCGTTGTAGCGTTCGTGCGCGTCAGCCATGCGTTCATTACGGCGCTCTAATGCTTCCTGAGCCTTTTCGTTAGCGTCTTGAATGACGGAATTCATGTCGTCATATATGTCTTTAACTTTTTTCTTTAGGCTATCCAGTTTTGCCTTTTCTTTATCTGTTAAGCCGCCACCTTTGTTGCCTTTAGTATCGCCGGCAAATGGGTCAGTAGCGTCTTTGACTTTTTTGCCAGCGTCTTTGGCTTTTTTACCCATTTCGTCAAGGCGAGCAGACAATTCCCTAGCCTTTTTAGCCGCTTTGTCACCAAGGTCAGAAATGCCATCAAGACCTTTGTTAATCATGTCTAAGCCAGCCTTAGCGGTTTTGCCTACGCCCGGCAATTTAGAAAGAGCCGTTAAGAATAAACGCATAGGGCCGGTAACTACTTTTAATATAACTTCATAAACCCGGGCAACCATAGGGATAATAGAAGCAAAAGCATTTAGCGCCGCTTTAGCAACGCTTATAACAACATTACGGAAGGTTTCTGAACGCTTCCATAAGGCCACAATTCCTGCCGCTAATAAAGCGACCGCGGTTACTATGATACCTATTGGGTTAGCCCTCATGACAGCGTTCAAACGCAACATGGAAGCCGCTAAGGTGTTTGTAGAAGCGATAGTTGCTAGTTGTCCACCCCTCATTAGAACCGTGGCGACTTGGTATGCCTTTTGAGCGGTAGCAGTTACTATCAAAACGGTGCGATAGACCTTCATAGCGGTATATCCAATAGCCAAAATAGCGGCAAAGGTCTTAATAGCGTCTGCGTTTTCTTTAACAAATTTAGCCATTTGGCGTAAAGCAGGTATTAAATCGTCTGCTATAAATCGGCTTAAACTATCTATGATTGGCAATAACGCTTCGCCAATATCGCCTTTGAGTTTATCTAACTCGTTTCTTGCGACCTGTAATGGGTTAGTGTCGCGTAAAGTTTCGTTAAATCCTTCGTATGTAGAGTTCAGGACATCTACAATCGCCGCCGCTCTTTCGCTTTCTGTTCCTGACGAAATCATTTTCTTAGTTGTGTCATCTAATACGAAACCAACCTTAGTCAGCGACCCAAAATTGCCGTTAAGTGCTTGCGCAAGGCTGTTTGTCATACTCTTAAAGTCGTCTGCGCTCGCGGCCGCGCCTTTTTCTGCGGTTACATAATCCAAAATAGCCGGCGTTAGTGTTTTGATAGTTCCGGCAGTTAAATCAAAAGTCGCTAATTGCGATTGCGCGACAATAATGTTGTCTTTACTAACTACGCCTACCGCTTCAAGGGCTTCTGCTTGGTCAATAAGTGCGGCAATTTGTTCTCTAGTTCCGCCATTGGTAGTCATAAGCAATTTAGTTAATCGCTCTTGTGCGGCACTAGCCTCGTTAGCGGCGTTTATAGAATCGCGGAAAAATTGAATAACCTGCGTACCCGCAAAGGCAACTCCGAGCGTTGCGCCTACTTGTTTGACTTTATCCATGAAAGAAGTCATGGTTGTGCCGGTCTTTTTTACATTATCGTCTAGCCCGGTAATCGCATTCTGCGCGTCTGCCAGCCCTTTTTTCAACGAGGCAACATCGGCTTGTATTTCTACAAGTATCGGGGGTAATCCCGCCACGCTTTACCCCCTCATTTTTCTTGCGAACGCTTGTGTAAAGACGCGGTTTAGAGTTCCGTTCTTTCTTAGCGTATCGGCGGCCGGTTCTAGGTAAGGGTATTTTACTCCGGATTTCCAACGAGATGAGCCTAATTCAACAGCGCGAGCGTATTCTGCGTAAGCACCTACGGTCGCAACATAATTACCAAAACCATATTTAACATCTGTACGAATACTTCTACGAAGATTTCCTGTTACAACATTGGGGCCGGGGCCTGTGCCGGGAATATGGCCTTCACCGCGTTTATGCGTTCCAGTATTAGCGTTTAACTTTGCTTGACGCTCTACCGCTAAACCGGCCATAGCAACGGCGTATTCAGCCGCAAATTCCATGTTCTTAGTAAATTTATCCCAACCTGCCATGACCTCGGTGAGATTACGGACAATTACTACGGCCACTAAGATTTCTCCATTTTCTCTGCTTTTACTTGGTCAATAGTAGCGCCTATTGCTAGTAACCAATCGGCAAGGTTCGCCGGCAGATTATCTACCTGCTCAGGAGTCCAACCGAAACGCTCCGCCATTGCGAAGTAGAAATATTCTTCATCAGGATAGTCAAAATCGGGGTATCTAGCCCCGCCTTCAAACTGCCATTTTAAGCGTTGGAGTTTTCGGTAATCGCTTTTGGGTCTTGTGCTGTTTCCTCAGTTTCTTTGAGGCTTGGATACAAAGCCTTTTGAGCGTCTTTTGTCTGTTCCATTAAAAAGTCGTAATCAGCGACTTCTAATTCATCAAGCGATTCTTTTTTGACAGACGGAATGACAAACTCAAACGACCAATCCTCAACGAGCATACTGATAAGAGCGTCACTAAGAGCAAGCGCTTTAGCCAAATCGCCTTCAACGGTATCTACTGTTGTCATTAGTTTTCTACGGTCTTTGACGCGTAGAGTTTTTGGGTCGCGTAGGGTGACGGTTGCGCCACTTGGAAGCGTTATTTTCTTTGACATATATGCCTTTCCTGTTGTGCCTTCCTTTATCTTACATGATGGCGAGTAGGGGGCGGAGCGGGAAGGCGGGCGCTCTAAACTGCCTAAGCAGTACGCGCCCCTACTCTAAGCCGTTTTTAGGCGTATGTGCCGGAGGCTTTAGCGTTCTTCAATACCCACTTAATAGGGGCAAATCCGCCGCTAGAACCTGCGTCTGTTGTGTTTGCTTGACCGTTAATGTCTACTGATACGGTGACAAAATCTTGTCCGCGCTCAATAGCCGCCGCAACATAAGCACCCTTTGTAATGGTTGCTTGTAGTTGTACCTCGTTAGCACCGCTACCGTAGTTCCAGTTAAGAACAAGTGCTGGTTGGGTATCGGTAAGGAAGCGGGTGAGTTCTGTATCTGCTTCCATAACGAAATTAAGTTTTCCGGTCACTTCTAGGCCGCCAACGAAAACCTGATAAGGGTTTTGTGTGTTGCTAATGCCATAAATAGGGGTTACGGAACGCTTTAGGTCAATATTTCCCTCAATGGTGTAAGAAACTGCGCTACCGCCGATTGAAACAGTACCGCGCCAAACAGGTGTTGGAAGTACGGTGCTGAATGATGGGGTTGGTGTGCTTGCGCTTGCGGAAGCCCAGCCGGTTGCCTTTGTATCGTATTCAAGCATTCCGTCAGCGTTAAACTTTAACGAGAAATCGTGTACCTGAATACCGGCATATTCGCGCACATTAGCCGCATAGAAGTCGGTTAGTGTGTAAGAGATAGGCTGTGAATCTGCGCCCGTAGCGGAAGCGTTTAGCAACGATACGGTGTGTGTATATGGGGCGCTCGCGCCTACTGTGGCAACAGAACCCATGATTCCGGCGATTGAATAGCCGATTGTGTCAGGAAATACATGTCCGCCAAAATCAAATGTGGAACGAGTACGGCCCGGAATGTAATTGTAATTTGTGACCATTGAACCACGAAGCCCTGTGTCATAGAGCGGGTCAATAATGTCTACTGGTTTAAGACTGTCCACCATTACCGGAATAAAATCGGTAGGCGCGACAGCAGTACCTTTGGTCGCTTCTTTGGCGATACCTAAATAACTGCGTACGGAATTTTGTACGGCCATTTATTCACTCTCCTGCTTTCATGTCTGACGCGGCAGACGGTTTGGTTGGGATTGGGGTTGGTGCTGGTTTTGCCGCGCCACCTGCTACGAAATCAGGATGGCTAAAACCTTCGGGAGCGTCTACGACATCACCCGGTTTGACAATTCCAAGTGCCGGAAACACGCGTTCCTCAGTTCCTTTGTATGTAAGTTTCATCATGCTCCTATGCTTGAATCATCTCGGTCACATCAAATTCTAGCGAAGCGAAGGTTTCCGTTGCGCCCAAATCAGTTGTGTTCGGCTCACCATACAAGGCGTTGATGGCCGGTTCAGCACCCTGCCATACAAGTGTACCTGTTGTGTCGCCAAAATTATGGTCTTCTCTTAGTCGTTCTTTTATACTGTCAATCAAAATATCAAAATCAGCCATCGCCGCTTCTGCCGTAGGCTCAACAGAGTGATGATAAACCTGTAATATAACTGTGTAATCTATGCGTTTCCAACCTGTGTGTGGGCCGCCTACTGCTATACGGCTTTCGCGCTCGTTCTGTATATAAATCACTACTGCCGCACGACTTAGTTCACCCGCAACAGAATTGACCTCAAAGTTTATTATCTTAGGAAACGAAGTAAATATCTGATTTAGGTGTTTTATGTTTCCGTTTAGTAGCCACTTGTATAGAGTGTCACGAACACCTACGCGGCCAGCCATTAACGAACCCTTCTATAACGGTCAATCATATCTAAGGCCATTTTCACATTTGACCCATAAAACTCTGACCCGACAACCTGCCCAATAGGGCGCTGTGTCATGCTCATCATCATGGCGCTATCGCCGCGCACTTTGAGAAATGCGGTAGTTAGCAAGATAGCGGCTTGTTTTACGCCGGCAGGTAGGTTGCCAATAGCCGCGCCCGCTATATGCGTATAAGAAAGGGCTGTTGCTAATGGAACGGTTGTGCTTCCAAATACATAACTGCTTCCGACCGTAATCGTTTCGGTCTTTGCGCCGTCTGAAATCAAATACTGTTGGCCCGCAACAAAGCCTGAACCATCTACAACGGTTATAGAAGTATCTCCGGCTGTGGCCGCGCCCATTGTGGTATTTACATAGCCCGCAACATAGGTGTATTTAGTAAATATCTGCGTAAATGGTGAAGCAGTACCGCCAAACGCTAATGGGCCTTGACTTGAATATGAAGTAGATAATTGCGAAAGCGGAATGATGACTTGCGAGTTCTCAAACCACGCTGTTGAGGGGTCTGTAAGCGTTTGTAGGTTATTAGGGTCTGTACCGTATTGAAAATTGACAAGCGCAATTACCGGGTTGTTGTTTGGGTGAAGCGAAATGTAGCCCTGCGGGGTCATACGAACGCGCTGTGTTTCTACCATTTGTGTAGCAATAAGACTTTGATTTAGATATTCCGTCATAAATGACGAAGCACGAAGGATAACTGCCGCTAATTCAGCGTCTTGGGCCGCCTCGTTGCCCCCTACGACTAGATTATTTGTCTGTTGTGCCGTAGGCGCGGCTTTATATTCTGCGGTTGTGAGATAAGGTTTTTCGGTAAAAGTTAGGCTAGTTATGCCGGTAGTCATCTATTCTCCATCTCGCGTTGCTGTTTCCGCTTCGTGTCCGCACCTTCCGCACTTGCGAAACCAACCGTCAAAACCACATTGTACGCAAGTAAATCCGCGTTGTCTGTCGCCTTGTGAATATGGATTAAGTGAAGCCTCAAAATAGCCTTCGCGTTTCATTAACTCTTGATGACGCTTATTATCAACATTATAAATGCCGCCCTTATCAGGGTTATATTTCTGCCCGCCAATAACTGTTTCTCTCACGCCCCTGTCCGGCGCTACAAATCTGCCCATTTTGCCTCCTAGTGATAATGGGGGTGGGGTTTCAAGGCCCGCACCCCCATATCTATTCAGTTATAACTACGCGTTTACGATTCCTGATACTGCGCCATTCCAAGCAGGAGCGGTGCAGAAGAAGGTTCCACGGAAGTATGTGGAGAATTCGTAAGCGAACTGTGTGACAGGCCATTGGATACCCATGTAGTCCTGAACCAAGAAGTTCGCCCATACATCTGATACCTCAGTATCAGGAATTGGAAGGGTGAACGATAGGACAGGTGCTACGCCTTGGTTTAGCCAAGGGTGAACCATGAGGTCTACTGCCTTTCCGGTAACTTCGTTCTGAAGGCCGGTAACGATTGAACCATAGGTGGTTCCACCAGCACCCGGGTCGTTGATGACCAAGCGGTAGTTAGCGGTTGAACCATTCTTGATTGCGTCAGAGAGTTGCTTACGGTCATTTCCGTTTAGGAGAACCATGTCAGGGTCAGCCTTTACGCTCTGATACAACTCAGCGAATACGGTTTGGAATTCAGTTCCGGGATTTGCGGTGCTGAATGCGCTGTTGATTTCGTTGTTGTAACCGCTATTTGCGCCGAGTACGGTTGGAAGAATTCCATCGTATCCGGTTGCGTATGCGGAAGTATCTGCGGAAGCGCGAGAAGCGGCCGCACCGGTGGTTGTGAAAGCGACATTGTTTCCGCTTAGACCGGTTGTGCCAGCACCCTGAATGAAGAAGGTGCCAGTTCCCTTTAGTGTTCCCTGATACTTTAGGTTAGCCGCGCCGGTGGTTGTACCAACATAAATGTTGTAACCGAGTGCGCCGGCAACAGCAGTTGTAACAGCAACAGCGAGAACATCACCGGCAGATACGGTAACGGTCGCTTCTGTTCCAAGAATTGACTCGCCGAATCCGTTTCCGGAGATACCTGCGTCTGCGGTGACATTGACATAGTAAGTTCCGGCCGCGAGAGCGGTTTGTCCGGTAGCCGCAACAGGTGAAGTACCTGCGAAAGTTGGAGCGGATAGTGCGCCGGAATATCCGGAAGCAGTACCACGAGCCATTAACATCATTCTTTCTTCCATCAACATTGTTGCGTACAAGGTTGAGGTTGAGGACAACTGCCGTAGGTCTTGGTATCCAAGGCCTGAGAAGTTAGCGTCAAACGAAACGCTATCAGATAGCGAGTATGAGTTGTATGGCAATACTAAATCATCTGCGGCATAAGAAATCTTTGGACCACGCTCGTAGTTGATTGAACCGAATGCGGTTGTTGTGCTTTCTGTAATGCCGGGCCATGTGTTTCCTACTCCGCCTGTTCCTGTACCGGTGTAGCCAAGAATTCTCTTGACACGGTGCGAAGTACCGACACCCTTCTTACGAGGGATACGGTTACGGAGTGGAGTTGGGCGTGGGGTGAGCAACTTAGAAGGTGCTTCAAGGTCAAAAGCCGCGAAAGATGTTGATAGCGGGCTTGTGAGTGTGATGTCCTTCTGAATGTCCTGCATAGCGAGGCGCTGTGCGGATAGTGCGTTATTAAGGCTTGCTGATGCCTCTGCGGATAGCGACTTGTTAATAGCAAGTGCTTCCATTGCGGCAACAGGGTCAGCGACAGGCGCTTGACCTGGTGTTGATACACCATTAGCGAGTGACTTATTGAGAACGCCTTGGAATTCTTCCATGCGCTCTGCGGCTTCTACCGGGGTAGCGCCGTCAAATAGGTCCGCCGCCTTAGGGGCTTGGAGAGCCATTTGTTTCCTTTCGTGTGAGTTACTTTGAGTCGGACTCTGCGGCAGTTGCGAATTTCTCAGCAAGTGCTTTGTAGCCCTTAACTAAAAGTGGGTCTGTGGTTGCGTTTGCTTTTGCGCGATAAATAGCGGCTTTGGTCAAATTATCATTGACTTTGCTATCTATCGGTTTGGCGGTTCTTTTTGGTCCGCCGGCAACAGCCAAAGACTTCGCTACTGCTAACTCAGACTCCAAGGACGCCGCTTTTGTTTCTGCCGCCTCTTTTGCGGACACTAACGAAGCGACCTCTGCCCTAATGGATTCGGTAGCACTCTTGACAGCCTTTTCTACTATTGCTTCTACATCTGTGGGAGCGGGTGCTTCCTCAGAAACTTCTGCGTCTGCCGGTTCTTTAACTTCTTCCTCAACCTTTTCCTCGGTTTTTTCTTCGGCAGGTGTTTCATCTGCTTCGGCAGATTTAGGTGACTCACTAGGAGAAACCATTTCTGCGGTTGTGACATTTGAGGGCTTTGCGACATTAGCGAAATCATTAGTAACCTTTAGGCCGTGGTCTGTTCCCGGCTGATTACATCCGCACTCTAAACACTTCTCAACGGAAGCAGACTTTTCTTTCTCGTCTTCTTCGTCATTATGGCTGGATTTAGCAGACATGTATTTATCCCAGCATTTATTAGCCGCGTCATCGTCCATTCCAGCGTCCTTACAACGCTTCATGAAATCAGACTTTGATTCGCCGTCTTTTGGCTTCATCTCGTCTTTATGAGCGGCGAGTTCAATCGTTTCTTCCATTACTTCTCCTTCTGATTTCTCACCTTCATACCAAGCGAATAGGTGATGGACTGCGGAAATTAAATGAGAGAGCGAGGATTCCTCGTTATGACCCTCACCCATTTCTTCTGCTTCAATCGCAATAAGTCTTGCTAATGCTTGACGAGCAGAATCATAAGTTGCTTGGTCAAACTTTAGAGTATCGGCAATTGCGTAAGACTTTGACATCTCCACAACATCTTTGGCCGACAGGCTCATTAGTTCTCCCTCGTTCGTTTCGGATAAGTGTAATGTATCCGCCGATTTCTTGGTCTTCTTTTTGTAAGTACCCCCGCGCTTTTTATACTCACGAACCACCCAAGCATTTGCTACGGCTGAGGGGTAGACATCAAATTTACGCTTTGCTTCTGCCTTAACGCGGTTATATAACTCTTTATCAGCCGGTTCAGACCCGCCGCCGCCTCGTAACATACCTTCGTAATTAGGCTTATCTTTCTTTTCTACAAGTTCTTCTACTTTCCACATTCCCACTTCGCCGTCTACTGACTTAGCAAGAATTAGTTTGGCGTTTGGGTTAGCAGGACGGTCTACAAGTGATACTTCTACGATTTGGCCGTCAATAATTCTTCCATTAACCGCCTTTTGGTCACGGACTACGCGTGGCGATTTAATGCCAATAGAGAAACCTTTGAGTACGCCGGTATCTACCTTCTTTACTGATACGGGGTCTACGACTAAAGCGTGAATGTAATGGCCATCTTCTTTTTTCTCATATTCCTTAGCAACGCCCGCCGCTATGTTGCTGTGTTGCTCGCGGATGTTGCCGCCGCTCTTAAACCAATCCGGCATAGCCCGGTCTAACCACGCCGCGTCACAAATCTGTTGGTCAATATCTAGGGAGTCATCTGTTGCCTTGCCGTAGACCATAAGGGTTCCATCAGGGTTGCGGTCTGCCTTTACAATGCTAAAAAAGGCGGTGGTTAAATCAAGCGAATTGGCCATTATTTATCTCCTTGTGGACTAGGTATTACTGTATCAGGTTGAGGCTCAGGCTTACTGATTATTCGTATGCCATCCGTAGTGTTTAAGATGAAGCGGTCTATTCTGTCGGTCATGGAATTACCTTCACTTTCATTACCTCTCCGGTATTTTGTAATACTTCAAACTTAGTTCCCCGGGCTAATAACCATTCCATTTCGTTTTGCGCTGTATCAAGAAACTTATCAAGCATAATGCCTTTAGTTCCCGGGGTGTTCACGATTTCTATGGTCAGATTTTTCTCAAACATGACATAAAATTTTTCAGCCACATCACGGTTTAGCGTAGTAGATACAAAAGCGTCATCTACAAATATCGTTCCCGGCGTAAGGGTGCTTAGCCTTTCAGCCGCCGGGCCAGCAACGCCTCTAAGTGTTACGAATGGCTCAGTAACTCTAGGCGCTAGGTCCATAACCTTATCTATACCCGCTATGTTAAACATGAGCGAATCTTGTTCGGGAACAGAAAGGCTGTTTGCGTAAAAACGAGGCTCCCGAAGGTAAGAATTTATAGAAACATAATCAGCGCCCTTATACGCTTCTAAGCCTTGTTTCATTTGGTAAGTAGGTAAATTGCTATGAATGCTAAAGTCAGGATTTCGCTCTTGTTGATACTGTTCTAGTTTCTTTGCTTCCGGTTTATCTAAAAGCGTCATTCCATAATAATCCGGCCCAGCAATAGGCGCGATTATGTTATCTATCTCGCCCGGAGCCTCAAAGTCAGGAACGACCGGCAATAAAGCGCAACGGCAATTAGGGTGAGCAGGAGGCTGTGTGTTACCGCTAGGGAATGCCTGTCCTACATTCACAACCACGCCTTCATTTTGTACGCACAAATCACACGGGTTAGAAGTCACCCATTCCATTTGCTCTAAACCATAATTGCGATAACGCTCTATTGTGGCCCGGCTAATAGCCCTGTTTGTTTCTGTAATAGCGATTGTAAGAGCGCGGGCGGGGTCAGAAACGCTATCTTGGATTAGTTTTGCCGCTCTGCTCCCCGAAAGCCCCAACGCAATAGCGTCTGAAAGGGCTGTGCCTAGCCTATCGTAGCCTGTACGGTCAATTCCCCTTATCGTAACCCCGGCGGTTTCTAAAAGGGCCTCAAATGCCCTTGTGGGCTTTACTAATAGGGCCGCCGCCGCGTCACCGGGCTTCCAGTTGGCCCAATCTATGTAATCCGGGTCATCTGCTTTCTTTAACTCTCGCGCCTGTCGTATAGCGTCTTCGGCTGAAAGTATGCCTAACGCGAAACCATCTGCCCAAGTGCGTCTGAGTACGGCCAAAAGAGGCTCGTTATCAAAATAGATATTTAGTATGGCCCATGCTCTAGCCCTAGCCCGGTCCTGCGTAGGGTTATTGGTTACGGCCGGTTGGGTGCGCTTGTAGTTCTCAAATATGCGTTGCCAATTAGCGGCTTGTCGCAAAGCGGCGCGTATTTTTAAGGCGTTCTTTGCGGCTATGCGCCCATCTGCTTCGTGGGCGCGCCATTTCATGTTAGATAGGCTTTTGCTAACGACCTAGCCGTTTCAAGGTCGCCCTCATAAGCGCAACGATTAAGGGCTTCGGCCACGACCGTATCTACTTTATGAAAATCAAATTGGCGATTGCGCTTCCCTTTGTTCGCCCATTTCATAAATGCTTTCACTTCTGCTTGAACCTCAGCGTCTACTACTTCGTCATCATCTTTTTCAGGTTCTTCCGGCGCACCTTCACCGTTTGTCGCGATAGGTAGGTCTGCCCCTTGCGGATTTGCGTCTTCATCAAGCGTAGGCGCTGAAACAACTTCTTTAGCGTTAATAATTCCATCAGGAGAGAATAGCAACACTTCTGAACCAGCCAACATGATTGGCATGTCTGCTTGTGGAGTATCTAGCAACGGCAAGCCTAATTCTGAGCGGCGCTCGTTAATAGTTTTACCTGCTGAGGTGACTTCAATCTGTGATTTACGGGCATTAGCCTCATTATCAAGACGGCGAGAGGTCAGTAGTTTGAATTCTAGTTCGCGTGGCATACCCAAATAGGTATAAGAAATGTTTGTAAGCATTTTATTTAGCCATTGGACTAGCGGTTCTATGCCTACTGCTTGCGCACTTTCGGCTTTGCCGTCTTCAAATCCCTTGCCGCCCAAACCGTTCTTAGGGCTATAACCAATTTCTGTTGGCTGTACCCCAAAGTGGCCGCAAATGGAAGCGATAAGGAATTCATCTAGCGTGTCCTTAAACTTTTCGCCATAACCGGTTGGTTGGAATGGCTCTAAACCGGCGGGCAGAATACGAGAGCGCATTCTTTGTTGCGTTTGGCCCGAAAGGTCATCATTTAATATGTTTTCATAATCGCGAATGAGTTGTGCGTTAGTACCAAAATTTATATCTGACTTAAATAGCAATTCAGGAACTACGCCATCTGTGTATTCGGCTCTAATCCATTGTTGTCTGCGTAGATATATGTCAGCAAGAGGCAAAGCGCGCTCTACCGGGCTAAATCCATAGACGCTAATGGTGCGGCGATTGCGAACCATGTATTGGAGGTCATCTGCCGTAAATTCGCCATCAGCATTTGGGTCATCATCGTTAGCAGTAAATTCTGAACGCGGGAAACCGTAAAGTATTTGTTGGAACGCGACATTAGGCGGAACAGGGCGCATACCACGGTCATCTAATAGCGGTTTAATTGTGCCGCCATCTAATATCTGTAAGCCATATAGGTCATTACCTACTGTTTTTTGTGGCCATACTGCCCATGCGTCAATGACAAGGATTTCTTCTAGCGCGATATTTAACCAATCGGTAAATGTATAACCGTTAGAGCGGTCAGGGTTTTCCCAAAAAGTACGAATGCGGTCAATGTCTTCTGTAAATTTCTTGCGGGCTTCTGCCATTGCGCGAATGTGGTCTTTGCCCGAACCAGCAATTATCTTTTCAGAAGCGTCTTGCCCTAGCGTAATGTCAAACTCTAATGAAAGAACCTTGCTCTTAACTACTTCAATACAACGGCGCAAAATATCTATTTGGTCTGCGCTCGCCCGCAAAGTCTTAAATGGGATAAATCTTGTTTCTGTGACATTTATGTTTTGCGCTACTTGGTATTCATAACGGCGTGGGTCAGGGCGGCCATCTTCACGAACCGGGTTAATTGCGCCCGGCGTGATAGGCATACCCGGCCCAAATGGAACGGTTGCGCTAAATGGTGCGCGTGGTAATGGGGTGGAACTGCCGTAAGTCTGTTGCGCTACTAATCCTGCTTGGCGCATTTCTGATTCTGACATTGTGACAGAACCGGCTGGTAAGCGAGGTGCCTTCTCTAACTCACTAGCGACTTTCTTGGCGAAACGGTCAATTAGACCCATGTGTTTCTCCTAAATTAGCCGTGTACGACTACCCGATATTGATTGCTGGTTGGAGCAACGCTAAAGCGTAGCGTAACTGTATTTACCGTTGTGTGTTCAACATCGGCGATAACTTCCGCGTATGGAGCAGTATTATCATAAAGCGTAACTTGCACATCACGCGTGTTCAAATTGTGTGTAACTGTAATTGCGGTGCTTGTTCCGTCACCAACGCTTGCTGCGTATTTGCGAACAACTACGGAAGTATCAATTGCGGCTGTAACTGCGGCAGAACCGTTAAAAGAAGTGCCAGTTAAACCAGTTCCTAATGTAAGTGCGTTAGTTGTGTTAGCGGTAACTGTGCCTGATGCGCCAAGAGCGATTGCAGTTCCATTTACGGTTACGCTTGAATTGGTAAGTGATGAGTTACCGATATTTGAGAGAGTATTGTTTGCACCGCTAATTGTCTTATTGGTAAGTGTTTGTGAACCAGTTAAAGTTGCTACTGTTGAATCAATGGAAACTGTACTTGCTCCAACTGAGATACCTGTTCCTGCGCCTACGGCAAAAGTATTACCTGTAAGAGTTAGACCGTTTCCTGCAATATAAGTGCCTGCGCCAGAGAATTGCGCAAATGTAATTGCAGTAGAGCCAACAGTTACTGGTGTGTTATTTGTACAAACCCAGCCAGTATCAGCATTAGTAGTTCCTTCTTCCACAAATGTAAATGCGCCGGGGAATTCTGCGCCTGTATTCATGTCAGTTGCACGCGTTGGTGCGCCAGTAGCATTTACTGTATAAATACCGTTTTCGGATGCAGTTGTTTGGTTCTTAATAAGAATTCTATCGCCAGTTACAAGTGCAACTCCATCAACAGTTTGTCCATTAGCAAATGATGTTGCCAATGTACCGTTTGTAGTAGTAGCAACATGTACAGAAGCCTTAACATCTAATCCTTGTGCTACTGAATCAACATAAGCCTTTGTTGCGCCATCTTGCGCGCTAGTTGGGTCAGCAAGGTTAATAATTTTATTTGAGTTTAGATTTACGCTTGCAGTTGCTTGACCGAACGCTGAAATTGCAAAGTTGCCCGGTGTAAATCCATGCACATGGTCATCTTTAGCAGGCGCAGTACCAGTTCCATTAGCGGCTGATGTTGCGGTGATATTGCTCGCAACATTTGTAGATAGTGATGGAGTTCCGTGAGTATGGTCAGCGCGTGCAATATTTGCTGATGAGCCGTTACCGCTTGATGCGCCGTATGTAGTTTGTCCAGTTACGGTACCGAACGCTGGCATAGCGTGTTTGTGGTCATCACGAGCCGGCGCTGTTCCAGTTCCAACTGTTGCGCTATCGCCAATCGCTTGAGTGCTTGCCGCGTTGCTTGTTAATGATGGAGTTCCGTGAGTGTGGTCAGTACGAGCATAGGAGTTGCTTGAACCGCTACCACTTGAAGCGCCGTAAGAAGTCTGTGCGGTTACGGAACCGAAAGCAGATACCTGCGCCCATGTTGTGCCGTTATCAAAATATAGAAGTGCTTGGTCTGTTGCGTAATACAAACGACCAGCGACGCTAGCGGCAGGACGAGCAGAGAACAAACCATAAAGAACCTCGGACTCGGCTTGTGTAGATTCCCACGCTGTTCCGTTGTAGAAGTAAAGTTCGTTGTCATTTGTGTTGTAATAGATTTGACCAGCAACAGGGCTTGAAGGTGCGGTGCCTAGATTTTGGATAACACCGTTTTGAAGTTCGTTCTTGTTGAGGTCAATTGAAACTAAAAACTTACGGGCCATTATTTATCTCCTATATGACATACGCGGTGCCGGCGAACGCACTCGTAAAGGTTATCACCATTTGATTCTTGGAAGGGTAAGAAAAGGTGCCTTCGCATTGAGTTCCAGCAGAGTCAAGGACTACGGCTGTTGGTTCTGCGCTCAAGTTGTGGTTAATTGTCCAAACTGCGCTCGCGACCGCTTGAGTGTGGACATAAAAAACGGATTGTGCCGGCCCTTGTGGCCCCGGTGTCGCGATAGTGACTTGTGGGATATTTGGTACGACAATTATTGCTTCATCAGCCATTAACGAGTCACCTCAGGAGATACAACCACTTGGCCTTGTACCAAGCGGGTCACTACCCCGGATACCGAAGTAATTTCGCAATCATAGACATAAACGCCATCATCTATCGCCGCCGTTTGTGCGGCTGTTGCGTGAACTGCGACCTTACCCTCAGAACCAGTAATCGTGATACCGCCGTTCTCTGTTGTAAGGTCTAATACTTTTGTAGGGCTAGAAGGTAAAGAACGAATTTGTAGCGCGGCCGTATAACTTGTGAGATTAGCGGGGCTTGTAGCAAGACCGCCCGAAATGTATGTACCCGTTGCGCCATTTGTGACGGTAAAACCCGAAGCGCTCGCTGTGGCAATAGTGACATCTTGTAAGTTATATGGGCTAGGCAATACACCGTTAATAGAAACCTTTTGTCCGGCAGTAAAACCATTTGCGGCTGTGAAATTTACTGTCGTACCGTCTGCGGTTATGTTTGTGATAGTCGCGGGCTGTGTATAAATAAAGTTAATGAACCAATCCGCACCTTGGTCTATTTCGGTGTTATAAACAACGGCCATTATGCTCCCAAACTCGCTCCGCAATATGGACATGATACATTGTTTCGTGGAGAAGGTCGCTTACAATTAGCGCAAAACACGGCGAGCGCCGAAAGACTAATACTCGCAATAGAACCCTCATTTAATTCTGTTAGCGCCCAAACTAGCGCGTCTAATCTATCCGGTGATTTAGGCATATCCGGTGTCCAAGTCACCATTTGGTCTTCTAGTGTTGGGAATGAGCCAACATGGTGAACGCGGCCCTGTTCGTATAGGGCAGAAATAGGTTCTGCTCTAACTCTTTTACCGCGAGAAGCATTTACCTTTTTGACCGGCACTTTGCCATCTACCGTTCTAATCAGTTGCGTAATCATGTCACCGCCATTATTCGCTTCGGCCACAATACGGTCAGCCTTCCAACGGTGGTATTCGTCTACCGCTACCCGCGCCCATGCGTCAGGAGTATTGCGCATAGATTTATCGCTCAAAACATAGAAATGCTGGTCTGTACCCATAGCCGCTACCACAATGCCTGTTTCGTCTGACTCTTCGCCGGAGGTCACGGCCGGGTCAATAGCGACAACCACGCGGACTAGATTTGGCACTAAATCTTGTTCTACGCGAGCGGCTTCAATCATCTGTCTATGCCATAGCGCGCCCTCAATATCATCTAACAATTCGCCATAAAGTTCCTGTCTACCTGTTCGCGTACCGTGATAGCGGGCTTCTAGTTCTATAAGTGCGGCTCTTGATAGGTTCGCGGCGTTGTCAAAAGTAGAACCACGGGTGACATGAACCGAACCATCTGTACGCGCTATCCAATCACGCAATATGCGAATGGGTTTAGGGGTAGTAGTTATGACCGCTCTTGGTCTTGCGCCAATACGAAGCGCCGGGGCAATACCCTCGTTCCAAGACTCATAAGAATATTTCCACTTAGCGATTTCGTCTGCCCATACGCCGGATAGGTTATAACCACGGCCAGCGTCAGGATTATCAGCGCCAAACATGTGTACCTTTTGGCCTTTAGAAAAGTTTATCTGCCAAGCCGAACGGTTATAGGTGAAATCCACGCCATTAACTAACCCGCGTCTAAGCAAAACACGCAAGACACCGCTAGGGCCTTCCATACACATAACACGGGTGTCGCTAAAAGTTTCTCCCATAATCGCCCATTCGGTAGGCGCACCATCAGGAGCAATAGGGTTATTTAATATCTGTTCTACGAGCCATTCCGCGCCGGTTCTAGTTTTGCCCCAACCACGGCCCGCCAAAATAAGCCATACGGTCCAATCGCCCGGCGGCTCTTGTTGTTCGGGTCTGCCTATAAACCACCAAGGCTTTTTTATCATGTCTAGACGCTGTGCTTCGTCTAGTTGTAATACCGCTTCTTCCTGTTGTGCTTCCGGAAGTGTCGCTAGGTACTCTTGAAGGCTAAGGGCCATTACTCCGCCTTAGGTGTTTTTTCCCGAATAATCTCCAATAGGGCTTGTTTAGTGTCTACGGATACATTTATTGGGCCGCCTTCTGTTCCTGATAACTCAACGCGTTCATGTCTGCCCCACTTGCGAGGATAAGCCCGCTCTAAGAACCATGTAGCCGCCCGCCAGTCCGGGTCTTTTTCTGTTTCGCCTGTCTGTGGATTACCGGGTCTACCCTGCGCCGCCGCTTGAACTATCTGAACATTTCTAATCTCTGCCACGGCTCTAGCACGCTCAATGGTGTCTAAAAATTCTAAATAAATCTTTCTTGCCTTTGGTTTCTTGGCTTCTGCTAACCAATGGTAGAAAACTGAATGCGAAATGCCTACATAAGAGCAAGCAGTTTCTACATAATTGCCGGCCGCGAGCGCTTTTTCTAACCTATCTAGCAGTTCCGGTGTTAATTTTGTCTTTCTACCCCGTTTTGACATTTTCTTCTCCCGGTGTTCGTAAAAAGTCTAATAGTTGGTCTACGCGTACAACATCAAAGCCGTCAATATGATGGTGGTAATCATTGGCGAATGCCTGTATTTCCATAATTACTCTTTGGCGCGTAGTAGCCGCAACCATCTTCATAAGTGAGGCGTTAAACGATATCTCAGACATCTAATTCCCAGTTCTTATCTTTGAGTAAGTCTTTTCTGTATAGGACTATATCTTCGGCGCAATGTGGGCAAGGTATGGTCATTTTAGGCTCACGCTCACGGGCTTCGGAAGCCTCAGCGAATTGTTGTTCTAACCTTTGAGCAATATCGTCAATGTTCTGCTCGGCTTGAAATGCCGTGGCTTTGGCGAAATCGGGGTCTAGTTTTACATCAGGAAAGAATATGTCTAAGAAGTTAGGGTCTGTGAATTCTTTGAGTTCTAACGCCAAATCGGGTGTCCAAGTGGCGTACTCGCTAGTACGGTTGTCAATAATGCGAAACTCTTTAGCCTTTTTCTCCGGCAGGTCTGCGATTATTACGGGTACTTCTTCATAACCTAATTCTTTTAGCGCCCTGTATCTAGTGTGGCCAGCGACTATGGTTAATGAATTATCTACGACTATGGGCGTAATGTAGCCATACTCCCGGATGGACTCCTTAACCTTCTCAACCGCAACATCGTTCTTGCGTGGGTTGCGCCAATAGGGGATAAGGCTTTCAAGGCGTAGATTCTGTATGTTCATTTTTCGCCAACCAATCTTTCCGCACTCTTATTTGGTTATTAGTTTCCCAAGCCTGTCCGTACTTAGTGTCCGCGAACAGTTTTGCGAAGCCTGTAACATACTTTAATCGTGCTAATTCTTCGGGTTCTAGGCCCACTTCTGCGCATATTTGCCCATCTGTGGCCCCATTTCGTAACATATTGAACACTATTTGGCCCATTCCCGCAACAGAATGCTTGCCTCTTGCGCGATTATGGCGAATCGTGGCGGCCATTCGGTCGTTTATGTCTTTGTCAATAACGACTATTGGCAGATACCCGCCGTTCAATTCATAAATATCTTTGTTGCGCCGCATGGTTGTATAACGGTGAAAGCCATCCACAATCACATACTTGTCAATGGTGGGGTCATAAACCGTGACCACGGGTTGGGTGTAGCCGTCATGGCTAATGGACACATAAAGCAATCGCATTTCGTTTGTGGCCACACTATTTGGGTTGTAATCATTGGCTTGTACCTTATCAACCGGAACCCACATTACATTGTCAATAGGTTGGGTCTTGCGAGGCGATAAATCATGGAGATAGGCCCGGATAGCGTTCAGCATTTCTTGTGGGCTCTCCGCCTCGGCTACGGCCTCATTCAGCGCGGTTTTGAGTGAGTCGGGCAAACTCTGCTTCATGCTTCTCCTTTTTCTCTAATTGTTTGTCGGTAAAATTACGGACTTCCCAGTTTGATAATTTAGTCATCTCAACATCATTACAAAGAATGCTGTTTATAAAGGTCTTATACATTTCCGGGCTTATTGACCGGCTATAACGCCGTTCTATGCTTGCGAAGCGTTGGGCAAAGCGAGCGCGGTGTTTCGGGTCAAGAATAAGATTTTCTAAGAGGTAATCTCGGTACTCAACCCAATCCTTAAACATGAAGGGCAATTCGTAGACAAACCAATCATCTTTGCCCATCTTTCCGGCGGTATCAAGACCTGAAATACGCTGAGTAGCGCGTTCGTAAGTATCGGGTTCGACCTCTTGGAGTAGGAATAGCGAATGGACTGCTGTTTCGTGGTGGTAGTTAGATACCCGCATTTTCCGCACCGGTACTCCGTAGCGAAAGAGTGCGTCATAGTGACGGTTGTATTCCCAATTGTGTTCGTGGATGGCTTTCCAGACATCTAAATAACTCCAATCGTAAATAGGGTGAAAGTTAAATATCTGCTTTTTAGTGTCTATTTTATTGCCCCAAGTAATCCATTTATAAGTCGGGTCTTCGGTCACGGCGACAAAACGGGTAGGCGATTCCTCAGCCCTGACCCCTGTTAATACTGCCGTAGGCTTGTCAAAGGTCTGACTCATAATGGCTTCCATAAGCGCAACGAACCGGTCTGTTCCAAAAGTGTTTTCTTTGATAGATATTGGGTCTTTATCTCTGACCCATTCCTCGCCTTCGCCCCAACAATTTAGCCATAAATCGGTGGCAGAAGTGGCGTTTTGTAATCTGAATGGAATTTGATACCAAAGCGGTAATACATCAGGGTCATACATTACGGTCTTTATGTATTCAACCGTGGCCTCAAACTCACATTCTTGGTCTAACCAAAATACTTTTAGGGGCAATCGGTTCTTTTCGCGGGCAACCATCTTGGCTAACTCAAAAATTATGGTGCTGTCCTTGCCGCCCGAAGAAGATACAACCACCTCCGGAAACTCATCAAAAAGAAGGCGGATACGATTTAGCGCCTCATCATAAACGCTAGTGTTTCTATAAATTTTCAAGCGGATATCCTTCCATCTCCGGGTAATAAAAAACTTTTGCTTGCCTATACCGCGAACGCCGCGAGTTTATCTCTGATTTAACCGGGGCGTGATTTACAAGCGAAGGTACATAGTTCCAATAGCGCATTTTTTTTACCCGAAAATAGTCGCCCATCATGCTATCCGTACCCGTAGGGTGTTCTACTTTGCCCGGCCATTCGGGATAGTAGTCAGCAATACCTTTCGCTACGCCAGCCGGGAGATATTTACATTGGTTCATTAAGAATGACCCGCCAGCCCGGTATCGCGAACCCTCGGTTATGTCCGCTTGTGACCGAGAAAAGAATTGAATTATCTCGTTAGGGCGCTCGCTAATGGCTTGCTCTATTTTGCTTACAAAGTTTTGGGTCAGCAATATGTCATCTTCTAAATGGATAATTGGGTCGTTGCCGGCGTTCCGCATGGTGGTTAAAAAAGTATCCATAGCGTTGCGAGTAGTATCCCAAGTGACTTCTAAGTGTGGGATATGGCGTTTTAGATAATCCACGAATAACACTCGGTCAGGAATGGCGCTAACAAGAACCCTAGTCATTTCAGCCTCTCCGCGATATACCCAATACATTGTGGGTTGTAATCTGAAACTACAAAAGACTTGCCGCGTTTGACTGCTTCAAAGGCTAAGTTGCCGTACCCGCAAAACCAGTTTCCTAATCGGTTGTATCGCTCCGCTAGGTACGGCAATAGGTGTAAATCATCATCAGGTTGCTCTGCCCGGTATCCAAATAAATAACACTTGCCAACCGTGCCTTTGAGGTTAGCCCGCATAGTCCAGTCCGGTGTTGGTAATTGTTTTTTACCCCATTCGCCACAAGACAAAATTACCGGGGCTTTTGTAATACTAATTAGTTCTGAAAGACGGTCTGTAAATTGGCCGAATGTTCTGCCGCTTATATTTACCCTAGCGTCAAAGACTTTCGCCCCTTCGCGCCACGGTGGGTCAAAATAAATTATGTCGCAGGTGTCGTAAATCGTGGGGTATTCATCAAATATGTCATGCCGGAACGCTACGGAATTGCCATAATGAAACTCATCTACGGCCGAAACATTTTCTATCTTTCCACTTGCTAAGGCTGTGTGATAGGCAAAATCAGTTTCCATACACATTTTCCCAAGGGCAACGATTTATAAGCGTGGTTTGGGGTATAGGTTCGCCCATAGTCCAATACTTCATACCGTCAAGAAATAGATAGATAAACGGTTTGCGGTAAAAGTATTCAACCGTACCGTATTGACGGATAAGTATTACTGCGTGGACAAATTCATCATCACGCTCAGGAACCCACTCCCGAACAGTGTATTCGTGGGGCGCTGTTTTGGCATAGGTGCGAGCCGGTTTCCAAAAGGTATCATCACGATATTGCCGAAACCATGCCAAATCGTCTTCCGGCAAAACAGAATTTTCACTCACGCCTTCCTACTTTCTTATTTCCCTATTAAAGCCAACCTTGCGTCTAGTAAATCGTCAATGCTTGTTTGTAACATTTGTTTTTTACGCCAATCCATTCTGTTCCCGTAGGTGTCTACTTTGAGCAACGCGGCAATATGAGCAATCGCTTCGTCAATATCAGCGACCGTAACCTCGTCTTCAATTTGTAGCATGGCACTACTTTAGCCATTGTTATCTTCGGTTTTCCGTGGTTTGCGCGTTTCTGCGTAAGCCTTAATATCTTCTATGGCATAGAACACTCGGTTGCCCTGTTTGCTACGCCACTTTAACGCCCCGCGCCATTGAATTTGTCGTAAGTGGTTTGTGGTTATGCCTAACAAAGCGGCCGTATCCTCGCTTGTTAATAGTCCTTCTTCTACCATGATGGTAAGTCTTCCTTCCTTTTGCTCGGGCGCGCCATAACGCTAACGCTAGTTGCGTTAATTTCTAAACCAGTTTTTTCTTGTCCGTCACGGGATTTATAATTTGTTTGTTTTAGCGCCCCGGTAATAATAACCGAATCACCTTTTTTAACTGCGTCTACTAAGGTTTCCGCCTTTTCGCCAAACTGAACAACGCGAATCCACATAGTTTCACCATCTTCCCAACGCCCATTCTTTTGGGTGCGGGGCGTATGAGCGACCGAAACACTAGCAATCGCGAGATTGTCTTTGACGAATTTGAGTTCGGGGTCATTACCGGCATTTCCTTGTATTACAACTTGATTTATCATTAGTCACCTTCCATTACCGTAGCCGTTCCGCCGTTGTTAAGTAATATTACTAAACTTCCGTCAGGACGCAAAACGGGAACCTCAGACGGGTCTGCCCACGAATTCACCATATAACCATTACTTGTGGCCCAAGCAACTTTATTGTGGACCCCGTTAGTTCCCATGTTGTGACATTCGTGATGAATGTAAAGCAGGTTAGAGGGTTCGTCTTGACCCCCGCGACTTTTGAGTTTTCGGTGATGAATAGCCATAGATTCCTTGGCTACTTTCCCGCATATCTCACAATAACCGCCCGCCCGCTCCGTAACTATTTTGACTATCTTTTTGTTAATTCTTGGTCCTCGTCTTCATAAATTTCTTCCTCAGGGATATTAGGCAACACCGGTTCGCTGTGCGTGGGCCAAATAATTGACATCAGTACCAACCCCTCACTTGCCATACTTTCCATGCGATACATGGAGTTTTGTAACGGCTTGTAATATACCGCAACCCTGCGTCTATCTGTGTATGGGGCGATTTAGGCGGTGTGTCAAAACCGTAGGTTTCCCATGTTTTTTGTAAGAATTGGGGTATCCCAAAAGCCGTAGAGGTAGGGTTTTGAGCCTTGTGATTCCAAGCAGACTCTTTGCCCCACAAACGGGCAAGGCAGGTCCACTCAGACCGTTTCTGCCATGTTTTGGCTACTAGTGTCCACGCGTAATCTTTAGGGGCTAGGTGCGCAAAAGAGTGAGGTTTTTCTATCTTTGGCGCTTGTGCGTGAGTTGTGGGTAATACTGCGAACCCAATCGCTATTGCGACCGCTAAAAGGATTCGCTTGCGTAGAAGTATGGGTTACTCCTTCGCTCCCTTAACACAATATCCGCAAGCGGAAACACCGTACACCCATGCTCCGCATTTACCGCACCGATTTATCTTGCTGTCCATTATTTCCCCTTTCGGTTGCTTCTAGGACTAGTTAAGGATACCTTCATTTTCAACCATTACGCGCTCGCTTGCTATACGAGCGGGGGTCACATATCGGTCAATTTTACCGGCTACCTCAGACACTACTTCGTACATGGCTTTGGGTTCTCCGCTTTCAGCCGCGATTACCATGCGAGCGCCGGCGGTTGCTAACCATGCTTGTACCGTTGGGTCTATCATTTTGACTTCCAATCGTTAGGTCTGAATTCCCACATCATTTGGTTTAGTTCTGCGTAGTTTAATTCCATGCTTATCCATTTGAACCCATCAGGGGTTCGTTGTGTATCTAATCCGCAATCTAATATGAAATCTTTATAAGGTTGTTTGCCTTTGTAATTTTTCATAAATTCAACGGCGGCTTCGTAATACACAAAAGTATTATTAAGCCATAACGATACATTCCAAGTAGCGCGATTTGTCCAGCCTTCGTAGGTGGTCATGGGTATAACAATCCTATACACCATTGAGGCAATTCCTCAAAAGGCACTTTGCATTCTGACGGCGTAGTGCTGTCAAATAAAAACCACACTATTACAAGTATGGCCAGCGTTAAGACAATTTTGCCACGGCGCGTTAATCGGGTTTTACTCATCTTGACTCTTTCGCACCTCTAATACTTCGCCGGGCATATTGGCGTAAGTCATAATTCTGCCTAATTCGTCAAATACTAAGTCGCGCAATATCTCGTTGCGTTTAGCCTTAGTCATTTTAGGGTCAGTAACATCATCATATAGAAAAGTAATTTTGGCGGTAAATCGTGGCATTATGCTCCCAACTTAGCCATTGCGCAAGCGTGGCAATAATTAGCGCCGGCTTTGTAATGTTCTACCTGAACAGCGATTTTAGTTTCACACTTTGCGCAAGTGCTGTCGGTATAACGGGTCAGGGGTTCTAGTTTTAGTAGCGAAGGCGCTACGCCTAGAAAATCAATGTCGCCATAACGCTCAACGACATCTCGGTATTCGGTAACTTCTTTGGTTGCGGTGTCGTACACCGTGGTTACTGTGGTTATGATTTTCACTTTGTTTGTTCGCCTTCCTCTAATACTTCATTAAGAGTTTGAGTTGCCGCATTTTCTAATTTACATAACCAGCATTGAGTTGGTTCTGTTTTGCCATGACTACATTTCATTTATGCCTTCTATCTAGCCCCGGCGGGGCTTCACTATCCAACCTACGCCGGTTTGTAATGTTTGTCAATAGTTTTCGCAAAGTTTTTATAAATATTTTGTGAGGCTTACCACACCGGCATTGGACCGTGATAAAACTCGCCGGTTGCACCAACCTTAAACAATAAATCGTCTTCGGAATGTGGCCACAAATACGGCAAGTCGTTAGGCGGAAGAAAATGCTTAAACTCTACGCTGTACCACGCCGGGTCTTTGCGTAATAAATTAGAGCGGTGCGATAGGTGTAATGGCTGAAAGCCAAACCACCAAGGCGTAATGATTTCTTTATGTTTGGGCAACTGCGAAAAGGCAATAAATGTGTCAAGCATTTTGTCAGCGAAACCGCGTTTGCGCCATTCTTCACACATTACTTGGCCATACAACAACAACGCCGGCTCGTAACCGCGCCACATATTAGTAGCGGGGTGATTAGTCCATGCGCCTTTGTTGCCATAAGCGCCCGAAAGCGCTTGATAAATTTGATATGTCTCAACGCGTTGCTTGCCTAATCGGCGGTTGTCAAGACATTGTGCGGATAATTCATAACTTGGAAATGGTAAAAATGTGTTCATGGGTTGAACATACGGAATACATTACAAAATTACAAGCATATTTATAAAAAATTATTTCGTGGCGACTTGTATTTTTACTCCCGGAGATAATCCGTACATCTTTTTGGCGTATAACTCTATTACTTGTCCATCATCTATGTAAGCAATAGCGGTTAATGCGTCTAATACTGCCCTAACTAATTTATCTAAATCAGGCGGAACGGTAGGTTCTAAGCGTTTAACCGTTTTTGGTCGCTGAAAAACAAAAGCCATTGTAATTGTTATGGGGTCGCGTGTTGGAAATGCTCCGGCTTTTTTAGCCGCTAACGCAATAGCAGACCGCCATGCGGCAAGCGCCGAACCCTGAGAGTGTATGACATGGCCATTTATGACCTTCATACTGCCTTGCGGTATCGGTTGCCCGTCTACGCGAAACTCAATCACCGCGCAAGTGTAACTGTACCGTTGAATATCTCCTGCGATTTTTGTCCGTGGTCATCTTGAAGGAAAACATCATAAGTACCGATACGGTCCGGCCCTTCAATTCCTACAACAGTTTTGACATGACCAGCGACATAAACTTGGTCGCCGCATTGTAATTGGGATACCGGACACTTAACTGTGGTCATCATCACCCCCTCAGTAATTATTACTATTGTAGGGTGTAATTATTACTTTCGCAAAGTATTTTTCAGAAACTCTTTGATGGCTTCGGGCATGGGAACCGCGTCTTTGTTTGGGCCATGAATAGCCGGGTTATAAGACTCCACGCGGGGCGCGGGTTGCCTCTTATCTTCCACCTGCGGTTCGTCTAGCCATCTTTGGGCGTTCAGCCATGTTGCGGGGTGGGCTGTGAATTTAGGGTCACGAGCGGGGTCGTTAGCGTATTTTTTAGCCCCCGCAATAATCTGTTCCGGCTTGGCTACTTTGATGGCGTTACCCCAAGCCTTCAACGCGTTACCTTTTGCCACCTTTCGGGGATATATCTTCCAAAATTCATCAAACATGGATGGTTCTATGGATGGTTTATTAGGATGGTTCATGTGGCGTGATTGTCGCCCCGTACCTGTCGTCAATGTCGCCCCGTCTGCGTCATTCTGTCGCCCCGTCACATTGTCGCCTCGTAGCCTAGATAGGTTAATGCTGTACCTGTTTGGCCTTCTGTCTTCCCGACAATCTATTGACCCACCGGCTCTTTTTTCTAAGCGAATGTATTTATGTTTGACCAGCGTATTAACACAACGCTGAACGGTGCGAACGCTGATACTACATTTTTTGGCTATCGTGGCTTGACTAGGCCAAGCCTCTGTACCATCATCATTCGCGTGGTCTGCGATAACTAGCAGAACCATTTTCTCCGTGGTCGGTAGGTTCGTTTTCCACACTTCCGTCATTACGCGAATACTCATAAGCCTCCCTGATTTGCTTGTATGTTATGCCGTAAGCCTCTAAGTCAAATAGGGCGCGCCGTAATTGCGCCGGATATTTTTTAGGTTCTACAACGGCCCGTCTTTCTAAAGTTGTCATACCGCCCCAAACGCCATATTGCTCATGTCCAAAACCATAAGCAAGACAATCATTAAATATAGGGCAACGGCTACAAATTGTCCTGACAGCGTTTATAAAAATATACGCTTTTGCGTTTCGTTCTTCTTCTACTTGATAAAACAGGTCGGTGTTAATGCCCCAACACTCTGCTTTACTCCAATCTACCTCCCGGAACTTGGGCAACCGATTTCTCCTGACGGGTCATAATACGAACAATAGTTAGAACACCATGAAAGTTTTTCCGTGGGTTGAGGTGCGGGAAGGTCGTTAGCAACAATATTTTGCACATCTTCTATCCACGCTAAGCCTAGTTCTGCTATCTCGCGTGAATATGGCTCACGAAACTCTTTGACTTTATCGCTACCGCCGTCACGGCATATTGCCACAAGAGCAACATCATTCACGGTGTATCCGTTTTCTTCTAAAATATATCCGTAAATGTGAACCTGATAGCGTTGCTTTTCGTTAGGGAAATATCTCAGCCCGTTAGTCTTAATAGTTTTCCAATCTATTACTAACCCTTGGTCTTTGATAAATAAGTCAATGTTGCCGGTTATGCGAGGCGTAGAAAACTGTTGCTCTATTAAGAAATTATCCCCAAATGGGTCTTCGCGCTTTATGGCTTCGGATATGCCTTTGTGGATATATGTACCCATAATCGCGGCTAAGTTGTCGGTTTCTGCCGTCTTTGGGGTTTGTTTAAGCGTGTGCCATAAATACCGCTTACAAGAACCAGCCCCGCTTGGCCCTATCTGTACCTGCTTAGAACGCGCTCGGTTTCCGTCATGGGCTTTGAGTGCGCCTAAAAGCAAATTTACTATGGTCATTTTTTCCGCTTTCCTAATGCTGTTTCTATACAACGGTCTACTATCGCACCCTCTTGTATGTTTCCGCAACGCTCACACACGCAAATAGGCCGATTATTTTGTCGGATTTCTTCCGCTATTTTGGCTCGCCAATACGCTTCCGCAACCGCCGATTCCCCGGCTTTTGTAAGCGTGTATTTTTGTTCCATTTCTTCTTCGTCTAACTCGGAAACACTTTCGGCTATATCTGCCAAAGTGACTTTCTTTTGTGTCATATAACCTCCATGCTTGTTCTTACACTAGTTCCGACCGAACGCGCAATATCTACCTGCGCTTTAAGTCGTTGGGCGTTTGCCCGTACTGCTCTTACTAATGCGTCTACTTCTGCCATTTCAATATGCTTATCACGATTAGCGATTATTGCCATATCCTCGCGCTCGCCTACTGTGTAATTTTTACCATTTGGCGCGGTTTGCCTAGCCAGCGATAAACGGGTTTCTGCCATAGCAATTTCATAAACGGCTTTGGTTTTGTAATACCGATATTCGGCCTTAACTAAATCATCATGGCAAGCGTCTATTTCTTTGCTAAGAGATTTTAGTTTTGCCTCTACTTGGGCCGGTGTAACTACTTCACTCTTTGGCATAACGGTCATAACACCCTTCGCAATAGACTCCATCTATCAGCATGGAACGGTGCTTACACCCTTCGCATTGTCCGATATTCATGGCTGAACTTTCTTTTTTTGTTGTTCTAGCAACACCTTAGCCGAGTCCCCTGACAAATCCATAATGTCAGGCTGTAACATCATGCCGGCGCGTTCACACGCTTGGGCTACCGTAATAGGTTCCATGTTTAGTTCTTTGGCTAACGCTTTGATTCCAAGCATGTTTATATGAACACCCACAACAAAACCGGCGGGTGGCTTAAACGGTTTATTTTTACTCATAATTGGCCTCCGCAATGCTTACATGTTTTGATTTTTTGATTTGATAATGGCCGGTTAAATACATATTCCGGCGCTACATAGACAAGGCAACGATTCCGGGTTTCTTGTAATCGGGCGATTAGACCTGCCTTGTGTAATACTGAAAGCACTCCACTTGCTTGACCATGGTGCCAGTTAGTTATTTCTGCCAATTCTTTCCATGTCAATCCGCGCCCGGTGTTATGCCGTAAATGCGTTAGCGTAATCGTTTGTCGCAATTTGGTTGTGCCGTCTGAGTCTTGTTGTTTAGCCCTAGCCCGGCTTGTTTCCGTACCGGCCCAACCGCTTGTACCAGCATAAGGGGTTAATGGCAATTCCATTGCGCTACTCATTGTTAGTAATCAACTCTTTGACCCGGCGGTTAATTACATCTTTAAGTGTTATGTTGTCCACTTTAATGTCTAGCAGGTCAAGATTTTTAGTCCATATTTCACGCAATTTGTCTTTGTCGTTTTCGCCCTGAGCCTCGCCAATTTTAAGTGCGGCGTTTGCTATTTGCTCCGGGGTTGCTTCTACAACCGGGCGGGGCTTTGGAGCGGGCTTGCGTGGTTCAGCCTTGTATCGCTCTACCTTTTCCATCTCTTGACGGCTTGGGCGTTTGCCTTCCGGCGCGCCTAGACAGAGAACTGAATTGCTTATGGCTCGGCCTATGGCTGAGGTTTCGCAATTTTCTAGGGCTGAGGTCTTATTTACGAAGCCAGCGCCTATGATTTCTTCGGCATATCCGGTCGCCGAAGGGGTCATGTCTTCCGGGGTCAAATAGACCTCGGCTTTGACGATAAAACGGCGGTCGTCATTATGAACCATGTCCGTAAGAACTCGCGCTTGTGGGTGTGCTGTGTAGAGTCTACGAAGCCGGCTCTCAACCAGTTCGTAATCCTCTAGGTATTCACCTGCCATTACTTGCCTTCCTGTTAGGGGGCCTTTGGCCCGTTGTGCGTACTATGCCGGAAGTATTACTAATAGGGAAGACCCCGCCCCGGCGTGGCGTAGAAATTTTTTTGTAATAGGTGGCAAAATCGGGATATGTCACAACCACCTCAGATACCTCAGAACCCTCACCCAAACGCGAGAGTTGTTTTGAGCCTTCATAGTCTTTATGTTGAAATTGAACATGAAGCAATTTATCCTGACCAAATTACGGATATGTCTAGTAGGGCGTATGACTTATTTATAAACGCATTAAATGGTGCTAAAGAGGCCGGCATGGATATTCGCAAAACCCCCGATTACGATTGGGAAGATGACGAGGATTGACGGAACGGTAATACATATTGAACTACCCAGCCTTCTTTTCTGTTTCCTGAATCTGACAACCAAAAATCGCTCAAACGGCGCGCTTCGTTAATATCTTTAGCAAAGACTTTATACATTTGATATTGGCCACTTGAACGATGTTTTAGACCTAATTCGTAGGGTTTGTCGTTTTCCCACTTTTCAAATATCTGATGGGCTTGCTTATAAACGGTCATAACGGCCGTAGCGTTTCATGATGAGTCCAAGGTTTAGCAGACCCATCTCCGAAGGCTAGGTCTAACCCTCGCACTACGCCAGCGCAATAATCGGCTTCGCTAATGTCGTTAGCGGCAAGAGCCTTTTCGCCTTTGTGGCGGAAAAATTCACGGACACTTAAATATGTGTCATGCGACATTCCTTTAGTTTTCGTCATTAGTAACTCCTTTGGATACACTCAATACACATACCGCATTCGCATTGGTATTTTGGCTTTCTTACTTTTTTAGCCATGTCACCCTTCTATTCCGTGGTTGTAAGCAAAGTCTTCTTCATCTCGCCACGCTCCGGGATAGGCTTCGCTTGTGGTTCGTGGGTCTTGGTCAATATGTTTATGGCAAAAAAAGGGTTCATTTATAAAACCTTTAGTTTCCCAACGGACTTTACAACCTTTAACCGCGCATTTATAACTTTTACTCATCATTTTCTCCTACATATTTGCCACAGGTACAAACACATTTATGTGGATATTGTTCGCGCATTTCGGTTTTAAGCATACGGATTTCTTCGTACGCGTCCTGCGCTATTTGGGCTTGTTTTAGAACGGCGCTTATGTCAAAAGGAGCCAGCGTAAGAGTGGTTATTTCTGCTAATGCCTCTCTTCGTTTGACGCGGGCCTCGTCTATGGCTTTGTTATATTCGTCCTTAGTCATTAGTCCAGCCTTGAACCGGCATAAGCGTTTAGCCCATGCTTGCGGAAAATTTCTGCCATCGCGTCAGCGTGAGCCTCTTTGCGCTCGTATGACTGGTTATATTCGCTTATCCAAATGTTCCAACCGCCTTCATAATGCTTGTCGCCTACTCCGCGCTTTTTTAGGTAATTCACAAATGGTCCGCGAGCCGGTTTGATAACTACCCATGCGAAACCGCATAAGCCATCCCATACGATTTCGGGTTCTGTGCCGGGAAATGGTTGGTCATCTAGGCCAACCTGTTGAACTATCATTGGTCTTGGCTGTATTGAGTTAGCCGCTTGAACGCCGGCTTCGTAAGCCTCAACATATATGTCATGCGCTTGCTGTTCGGTCATTGTTGCCATGTTTCCTACCTTCCGGGCCTAAGGCCCCTAGTTGGCGCAAACATACGCGCCTCCGTTACGAAGGTCAATAACCTTTACAAAGTTTTTCTAACTTTTTTTGTGCGCTTAGTCACAAATGTAATAAATATGTTTACAAGATACCGAGTATGTATATAAGAAAGGAGGCTTATGGCACACGAACATAATTGGATTCCACAACACGGTAATTATTTTTATTGCGAATGTGGCGCTCGCCGTGTAGATACTTTACTCGGCACACATATTAAAGAGGCTTAGTCAAGCCATATTTTATATGCGGCTGTAACCCGACCTTTTGTTGGGTCTACAAAATGAAGTCGTTGTGACGGTGTTGCGCTTGCGGCCAGCATAACACCGGCATAACGATTATCTGATTCGGTAGAACCTGTTTGATATACCGAACCTAATCCATTAGCCATTGGCCATTCTGCGTGTGTGTGATAGTGGCCAATATAAACATCTCTAAAATCCCAATCGTATGCGCCACTACGCCAACGATTAGCATGTTGGACTATCTGCCCCGGAGAAGCAAAACCGTTGCGCCCTACTTCGTCACCGTGAATGAGAAGCGCTTTGTAGTTACCGATTTGTACGCGCTGTATATCTTCCGGCGAATCGTTCCATGTTAGGCGTTTTTCATTGGCTAATAATTGACGCGCTAATTCATAACACATTCGGTCAAAGTTATCTGACCGTGGAACAGAATCGCGTTTAGAACCTATACGACCATGATTACCCCACTCAGCAACCACTTCTACTTTTTCATAGTTAGCGAGCGCGTATCGGACTACATCTACACATAGCCGGGATACCGTCACATATTGCTCAAAGATAGTCGCGTCTATCTCAAAGACTTGGCTAGGGAAATTAAATAAGCCTTCTATCATGTCGCCGCCAAACATGATGGTACAAGACTTAACCGGGTGGTCTGCCCGGTGTATATCAGTAATGCGTACCGCTTTCTGACAAAATGCCATTACGCGTTTGCGCATAATTTCACTATCGTAAGAAGTCGTGCGTTTTGCCCCCTGCCAATCTGTTAAATGCCACAAGGCTATTTCTGCTGTCTTGCTACTTTTTTGTGTCGCAGGGGCCGGTATAGGCTCTATTTTGCCCATGCTTATCATCGCGTCGTAAGCGGCCTGATGTGTAACCTCTATTAAAGCTTCATTGCGCTCTTTTGCTTTACGGAGTTGTTTCTGTAATCTGATAACAACTTGCTGTAATTCTCTAATGTTTTCAGATTTAAGTTCTTCCGGCTGTTCGTCAAATGCGTCTTTTAGTGTCATTTGTTCACTATTTCTACGGCGTGATGTATGTAGCCTAGTTTGTCTACCCACGAATCATTATGGGTTGGGTTGTTAAATAACCGTACTGTTTTAAGTGAATCCATCATAAGAGCAATTTGATACGCGGGTATTGGTTCAATATTCAATAACGCTCCCCATACCTTGCCAATGCGCTCAAAGTTTTCTAGCGCGTTACCGTATTCGGCTTCGCGGCTATCTAGGACTTCTTGGAGTTTGTCGTTTTTGGACAACGGCACAATCCTTTTCTGTGTTCCATAATGGATATTTCTGCTATCCGATAACCCTCGGTTCGTAGCGCCTTAGCAATAGTGATATTGGGATAACCCTCAACCAATGCTTTAGTTAATACCTCTCGGTCTTCGTCAGTAAGTTTATTTATAATTCGTTGAAAGGGGCAATATAAACTAGTTTCAACTGCGAATTTTTGTAAAGACTCTTTAAGTGCCATAAGCAAAGACTAGCGTAAAGAGTCCATAAAAGAAAGAACCCCGCCGTAGCGGGGTCTTTC
>CAYVBV010000004.1:10025-44762 GCA_964449745.1 uncultured Polynucleobacter sp. | reverse complement strand
GGCGAGGCCTTATGCTGAGTTCTGAATGTTCTTCGTTATCTCAGTTAAGGCTAATTAAGCTGTCGGAAGTACAGATACGAATGCTTTCTTATCTGCGCCTTTAACGCCAAATTGAACATGACCATCTACCAATGCGAACAATGTGTGGTCTTTGCCACAACCAACGTTCACACCTGGGTGAACGCGTGTACCGCGTTGACGAATGATGATGCCGCCTGCGTTAATGGCTTGACCGCCATAAACTTTAACGCCTAATCGTTTTGACTCTGAGTAACGGCCGTTACGTGTGGAACCGCCGCCTTTTTTCTGTGCCATTTTCTACTCCGCCTCTGCCTATTAGGCCTTGATCGTGTTAATCAAAATCTCAGTAAAGTTCTGACGATGACCTTGACGCTTTTGATAGTGCTTGCGTCGACGCATCTTAAAAATCTTCACTTTGTCGTGACGACCCTGAGAAATAACAGTGGCTTTAACAGTTGCACCACTCACCAATGGCTCACCAAACTTCAGTGATTCGCCTTCGCCTACGGCGAGAACTTGGTCAAGTGTGATTTCAGTGCCTACATCCGCTGGTATCTGTTCTATTTTCAATTTTTCGCCAGCAGCAACTTTGTATTGTTTGCCACCGGTTTTTATGACCGCGTACATATTGAAATCTTTCTATTCATAAACTACCCAACCCCATGTCGAGTAGAGCCTTAAATTATAGCCCTAGCTATATTTCTAGTCAAAAAGTAGAATTGAGGCAAATAATAAGGACTTCATCCTAATTTTTATAATAAAACTTAATTAATTCAATGGGTTAAACTAAATCCCCTTGAATCAAGACCAATTTATATAGTTAATGAGCACTAACTTACAGTCTATTTTTACCCCTATCTCAGCCGATATGCAGTCACTGAATGAAGTGATTCGTACTCGTTTGAGCTCTGATGTGGCCCTCATTAATCAAATTTCAGCCTACATCATTGAAGCGGGCGGTAAACGCATTCGACCAGCTTTGCTCCTGTTAACTAGCCAAGCGATTGCCAATGGCGCCCCAATCCATCATCACCTGGATATGGCTGCTGTGGTGGAATTTATTCATACAGCGACCCTACTGCACGACGATGTGGTCGATGAATCGAATTTGCGTCGTGGCCGAGCCACGGCCAATGCCGCTTTTGGCAATGCTGCCAGCGTATTGGTGGGCGATTTTTTATATTCACGCGCTTTTCAGATGATGGTCGCCCCAAATGAAATCAAGATTTTGCAAATCTTGGCTGATGCGACCAATACGATTGCTGAAGGCGAAGTATTGCAACTGATGAACATGCATGACCCTGACGTCAATGAAGAACGTTATATGCAAGTGATTCATTACAAAACGGGTAAATTATTTGAGGCCTCTTCCGCTCTAGGCGCTTTGCTGGCCAAAGCCACACCAGAGCAATTTCAAGCGGCAGAAGCCTACGGTCGTCACATTGGTACAACCTTCCAACTGGTCGATGATATTTTGGATTACACCGCCAGTGCCGAACAAATGGGTAAGAATGCGGGCGATGATTTGCGCGAAGGTAAACCTACCTTGCCACTCATTTATCTTTTAGAAAATGGCACACCTTCACAAAAAGAATTGATCAGATCAGCAATTGAGCAAGCAGAAGAACTTCCTGAAGATCTTTTTGCTCAGGTTTATTCCGCCATCATGGCATCTGATGCCATTTCATACACTGAAACCGTTGCAAAACGCGAAGCTCAATTGGCCAAAGACTGCTTGAAGTGCTTCCCTGGCAACGCCGCCAAAGAGAGCTTACTGAATCTCTGTGATTATTCATTGCAACGATCTACATAAGTTGCCATTGAATTTGTAATTGAATCTGCGATAGATCTGAAGGTATCAGATTTTTCTGACACCAAAATCAGAGTAGAAGCCCTGATTTTGTAAGACTTATTCCATATAAATTAAATTTAGTTTGCTATAGTTACTCTCATGTTCTTTGCTTTAGAAAGCATTCATGGATTCGTGGCTCAATGATTGGCCTTGGTGGGCACAAGTAGCACTGGTAGTTTTACTTTTAGCAATCTCTGCTTTTTTCTCGATTAGCGAGACCAGCATGATGGCTGCCAATCGACACAGAATTCGACATTTGGCCAATCGCGGTAATCGCGGTGCGCAAAATACCCAACACTTACTCTCCAAAACGGAAGAGCTCTTATCTGTCATCTTGATTGGTAATAACGTGGTGAATACTGCGATGCCAGTGCTATTGACAGGTATTGCACTGCATGCATTTGGTAACAACGCCTCAGTGTTGTCTATTAGTACAGGCGTGGCCGCCGTTTTGATCATTATTTTTTGTGAAATCACTCCCAAAGTGATTGGTGCCACCTATCCAGAAAAAATCGCCATTTTTACAAGCTGGGTGATCCGACCGCTGACAGTCATTTTGAAACCCATCATGTGGCTGATCAATGTTTTTGTGATGGCTTTATTGAAAGTGATGCGCATTGATACTAAGGCCAATCAAAATACCCAAATGACACCTGAAGAATTGCGCTCCGTGGTGCTTGAATCCACCCATTTCATTCCGAATAAGCATCGCAGCATTTTGGTGAATTTATTCAATCTTGAAAGCATCCAAGTGGATGATGTCATGACACCTCGTGCGCGGATGGAAGTGTTAGATATCTCAAAACCGATTGAAGACGTGATTCATCAATTAGAAACTTGCTATCACAATAAATTGCCTGTCTGTGATGAAGACTCTGACAAGGTGATTGGTATTTTGGCGGTTCGTAAAGCTTTGAGTCTGCTGGGTGATGAAGATTTACAACATCAACACTTTAAAGATTTGTTGAGTGAGCCTTATTTCATTCCAAGTGGCACACCAGTTTTACAACAACTTCAGTTCTTCCAAGAAAACCAAGAGCGCATTGGTTTAGTGGTTGATGAGTACGGCGTGGTTCAAGGATTGGTCACCATTGAAGACATCCTAGAAGAGTTGATTGGTGAATTTACAACTTCACTTCCTGACTTGGCCATCAAAACCAAATGGCTAGATGACAACACCTACATTGCCGATGGCACAGCCAGTTTGCGTGACTTGAATCGTTTATTGAATCTTGATCTACCTACCGATGGACCCAAAACATTGAATGGCCTTCTAATCGAGATATTGGAAGACATACCCGACAATAACGTGAGCGTTAAGGTTGGCGATGTGGTGATGGAAATCATTCAAGTCGACGAACAAATCATCAAGACCGTTCGCATTTATCAACCGAATGATTGAACAAGATGACGTCATCATTCATTTCTGGCAAAACATCATTGATCAAGCCATCCTGGCAAAAGCCAGTGATATTCATGTTGAACCA
Organism: uncultured Polynucleobacter sp.; assembly: GCA_964449745.1. Classification (GTDB taxonomy): domain Bacteria; phylum Pseudomonadota; class Gammaproteobacteria; order Burkholderiales; family Burkholderiaceae; genus Polynucleobacter. The sequence continues at coordinate 41,402 of CAYVBV010000004.1, read as the reverse complement.
GAAAACGGTGTAAGCCATATCCGCTTGCGGGTCGATGGTCGTTTAAGCCATCTATCAAGCTCTCCAGCTCATTGGCATGAACGCATTGCCAGCAGAATCAAAATTCTAGCGCGCCTAGACATTGCTGAGAAACGTTTACCTCAAGATGGTCAAATGCAGGCAGTCGCCACTCATCACGAACACCCGGTGTCTTGTCGCATCTCAACATTGCCCACAGTTCATGGTGAAAAGATTGTGGTGCGCTTACTCAATCAACAAGCCAATGATTTGGACATTCATCAAATTGGCCTAACTCAACAACAATTGAATGATTTACTCAATTGCTTGGATCGCACTCAAGGAATGATTTTGGTGACAGGTCCAACAGGTAGCGGTAAAACTAAAACTCTTTATAGTTGCCTCAAGTATTTGCGCGATGGCAGTCGCAACATCACCAGCATTGAAGATCCTGTAGAAATTCCACTGGCAGGCATCAATCAAGTACCCATTAATGAAAAAACTGGTTTGAGATTTGATGTGGCACTGCGCGCGCTCATGCGCCAAGATCCTGACATCATCATGGTAGGAGAAATCAGAGATTCTGAAACAGCCAAGATTGCATTACAAGCTTCAGAAACAGGTCATTTGGTTCTGGCCACAGTGCATGCCAATGATGCACCTAGCGCCATCTCAAGACTTCAACAACTGGGATGCTCAAAAAATCAAATTGCCAATAATGTTTCTTGCATCACAGCTCAACGTTTAGTGAGAATTTTCTGCGCATCCTGCAGACTCAATGAGACCAGGACTTGTGAGCAATGTCATGGATCAGGATTTGATGGTCGCAAAGCCGTGCATCAAGTCATGCCCATCACAGATATAGTGCAAGAGATGATTGAACAAGAAAGATCGATTGGTGAAATCAAATCACACCTACAGCATGATGGCGTTTTAACCTTGCGGCAAAGTGCCCAACTCTTGGTGGCTAAAAACCAAACCAGCTTTGAGGAAGTGAAAGGGCTTCAATGAAGGAAGCTCAACAACTTCATTTAAGTCAACAATTATCAGCCTTATTGGAGGCAGGCCTACCTTTGCTTGATGCGCTCGAGATGTTGCCTCTTCCTCAATTAAAAGCTCTGTTAAGCCAAGGCGAGAGCTTATCTTCAGGCTTAGAAAAAATGGGGTTTCATCCATTTTGTTTGGGGCTCATTCAAACGGGTGAAGCCACCGGTGAATTACCCGCAAGCTTTCAGCAAGTCACTCTCTTTTTAGAAAAGAAGATTCGTTTACAGCAAAAAATGAATCAGGCACTTCGTTATCCAATGATTGTCTTAACTGTGGCACTGATGGTTTTATGGGCCATGTTTCAATGGGTGATTCCAAGCTTTGAACAAATGTTTGCTAATTTTCAAGCCCAATTGCCTTGGCCCACATTGATCTTGATCGACTCATCTCATTGGCTACAAAATAATGCATGGCTTGTTTTGATGATTTTGATTATTGGATGTTTTGGCTTACGTCAAATCTGGTCTCATCACACTCCCACTCAACGTTGGGTGGATCAATGTCTAGTGAGAGTCCCCATCTTCGGGAAAATCAGAAGAGCTTCTTTACTCATTCAATGGAGTAGAAATATTGCTTTATTAAGTTCTCGGGGAATTCCTCTCTTAGAAGCTCTCAAACAAACTGCTCTTCATTCCAATGACTGGTTAAGTTTTGATGTGTCACGCCAAATCAATGCATCCCTCTCTCAAGGTTGGACCTTGGCAGAATCGATTCAAAGTGCGCGTTATTCAAGATGCTTATTTGAGGAAAAGCATATTCAGTTGATTCGCGTGGGTGAGAGCTCAGGCGATTTACCTCAAATGCTCCAAACAATTGCAAAGCAAGAAGAAGAACATCTAAATCAATTGGTTGACCAACTCACACAAAGCTTAGAACCTTGTCTGATGCTTATCATGGGACTTATCATTGCTTGCATTGTGACTGCCTTGTATTTACCTATTTTTGAAATGGGCCAAATTCTTTGATTGAACTCATTGCGATGACTTTTGTCATCACTCTTTTAATCCTTGCGTCTTGGATAGATTTCAGGACTTTCATTTTGCCGGATAGCCTCACCATCAGTTTGATCGTTTTTGGCTTGCTGGCCAATACTGTTTTAGGGCTTCACTGGACCAGCATGGAAGCATCGATTTTGGGAGGCCTGGCTGGGTTTTTTTCTCTTTATTTGCTGAATCGGCTTTATCTTGCCATCAAAGGTCAGCATGGCATTGGTATGGGGGATGCCAAATTGTTGGCAGGTCTGGGAACTTGCCTTGGCTGGATGAACCTACCCTTTATTTTGATCATTGCCTCTATCTCTGGATTAATTGGGGGATACCTTTGGCTAAAGTTTCATCAAAAAGATAGCTCCCACGCTTTTCCTTTTGGCCCATTCATTGCTTTTGGTGGCATCATTGTTTTGTTATGGCAGATTTAAAAGCTTCTTCCACCCATTTAGCAAAGCCCATCCATTTATTGAGAGTGGGTCTCACCGGTGGTATTGGTAGCGGTAAAAGTGCCGTGGCTCAAGAATTGGCAAATTGTGGCGCCGCAATAATTGACACTGATTTGATTGCCCATCAACTCACAGGTTCCAATGGTTTGGCCATGCCAGCCATCTTGCAAGCGTTTGGGTCAGAATTTTGTCTAGTGGACGGTTCTCTTCATCGAGCTGCTATGCGAGAGTTGGTCTTTAATGACCCCAAAGCCAAACAAATGCTTGAGGGCATTATTCATCCATTGATTTATCAAGAGGCGCAAGCCCAGGCTCGCCTTCAGGCGAATAAGCACCCTGCTTATCTGGTGTTCATGATTCCCCTTCTCGCTGAATCCAGTGCCTGGCTTCAAGAATCTCCCGATCGATTGGACTGTGTGGTGGTGGTAGATTGCCCCAGCGAGCAACAAATCGCAAGGGTTCAACAAAGAAATGGCCTAAGTGTTGAGATGGTCAAAAAGATCATCGCTAGCCAGGCACCTCGGCACACCCGTGTGGCCATGGCCGATTACGTGATTGAAAATAACGCGGGTCTTGATGAATTAAAAGTCGAGGCACAGCGACTCCATCAAATCCTGTTAAGGCATAAAAGTAGCTAAAAAGCATCTTTTTTTGCGAAAAACTCCATAATTTCAGTCTAGAATATGAGACTGTGATTATTTACGAATATCCCTTCAATGAACTGGTACGCAGTCTTTTGAGACTGGAGTATCTGTTTGACCGTTTTGAGTATTTCGTAGAAAAAGATGATGCGCGTGATCAACATCAAGCCATATCAATTTTGTTTGATTTGGGTGAGATCACAGCTCGTGCAGATTTAAAGTCCAGCCTCATGAAAGAGTTGGATCGCCAGAAAGCCAGTTTGATGGCGTTAAAAAAATCTAGCAACATTGATCAAGATGCACTTCAAGCGACATTGAATGAAATGGAAGTGATCTGGGGTCAAATCAATCAAACCGGAAAGACCAACGCACAAATTTTAGAGAGTGAATGGCTCAATCTGATTCGTTCTCGCTTGAGCATTCCAGGCGGCACCAGTCCAGTAGATTTACCTGCTTACTATGCTTGGCAATTTACGGATGCCTCAGTGCGTCGCGCCAATCTGAAAAAATTTGTGGGCCCTCTGCTGTCTTGGAAGGAAGCTTCGCAATTATTCTTAAAGTTATTGCGTGGCTCTGGCAAAGCAACCTCTATGCTTGCCACCAATGGCGCCTACCAACAAATGTTGTCTGGCAAAACCTATCAATTGATGCGTGTGGGTGTTGAGAACCCTCAATTGATTCCAGAAATCAGCGCCAATAAATACATGTTGTGGACCCGCTTCATGGTGTGCGATGGTGAGACCAAGCCTCGCGCTTTAGCTGAAGACGTGCCTTTCCAGCTATCTCTCTGCAATTTTTAATACTTAGTAAAAAAATTTCATAGATTCTTGAGTCGTTCAAGAATAGGCACGGTCGCCGGCAAAATTGGATTGAATTGAGTGACTTCAATCCGATCAATATCATCGCGCTCAAGCCAAGCCAAGGATTGATTTTCTAGACCATGGGGCTGACCCCGCCATGACTTCACCACACAAATATGTAAACGCACATAGGCATGGGGATAATCATGTTCGATGACCATGATTTCTTGTGCATCATCAATCACCACATCAATCTCTTCCAATAACTCACGCTTTAATGCTTCAAAGAGTGTTTCACCTGCTTCAACCTTGCCACCAGGAAACTCCCAATAACCGGCATATGGTTTGCCTTCAGGTCGTTGACCCAGCAATAAAGCGCCTGCGGGATTGATTAAAACTCCAACAGCCACTTCAACCACTGTGCGCGTGTTGGTTTTCAAAGAGTTCAATGAATTGTCAGAATTTGAATTGACTGACATCAGTCCTGCTGTCCAGCCCAGTGACGTGCAAATTGCCAAGCCACTCGACCTGAGCGAGAGCCTCTTTCTAAAGCCCAAATCAAGGCCTCTGGTTTGGCTGCCTCTATCTTGTCAGATGAAAGTCCAAAGTGTTGCAACCAATGACCCACCATATCTAGATATTCATCTTGTTTTGGAGGGTAAAAAGAAATCCATAAACCAAAACGCTCAGACAAGGATATTTTTTCTTCCACCACTTCACCAGGATGAATCTCACCATCTGGAGTGTGTCGATACGATTCGTTATCGCTCATGTACTCTGGCAAGAGATGGCGACGATTGGATGTCGCATAAATCAAAATATTATCCACCTGCGCAGCGACTGAACCATCCAAAGCAGACTTCAATGACTTGTAGCCAGACTCGCCATCTTCAAATGACAAATCATCACAAAAAATAATGAAACGCTCAGATCTTGTCGCCAAGAGATCAGTCAAATCACCTAAATCAGTGAGATGTTCTTTATCAACCTCAACCAATCTCAAACCTTTGGCGGCAAACTCATTCAAGCAAGCTTTGATCAAAGAAGATTTACCGGTTCCACGTGCACCCGTTAACAAAACATTGTTGGCAGGCTTACCATCCACGAAGTGTTTGGTGTTGTTGTAAATCAGATCTTTTTGCCGCTCAACGTGCTGCAAATCAGCAAAAGAAATTTTTGAGGTGTGATGAACTGCTTGCAGATAACCCAATTTACCTAGCAAAGTATCTTTGCGACGCCAACGAAAAGCGACCGCTGATTTCCAGTCATTCTCCGTCAATGACTTGGGCATCCACTCATCCAAGCGTTCCAATAAACGATTGAGGCGATCAACTTTATCTGACATAGATTCTCTTCAAACTGAGGCGTGAATGGGTTGTTTTATGAACGGTAATCTGCGTTGATTGAAACGTATTCGTGAGATAAATCACAAGTCCAGACTGTTTGAGATGCTTGTCCTCGTCCCAAGTTGGCTTTGATCGTGATCTCAGCTTGCTTCATAACGCGCTGACCATCCGCTTCTTGATAATCAGGATGACGACCTCCATCTTTTGCCACCCAAACATCATCCAACCACAACTGAACGCCACCAACATCTAAATCAGCAATGCCGGCATAACCAATCGCTGCCAAAATACGACCCAAATTCGGATCGCTGGCAAAGAAAGCTGTTTTCACCAAAGGTGAATGAGCAATCGCCTCAGCCACTTGTTTGCACTCAGCTTCCGTCTTACCACCGTCAATTTGAATCGTGATGAATTTTGTCGCACCCTCGCCATCGCGCACAATCATTTTGGCCAACTGTTGACTGACTTCAATCAGGGCTTGCTTAAAGACTTCGTATGAAGATCCTGAAGTGGCAATCTCAACACCACTCGCACCAGTGGCCATCACAATGAAAGAATCATTGGTCGAGGTATCACCATCAATGGTGATCGCGTTAAAAGATAAATCAGCAGCTTCAGTGGTCAAGGCTTGTAACAATGCTTGGGGTACTTTGGCATCCGTTCCAACATAACCCAACATGGTGGCCATGTTGGGATGAATCATGCCCGCACCTTTACTGATACCAGTGATTGTGATGGTTTTGCCATTGATTTGTATTTGTTTTGAGAATGCTTTGGCTTGGGTATCGGTGGTCATGATGGATTCAGCAGCATTGAACCAATTATCAGATTCCAAACGACTCAAAGCTTGAGGCAAGGCAGCAATGACCTTATCTACCGGCAAGGGCTCCAAAATCACGCCTGTAGAAAAAGGCAAGATTTGCTCTTTTTCGAGCTTCATTAATTGAGCCAGCTCTTCACAAGTGCGAAGCGCATTTTGGTAACCTGGTTCACCGGTACCAGCATTGGCATTCCCCGTGTTCACGACCAAGGCACGGATTTCTTTTCCAGACTTGGCTGAGGCCGCCAAATGTTCTCTACATACTTGTACCGGAGCTGCACAAAAGCGATTCTTGGTGAACACACCCGCCACACTTGCACCTGCCGGTAACTCAATCACCAAAACATCTTTGCGTCCTGGTTTTTTAATACCTGCCTCGGCATGACCGAGACGTAAGCCACTGACTGGCTTTAATTCACTGGCGATGGGCAAAGGGGAGTTAACGGGCATGATCTTTTATCTCTGTATCAATCAATGGTTTAAGTCAATCGGTTCAATCAATCACTCTTAACTGAGTTGCCCGTGGCAATGTTTGTATTTCTTGCCACTGCCACAAGGACAAGGGTCATTACGGCCAACTTTAGGTCCAGCCTGAATCGGTTGCTGAGTGGCATTGCTAGCACTTGAACTTTGCTCTTGATCAGAGCCATCGGCACTGGCGTGCTGGTATTGAACACCTTTCACATCGGCCAAATTTTCCTGAATCGATTCTGAAGCCTGCTCTAACTCTTCTGCGGTTTCAATTTTGACAATCATGATGGTGCGGGTCACTTCTAACTTCACGCTATCCAATAAGCGCGCAAATAGTTCAAAGGCTTCGCGACGGTATTCTTGCTTTGGATCTTTTTGCGCGTAGCCACGCAAATGAATGCCTTGGCGCAAATGATCTAAGGCCGCCAAATGTTCACGCCAGTGCGTATCCAAGGCGTACAAAATCACTGAGCATTCAAATTTAGCAAAAGATTCTTTACCAACAATCTCCACTTTTTGATCATAGAGTGTTTGTGCTGCCTCTAATACTTTAGTCAACAGGTCTTCAGATTCAATAGAATCAGTAGCATCAATTAGATTTTGCAAATCAATTGCCAAGGCCCAGTCATTCGAGAGTATTTGCTGTAAACCTGCCACATCCCATTGCTCTACCACTGACTCTGCAGGAATGTGTTCATAGAATAATTCAGTGAAATAAGATTCGCGTAAATTGGCCACTAAATCACTGACATCTTCCGATTCCAAGACTTCATTGCGCAAGCGATACACTTCTTTACGCTGGTCATTGGCCACATCATCGTATTGCAATAGCTGCTTACGAATATCAAAGTTACGAGCCTCAACCTTGCGCTGAGCAGACTCAATAGAGCGCGTCACCATGGCAGCTTCAATCGGCTCACCTTCAGGCATGCGCAAGCGATCCATGATGGACTTTAGACGCTCACCTGCAAAAATACGCAAGAGCGCATCATCCAAAGACAAATAGAAACGTGACGATCCTGGGTCACCTTGACGTCCAGCGCGGCCTCTTAACTGATTATCAACACGACGACTCTCATGTCGCTCAGTGCCAATGATGTGCAAACCACCTGCACCGACCACATGATCATGAAGGCCTTGCCACTCATCATGTAATTTTTGAACTTTTGCTTTTTTATCTTGATCGCTTAAAGAAGCATCAGCCTCAATCAAAGCCGCTTGCTTTTCAACATTACCACCCAACACAATGTCAGTTCCTCGACCAGCCATATTGGTCGCAATCGTAATCATCTTAGGACGGCCTGCTTGAGCAATGATTTCTGCTTCACGAGCATGCTGTTTGGCATTCAAGACTTGATGAGGCAACTTGGCTTTGTCCAATAGCCCAGAAATTAATTCGGAGTTTTCAATTGAGGTCGTACCCACCAAAACAGGTTGCCCACGCTCATAACACTCCTGGATGTCTTGAATGACGGCGTTGTAACGCTCCATCGACGAACGATAGATTTGATCTTGTTTATCAAATCGAGCATTGATGCGATTGGGAGGAATAATGACGGTTTCTAGTCCATAAATTTCTTGGAACTCATACGCCTCAGTGTCCGCTGTACCTGTCATACCTGCAAGCTTGCTGTACATGCGGAAATAGTTTTGGAAAGTGATGGTCGCCAATGTGCGGTTTTCATGCTGAATCGCAACACCTTCTTTGGCTTCCACCGCCTGATGCAAACCATCGGACCAACGACGACCTTGCATCAAACGACCAGTGAATTCATCCACAATGATGACTTCACCATTTTGAACCACGTAATGCTGATCTTTATTGAATAAGGTGTGCGCTCTTAAGGCTGCATACACATGGTGCATCAAAGTAATATTTTGAGGGGCGTACAAAGATTCCCCTTCTTTGATGAGACCCAACTTAGTCAAAGCGGTCTCAGCTTTTTCATGACCTGTTTCAGTCAAGAAGACTTGATGGGATTTCTCATCCACAATGTAATCACCTGGAGTGATGACACCTGTGCCATCGGCCTTTTCTTCACCAATTTGACGAGTCAAATATTGCGGTAAAGCATTCATGGCCAAGTAAACATCGGTGTGATCTTCTGCTTGCCCAGAAATAATCAAAGGGGTACGCGCCTCGTCAATCAGAATTGAGTCAACTTCGTCGACGATCGCATAGGACAATCCACGCTGAACACGTTGATCTAATTCTTGGACCATGTTGTCGCGCAAATAATCAAAACCAAATTCATTGTTGGTACCGTAGGTGATGTCTGAGTTGTAGGCTTTCTTTTTGGCTTCTTGATCCATTTGTGACAAATTGATACCGACGGTTAGACCCAAGAAGTTGTAAAGGGTAGCCATCCAATCAGCGTCACGCTGGGCCAAGTAATCGTTTACGGTTACGACGTGCACACCATTGCCAGTCAAAGCATTTAGATAAACAGGCAAGGTGGCGGTCAAGGTTTTACCTTCACCGGTTCTCATTTCCGCAATTTTTCCTTGATGAAGAGCCAAGCCACCGATGAGCTGAACGTCAAAATGACGCATCTTCATGACGCGCTTGCTGGCCTCACGAACTACCGCAAATGCTTCAGGCAAAATATCATCTAAAGACTGGCCCGCAGCCAATCTTGACTTGAATTCAGCAGTTTTTGCTTGCAAAGCAGCATCGTCCAATTGGCCGATACTCTGCTCTAGCTCATTGATCTGAGAGACAATGCGCTTATATTGTTTTAAGAGTCGATCATTTCGACTGCCAAATATTTTCTTAAGAAGACCAGTAACCATGACTTTTACGAGGAAATTTAAGCCTCAAAGTTTAGCACCCAGACGGACATCTGCGAATGCCCGCGAGGCATTGAATTGCATTGAAAAAAATACCCCCTTGGGCGAAGTTCTTCAAAAAGCAGAAAAAAACCTGGTTTTACAACAGGCTTTGAACCTTTGCCTCAAGGAAAACGGTCTTGCGCAGGCAGTTCAATGGGTGACCGTCACCAGCTTTTCAGAGCCTACAGGCGAACTTAAGTTAATGGTTGCCAACGCGGCCATGGCCAGTCGCCTACAGCAAAAAAATCCTTCAATTCTGCTAAATCTTCAAAAACAAGGCTGGGCGGTTCAATTCATCACCCTGAAACAAGCCCCAGGCGGCATTGGTATCCAAGCCTCTAAAGTCACGCCTGTTGACTCAAACCCTCCTATTTTTGGCCCCAAAGCTGAGAAATCATGGTCAGGATTGCTTGAAAAACTGGAAACAGGCTCACCACTCAAAGCGGCTGTCGAAAAATTGCTCAAAAACAGGAAAAAATAGCTTTTTGAGAAGCTGGAAATCCAATGATTTGTTTCAAGCAGTGCTCTAGTGGGTAATTTGCTCAAAAATTAGGCAAATAAGGGTTTTTCAGACTGCTGGTAGGCTTTGGGGGCCTCTGCTTCCTCAAAAGTTCTGATTTCGTAATTGCTAGGATCTGCAAACAATGCACGTAAAAGTGCGTTATTCAAAGCATGACCTGACTTTTCAGCGATGTAGGCACCCACAATTGGATGACCCGCTAAATATAAGTCACCAATGGCGTCCAAAATCTTATGGCGCACAAATTCATCGTCATAACGCAGTTCTTCGTTATTCAAAATACGATGTTCATCCAACACAATTGCATTGTCTAAACTACCCCCACGCGCCAAGCCCATTTCACGCAAAGCTTCAACTTCATGGGCAAAACCAAAAGTTCTGGCGCGGCCAATCTCTCTGGCATATGTACTGTCAGCAAAATCAATGGTGTGTCTTTGACCCGTTTTATCGACGGCCGGATGTTTGAAGTCAATCGTGAAATCTAATTTGTATCCATCAAAGGGTTCAAGTCTGGCCAACTTGCCTGACTCTCTGATTTCCACAGGCTTTTTGATCACAATAAATTGTCTCGGAGCTTCTTGCTCTTGCAAACCAGCGGATTCAATCAAAAACAAAAATGAAGCAGCGCTGCCATCCATGATGGGCACTTCTTCACAATCTAATTCAATGATTAAGTTATCAATCCCTAATCCTGCACACCCTGACAGCAAGTGTTCCACAGTTGAAACACGGGCATCACCATTTTGCAAAACCGTGGCCAAACGTGTGTCCGTCACGGCCAAAGCATCAGCTTTGATACTCGGTGAATTAGGAAGATCAACGCGATGAAACACAATGCCTGTATTCATCGGCGCCGGAATTAATTTCAACGTCACCTTGCGACCCGTGTGCAAACCAATACCGACCGTCTTCACAGGGGCTGCAATGGTGCGTTGTTTTAACATCATGTACTTAATTAATGTTCTATCTGGTCTCTAATTAAAGAGCTTTCAATGCTGAAGCAGCGTCACTGACTTCAAATTTGCCCGCAGCTTCTACAGCCAAGTGCTTCACCACACCGTTATCCACAATCATCAAATAACGTTGTGAACGAATGCCCATACCGCGAGCCGTCAAGTCAAATTCCAAACCTAGTTTCTTAGTGAACTCAGCCGCACCGTCAGCCATCATGCGAACCTTACCGTTCACTTTTTGATCTTTGCCCCAAGCACCCATGACAAATGCGTCATTCACAGACAAGCACCAAATTTCGTCTACGCCCTTGGCTTTGATCGCGTCATATTGAGCCACATAACCAGGCACGTGTTGTGCTGAACAAGTTGGTGTGAATGCCCCTGGCAAACCAAAAATTACAATCTTTTTACCTGCTGTTAATTTGCTCACCTCAAAGGCATTGGGGCCGACTGAACATCCTTCAGTGGCAACTTCTAAAAACTCATGAATCGTGGCGTTGGGTAGTTGTTGTCCTACAGCAATCATTATTGTCTCCATATAAAAAGGCTATCGTTAAAACTAAACACTAATAGCAATTGTTGGCATTTCTTTTGCCGGAACACCGATGGTATCGCATGCGTCGTCATTTCGCAGGAGGCGCGTTACCATCGGCATCCGTATGCCATTGTTTTTTATAGATTTTCTCTAATTACGCGGTATTCTTAGTCTGCTTGCTTGCGTAAAAAAGCAGGAATATCGTAGTAATCAGCACCCTTATCCATCATCGCTTGCGCTTCAGGTGAACTATTTGCGCCCAAGCGTGGCTCACTCGCTTCGCGATTACTGCGAAAGACTTTGGGTACATCATATTGAGCGTAGTCACTGGCAGAGCTGGCTGGCATCGCAGGTGTTGGCTGAGCTGCAGCATTGGCCATCGCCATCGTTGCCGTTGCACTTTGCGGTGCAAAAGTACTTAAATCAGCCATCGTTGGAGCAGCATCATAAGTACCTGTTGCTTGAGTGTTACGCCAAATCACTTCAGGTTGCTTGTCTTTGCGCTTACCTCCATTCAAACCAGTAGCTACTACTGTGACGCGCAAAGCATCGCCCAAGCTCTCATCGTAAACAGTTCCGAAAATCACGGTGGCATCATCTGCAGCATAACCACGGATGGCCCCCATCACTTCGCGTGTTTCTGACAATTTGAGTGAACGGCTGGCTGTGATATTGACCAACACACCACGCGCACCAGAAAGATCAACACCTTCTAGCAATGGTGATGCAACAGCGGCTTCAGCAGCCAAGCGAGCACGATCCATACCTGAGACAGTGGCTGTACCCATCATGGCTTTACCTTGCTCACTCATCACTGTTTTGACGTCTTCAAAGTCAACGTTGATCAAACCTTGCTCATTGATGATTTCTGCAATACCAGCGACCGCATTGTGCAAAACATCATCTGCACAACCAAAGGCCTTGTCCATTTCAGCATCTTCGCCCATGACTTCAAATAGTTTTTCATTGAGAACCACAATCAATGAATCCACATAATTTTCAAGTTCATGTGCACCGGCTTCAGCCACCTTGGCGCGCTTAGCACCTTCAAAGTCAAATGGCTTACTGATCACGCCCACAGTCAAGATACCCATTTCTTTGGCCACTTGCGCCACGATTGGGCCGGCACCTGTTCCAGTACCACCACCCATACCAGCGGTGATGAATACCATGTGAGCACCTTGCAAAGCATCAGCAATGCGAGCTTTGGCTTCAATGGCTGAAGAAGCACCCACCTCTGGTTTAGCACCAGCGCCTAAACCAGTCGCACCCAACTGGATATTAAGACCTGCTTTTGAACGTTGAAGTGCACCTGCATCTGTGTTCATGCAAATGAACTCAACACCTTGTACACCACGACGAATCATGTGCTGTACAGCGTTACCGCCTGCACCGCCCACGCCGACCACCTTAATAATGGTCTTACCCGCCGGTTCTGTATCTAACATTTCAAATTCCATACTACCTCCTTTTAACTACGGTTGACGACGACAAAATAAAACTTCAAAACTTTTTAAATGCTAAAAATTTCCCATGAACCACTCACGCATTCGAGCCATGATGTTTTGCACAGTGCCTGACTGAGCAATGCGACGACCACGCACCAATTGCACGCGGCCCTCCATCAATAAACCAAGACCTGTTGAGTAACGAGGACTTCTTAAAATTTCACTTAAATGACCTTTGTATTCAGGGACACCGACACGCGCAGGTTTTGCAAAAACCTCTTCTGCCAATTCCACAACACCTGGCATCAAAGAAGTACCGCCCGTTAGAACAACGCCTGAAGAGACCAAGTTCTCCATCCCAGAATCACGCACGACTTGACGTACGAGGCTTAATAATTCTTCTACGCGTGGCTCGATCACCGCGGCCAAGGCTTGACGTGACATTGAGCGTGCTTCGCGTTCTCCCACGCCAGGGACTTCAATCGTTTCATTGGGGTTGGCCATGCTTTGACGCGCAATGCCAAAATGAATCTTCAAATCTTCTGCTTCAATTGTTGGCGTGCGCAATGCCATGGCAATATCATTGGTGATTTGATCACCCGCAATTGGAATGACCGCTGTGTGACGAATCGCTCCCTGACTAAAGATAGCGATGTCAGTGGTGCCGCCACCAATATCGACCAAGACCACACCCAATTCTTTTTCATCTTCAGTCAATACGGCGACACTCGAAGCCAAGGGTTGCAAAATCAAATCGTTGACTTCTAAACCACAACGACGCACACACTTCACAATGTTTTGTGCTGCACTCACAGCGCCCGTAACAATGTGTACTTTCACTTCCAAACGAATACCACTCATACCAATCGGTTCGCGCACATCTTCTTGACCATCGATGATGAATTCTTGGGTCAAGATATGCAAAATTTGTTGATCCGTTGGAATGTTGATGGCTTTGGCGGTTTCAATCACACGCTCGACATCACCGGCAGATACTTCCTTGTCACGAATCGCCACCATGCCAGTCGAATTGAAGCTATGAATATGATTACCCGCAATTCCTGTAAATACTTGTGCAATGCGACGATCGGCCATCACTTCAGCTTCTTCTAAGGCCTTTTGAATTGATTGAACTGTCGCCTCAATATTGACGACCACTCCTTTCTTCAAACCTTTAGAACTCACTTGGCCAAGACCCACGACATTGAATTGACCATCTGGATTAAGTTCGGCAACCAAAGCCACTACTTTGGATGTTCCAATATCCAAACCAACAATTAAATCTTTGGTGTCTTTACTAATCACGCTCACAATTTTTTTCCTATATTGATGGCATAGCCATTGGCATAACGAAGATCAATTGAATCGACTCGCTGACCCCACTTCTCTTGAACTTGAGGCCAGCTCTTTAATAAACGTTCTACACTCAACTGAATTTGTTTGGCATCTCTGTCATCCAACTCTCTGCCCAATTCAATATTCAAGCCATTGCTTAATTTGACGCGCCAGGCATAGCGTGAGGACAAATCCAAGTTCTGAACGGTGGCCTGCCAAGGCTCAAACCAATGATTCAGTTGCTGTAACTTTCTGAAAACTTCTTTGTTGCTTCCTTCTGGGCCACTGAAACGCAACAATGAAGCGCTATCTTCTGCTTCAGCCATATTGGCGACAAATACTTCACCGTAGGTATTCATTAACTTGGGTGTATCACTACCAACCCAAACACCCAAGGCTTGATGTTCCTCAATTGCCACCACAATGCCATTGGGCCACTCACGGCGAACGCTGGCTTTACGAACCCAAGGCATGGTTTCAAAAGCCTGCCTAGCCTGATCCAATCGAATCGTGAAAAAATTGCCTTTGACTTGATCCAATGCCCGAGCCTTAATGGTTGGTAAGTTCACATGCTTGAGTTCGCGACCATCCAAGGATTCCACCGTCAAATGATTGAGCGTGAAAACAGGTTTTTGGCTGACCCAAAATAAGGTCCAAGCACAGGTAATCAAAATAGCCAATAACAAAAGTAAATTAGACAGTGCGCGCATCGTCTTGGCATGATTCCAGATCGGGCCAAAAACTGTGGCCGTCACAGAAGCAATCAAAGAAAAGAAGGCGCGCACGAATTTCATTTGTTCACACTCGCTTGACTCAATAGCCACAACACCAAATCTGCATACTCAACACCTGCCGCTTTGGCTGCCATTGGCACCAATGAGTGCCCTGTCATACCCGGCGCCGTGTTCATTTCAAGTAAATAGGGTTGACCTGATGCGTTGTCGATCATCACGTCCGCACGACCCCACCCTTTACAACCTAATGCTTTGTAGGCACTCAAAGCCAAAGCTTGAACTTTTTCTTCAACAGAAATATCTAGACCCGTTGGACACAAATATCGGGTGTCATCTGAAAAATACTTATTGTGGTAATCGTAGTTAGAGTCTGGCGCCACAATCCGAATGACGGGCAAGGCGCGTGCTTGATCACCATCACCTACAATTGGGCAAGTCAACTCTTCACCGATAATGCATTGCTCTGCCATCACATCACGATCAAGTTTTGCCGCCAACTCATACGCTTTTGGCAAATCCTCTGCTCGAGTGACTTTACTTAAACCTAAAGAAGAACCTTCACGCGCAGGCTTCACAATGATAGGCAAGCCCAAGTCTTTGATAATTTGATCCCAATTGCTATTCGCATGAAGCATTGCAAATTGAGGCGTGGCCAAATGAAAACTAGACCACAAGCGCTTGGTGGCTTGCTTATCAATGGCCAAGGCCGAAGCCAAAACACCACTGCCCGTATACGGCAAGTTCATCTGCTCAAGCAATCCCTGCATCGTGCCATCTTCACCAAATCGACCATGTAATGCGATGAAGACACGATTAAATTCTTGAGCAGCCAATTCAGCCACATTGTGTTTAGCTGGATCAAATGGATGTGCATTGACTTTCTTGGATTGCAAAGCTTCCAAAACACCTTGACCAGACATCAAAGAAATTTCTCGCTCACCGGACTTACCACCAAGCAAGACGCCAACCTTGCCTAGCTTCGCCACATCGACTTTGGCCAAGTCTTGTTGAACTTGAGTGGCCCAAGATTGCATGTTCTTAAGCATGAGCGCCTCCCGTCAATTGACCAGGAACAGCTGCAATCGATCCAGCACCCATCGTGATGATCACATCACCATCACGCGCCATGCTCATGACCAATTTGGGTAAATCAGTCACATTTTTTGCAAACTGAGTGGCATTGATATCTAAAAGGCGATCTTTATCTTTTGCTTTAGCCAAAGCTTTGATAAGGCTTTCACCATCCGCCCCAGGAATTTTGGCTTCACCCGCCGGATAAACTTCTGTCAATGCCAAAGCATCCACGCCTTGAAGCACTTTGACAAAATCACCAAAGCAATCACGTGTGCGCGTGAATCGATGTGGTTGGAAGGCCAACAACAAGCGACGGCCTGGGAATGCTCCTCGAGTTGCCGCCAATGTGGCCGCCATCTCAACGGGATGATGACCATAGTCGTCGATCACTGTGCAGGTGCCACCCTGAGGCAATTTCACTTCGCCATACTTTTGGAAGCGCCGCCCCACTCCACGGAACTCTTTAAGGGCTTTCGCAATCGCAGCATCTGACACACCCAATTCAGTGGCAATTGCAATCGCTGCCAGAGCATTGCGAACATTGTGTAAACCTGGCAAATTCAAAGTGACCTGAAGAGGTCCTGGTTTATCGCCATGACGTCTGACTGTGTGGCGTTCTGCCACAAAATGCATTTGCGCACCGTCTGCCTTGACATCAATTGCTCTGACGTCTGCATCTTCGGACAAACCATAGCGCAAGATTGGCTGAGAAACAAAAGGCAAAATGTCTCGAACATTTTGATCATCCACACACAACACAGCCACCCCATAAAATGGCATGCGCTGTGTAAATTGCACAAATGCTTGCTTGAGCTTGGCCATGTCATGCTGATAGGTGTCCATGTGATCAGCATCAATATTGGTAATCACTTCAATCACTGGTAATAAGTTGAGGAATGAAGCGTCCGATTCATCCGCCTCAGCCACAATGAAATCACCCGTTCCTAAACGCGCATTCGCCCCAGCAGAATTTAATTTGCCACCAATCACAAAAGTAGGATCTAAACCACCTTCAGCCAAGACAGACGCTAACAAACTGGTAGTCGTTGTTTTGCCATGTGTACCTGCAATTGCAATACCCTGCTTTAAGCGCATCAATTCACCCAGCATCACGGCACGAGGCACGATGGGAATACGAGCTGCGCGAGCGGCCAATACCTCGGGGTTATCACCCGTCACTGCGGTTGAAATCACAACCGCTTCAGCGCTGCCCACATTGTTGGCATGGTGTCCAATCTGAATCTGTGCACCACACTCACGAAGACGTTGAGTTGTGGCACTTTCAGCAATATCAGAACCGCTGACTTGATAACCCAAGTTGAGCAATACTTCTGCAATGCCACTCATACCGGCACCGCCAATACCTACAAAATGAATTTGGTGAAGGATGTGTTTCATGACCGGGTCACCTTTTTTGATAGCCGTTGGCAAACTGCAGCAACATCTTGTGTTGCATTGGGTTTGGCCTGACTGAGTGCTTGTTCAGCCATTTTTAATAATTCAGAACGTTGCACTGTTTGCAAATATTGGGCCAAGCCATCTGCTGTCATTTGGCTTTGTTTCATCAACACAGCAGCACCGGCATTCGATAAAAATTGGGCATTGGCGGTTTGATGATCATCCACCGCAAATGGGAAAGGTACCAAGTAGGATGCAACCCCCACAGCCGATAGTTCAGCCACCGTCATGGCACCTGCGCGACAAATCACCAAATCTGCATTGGCATAAGCAGCCACCATATCGTCAATGAATGGCAAAACTGTGGCTTTCACATTCAGTTGAGCATAGTGTTCACGTAATTTTTCAACATGCTTTTCACCAGCCTGATGAATGATCACTGGTCGAAGCTCTTCAGGAATCTTTGCGATTGCCTGAGGGACTGTTTCATTCAAGGCTGCAGCACCCAAGCTGCCACCCACCACCAATACATTGAGTGGGCCTGTGCGTGAACCATAACGCACAGCTGGACGGTCAACTTGATTGATGCCCGCTCTCAAAGGATTACCCACCCAAGCAGCACCAGGCAATGCATTAGGAAATGCACAGAGCGTTTGATCAGCAACTTTAGCCAACACTTTGTTAGCCAAACCTGCAATTGAATTTTGCTCGTGCAAAACCAATGGTTTGCCCAACAAAGAACTCATCATGCCTGCTGGGAAAGTGACATAACCACCCATTCCGAGGACCACATCTGGTTGCACGCGACGCAACACCTGAATGCTCTGCCAAAAGGCACGCAATAAATTAAATGGCAAAAGCAACAAAGTTTTTAATCCCTTGCCGCGTAAGCCCCCAAACTGAATTGACTCAAACTTGAAACCTTTAGGTGGCACCAAACGGTGTTCCATACCTTGAGCATTACCCAACCAAGAAACACTCCAACCTTGCTCACGCAAATATTCAGCCACGGCCAATCCCGGGAAAATATGACCCCCAGTACCGCCGGCCATGACCAAGAGCGTCGGAGCGTTCATTGGCACATTCATGTTGGTTGGATGAATGGCGCTCATAACTTTCCGCCTCTCATCAACACGCGGTTTTCATAATCAATCTTTAACAAGATTGCTACGGCCACAGCATTCATCATCAAACCTGAACCACCAAAACTGACAAATGGCAAAGTCAAACCTTTGGTCGGCAATAAACCAAGATTCACGCCCATATTGATGAATGCTTGCCAACCAATCCAAATGGCGATGCCTTTGGCCACCAAGCCGGCAAAACTGCGATCCAATTGCAATGAGGTGCGACCAATGAGAAACGCACGGCGCACAAACCAGTAGAAAATGGCAATCACTACGGTCACACCCACAAAGCCCAACTCTTCTCCAATCACTGCCAAAATGAAGTCGGTATGTGCTTCTGGTAAGTAATGTAATTTTTCAACGCTGCCACCCAAACCAACACCGAGCCACTCACCACGACCAAAGGCCATCAATGAATGAGTCAATTGATAGGCTTTACCTGCAGCATATTCTTCATTCCAAGGATCTAAGTAAGCAAAGATTCGTTGACGTCTGAATTCTGAAAAAGCGATGATTGAAATAAAGCTTCCAATTGCCAAGGCAGTCAAGGCTCCGAATAATTTGGCATTGATGCCACCCAAGAATAGAAGTCCCATCGCAATCACGGCAATCACCATGAAGGCACCCATATCAGGCTGTAACAATAACAACACGCCCACCGCAGTCACTGCGGCACCCATAGGGGCTAAACCTTTCACAAACGTATGCAAATAATCTTGGCGCTGCACGGTATACCAAGCAGCAAATAAAACTACGCCCAATTTCATGAGCTCTGAAGGCTGAAAGTTGGTGACTCCTAAAGGAATCCAACGACGTGCGCCATTCACACCCTTACCCACACCAGGGATAAGTACAAAGATCAAAAGGATGAATGCCAAAGCAAAAATGGCTGGAGCCCATCGCTCCCATACTTTGATAGGCACCTTGAAGGCCATGATGCCAATTGCAAAAGCAATTCCAATTGAAATGGCATGGCGCACCAAGAAATGACTGCTGCTGTATTTGGCATATTTGGGTCCATCAGGAAGTGCGACAGAGGCTGAATACACCATCACCAAACCTAAAGTCACCAGAATTAATACAGACCACAACAAGGGCTGGTCGTACTCCATCATGCGTGAGCGAGTTGGACGAACCACTGTGGTGGCATCACGCAGACCCAAACGAAAATCTTCAAAACCTTCTTTGATGCCACCTTTGACACCATTGATGCCATTTGCACTGAAACGTTTGAACAATTGCATCATGCGCTCACCTGCCCATTCAATGAAGCCAACTCATTCACTGCATCAATAAAGACTTGTGCTCGATGTGCGTAATCTTTGAACATGTCAAAGCTTGCGCAAGCAGGTGACAATAAAACCAAATCACCTGACTCAGCGATTTCACTGGCTTGTTGAACCGCCTCTTCAAGCGTTGAGGCGTCTTTGATTTGAACTGCAGTACTGCTTAAAGCAGTCTTTATCAAAGGCGCATCTCGCCCAATCAAAATCACTGCTTTGGCATGGCGTGCCACAGCATCACTTAAAGGTGAGAAATCTTGACCCTTGCCTTCACCGCCTGCAATCAAAATAATTCGGGCGCGTGTGGATTCCTCACCCAAACCATTCAAGGCAGCCAAAGTGGCGCCCACATTGGTGCCCTTGCTATCGTCGATGTATTCAACACCATCCACTATTGACACTGTTTGAACACGGTGAGCCTCACCTTTGTACTCGCGTAACCCGTGGAGCAATGGACTCATGGGCACTCCAATAGCGGTAGTCAGCGCCAAAGCGGCCAATGCATTGCTGGCGTTGTGACGACCCTTAATGCGCAAAGCATCTGCAGGCATGAGGCGTTTAAGTCTGATTGGCTCATCAGAGTCGTCAAAGTCTTTTGATTTTTTGCGACGACGTTTTGCCTTAAGTTCTATAGCTTCAGGATCTGGCTCAGCCCACACAAGCCAATCAATGCCACCAGCTGCGGTGTCATGAAAAATACCAAAAGCATCTTCTTCATTGGGCGCATCAACACCAAACGTGATGACTCGTTGATCTTTCATATTGCTGGCCAAATTGGCCACAGTTTCATCATCGCGATTCAAAACGACGATGGTGTTTTCTCCAAAAATTCTGGCTTTGGCCGCTATGTATTGCTGGATATCGCCATGCCAATCTAAATGGTCTTCAGAGATATTTAAGATCGTGGCTGCATCTGCTTGCAAACTGTAGGTGTGCTGCAATTGGAAACTAGACAACTCCAACACCCACACCTCAGGCAACTCTTCAATGTCTAGCAATTTATCTAAAGCGGCTGGACTGATGTTACCGGCCACTGCAACCTTTAAACCTGCACGCTCACATAGCAAACCCGTTAATGCTGTGGTCGTGGTTTTGCCATTGGTCCCAGTAATTGCAATTACTTTACCGGTGTACTGCTGTTCATTTTTAAGGGCTTGAATGGCTTGAGCAAAGAATTCAATCTCACTCCACACTGGAATGTTGCGATCATTGGCAAGTGACAAAAATGATTGAACCGGCTCTTGAATCGGTGATAAGCCAGGGCTGATGGCAATCAAATCAATGTTGTTCAGTAAGTCAACCGTTAAAGCACCATGATGAATCGTTTTAACACCGACTGACTGAATCAGTTGCTTGTATTTTTGCGCACTCTCTGACAATTGATTTTCAGCCCGAGTGTCGGCAACCATCACATGGGCACCTTGAATCACACACCATCTGGCCATGGCTGCGCCCGACTCTCCCAAGCCGAGAACAAGCACGCTCAAGTTCTGAGCACGCTCTAAACCAAACGGATGTTGTAACTGAATTGCCATATGTATCAATAAGTCCTATCGCAACTTCAAACTAGATAAACCAATCAACACCAACAAAATCGTGATGATCCAAAAACGCACCACCACTTGTGTTTCTTTCCAACCACTGAGTTCAAAGTGATGATGCAAAGGTGCCATCTTGAAAATGCGTCGCCCTTCGCCATACACTTTTTTGGTGAACTTAAACCAGGCCACCTGCAACATCACAGACACTGTTTCAGCCACAAAAATACCGCCCATCACAAACAAAACGATTTCTTGGCGAACAATCACCGCCACTGTGCCCAAGGCTCCACCGAGTGCCAAAGCGCCCACATCTCCCATGAATACTTGTGCAGGATGTGTGTTGAACCACAAGAAGGCCAAACCTGCGCCACTCATTGCTCCACAGAAAATCATTAATTCACCAGCGCCGGGAATGAATGGGAACAACAGATATTTGGTGTAAATGGCATTACCCATGACATAAGCAAACACACCCAAAGCGGCCCCCACCAAAATGACTGGCATGATGACCAAACCATCTAGACCATCGGTCAAGTTCACTGCATTGGAACTACCAACAATCACCAAATAAGTCAAAACAATGAAACCGAGCACACCCAATGGGTAGCTAACTTCTTTAAAGAATGGCACGTACAAATTGGATTTCGAAGGCAAATCAATTGAAAAGCCACTCTTCACCCAATTTAGGAAAAGCTCTAAAACTTTTAAGTTATTCACTTCAGAAACTGAAAACGCTAAATACACCGCAGCAAATAAACCAATCAGTGATTGCCAAAAATATTTTTCTCTGGAAGACATGCCCTTGGGGTCGCGATACACGACCTTGCGATAGTCATCTACCCAACCCACTGCACCAAAACCCAAAGTCACAATCAACACAATCCAAATGAATCGATTGGCTAAATCCGCCCACAACAAAGTTGAAATGGCGATGCCCAGCAAAATCAGAACTCCACCCATGGTTGGCGTGCCTGTTTTGACCAAATGAGTTTGCGGACCATCGGTGCGGACAGCTTGACCGACCTTCATCGCGGTCAAACGGCGAATGACCCATGGACCAAAAAATAATCCAATCAATCCGGCCGTTAAAGTCGCCATCACGGCTCTGAAAGTGATGTAGTTGATCACTCGCAAAAAGCTGTAGTCATCTTGAAGTAATTGGGCTAACCATAACAACATCAGTGAATCTCCTCTGCAAGAGCTTGAACCACTCTTTCCATGCGCATAAAACGAGACCCCTTCACGAGAATCAACGCCTCTTCATTGACGGGTCGCGCTTTGAGCGATTTCTTTAGCTCCGTGCACAAATCATTCATATCTTCAAAATGTTGAGCTGAACCCTTTGACTTGGGATTCAAGGTGTAAGCACGCACAGCTTCCTTAGAAAGCTCACCTGTAGCAAACAGCTGACGGATTCCTTTTTCACCGGCATAACTACCCACCTCACGATGAAATTCCGGACCTTGCTCTCCGACTTCACCCATATCCCCTAAAACCAACCAAGTGGGCATGGCTTGCTTAGACAAAACATCCACAGCGGCACGCACTGAATCAGGGTTAGCGTTATAACTGTCATCAATCAATGTCGTGACTGAATTGAGTTGGTGATGTTGCATGCGCCCACTCACAGGCTCAAACGCTTCCAAACCTTTTTGAATCGCATCCAAAGAAATCCCTGCAGCAATGCCAACAGCAGCCGCCGCCAAGGCGTTGTTGGCATTGTGCTCACCCAAAATATTTAAGCTCACATTGATAGAGCCCTGCGAAGTTTTTACTTCGAATTGATTCTTGGATGAATCAATCCAATGACCTTCTACAGAGGCAGTTTGATTGAATGCAAAATCAATGACTTTGCGACTTCCAGCAATTTGTTTCCAATACCCCGTGTACTCAGAATCAGCCGGGAAAACAGCTACGCCATCTGTCGGCAAAGCTTCAATCGCAAGGCCATGCTCTTTGGCAACAGCTTCAACTGTGGCCATAAATTCTTGATGTTCACGTTGCGCATTGTTGATGAGCGCAATATTGGCATTCGCAATTTTTGCCAATTGCGCTGTTTCACCAGGATGATTCATGCCTAGCTCAACCACCGCCAATTGATGTTGCAATTGAAGACGCAAGAGTGTCAAAGGAAGGCCAATGTCGTTATTGAAATTACCTTGAGTGGCCAATGCATGAGACTCGCCAACCGCCTGATTAAAAATACTTTGAATCATGCCCTTGACCGTGGTCTTACCGTTACTACCAGTCACCACCGCCACATGTTTTAACGCATTCTTAGAACAGTGTTTTTTCCACTCAGCTGCAAGTTCCTGTAAAGCTTCATGAGTATCACTGACCAAAATTCCTAAACAATTGCTTGGCAACTGATCTGCCGAACTAATCAAACAAGCAATCGCTCCTTTGCTTGCAACATCAGTTAAGAAATCATGCGCATCGTATTTTTCGCCACGCAATGCAATGAAGACATCTCCTGGAAGAATTTGGCGACTGTCGCTCATCAAACGCTGAACTTCTTGGTCGGAGGGCAAACCATTGATCCATTGCGCTTGCGGAAGGAAATCTTTAATCTGATTTAATGTCATGTGAGAAATTTTTGCTTGGCTCATCGTGCAGAGCCCCCCATAGCCAAACGCACATGCACCGCATCTGAGAACGGCAATTTTTTACCAGCAATCTCCTGAGTTTCCTCATGACCCTTACCCGCCACCAAGACGATGTCTTGAGGCTTTGCTTGTCGCACCACCTGCAATATTGCCGTGGCTCGATCAAGATTGACTTGAGCTTTTTGAGCTTGCTCAAAGCCACTTAAGATCTCATTGACAATTTGTTGAGGGTCTTCGCTTCGCGGATTGTCACTGGTGACCATCACATGGTGAGCCAGAGTTTCTGCAATGCGCCCCATCAATGGGCGCTTTGTTGAATCACGGTCACCACCGCATCCAAAGACACACCACAAATCTCCTTGTCTTTCCTCTGCCAATACCCGAAGTGTTTTGAGAACTTGCTCTAAGGCATCAGGCGTATGAGCAAAATCAACAATGGCCATCGGTGATTGATTGGTAGCATCTGAGATTAACTCCATGCGACCACTGACTGGTTTGAGTTGCTCAATCGCTTGTTTAGCATCTGCGCCTGAAGCACCACCTGCCATCAAACAAGCCACAATCGCCAAAGCGTTACTGACATTGAAAGCACCAACAAAATTAGTTTGCGCACACCCATGATTTTGACCATTGATGATCAAATCAAAATTCATGCCGCCTTGACTTAACTGAATATCGGTCGCGAGTATCTTTTGATATTGTGATTTAGCAAAACAAGGTAAAGATAAAAGATTTTCAGCTTGAGTGGCATACGCCCAGACTGTGATGCCTGCTGCCATCATCTTCGGGGCCAAAGAGACAAGACACTCTTGCCCCGTCTTGTCATCAGCATTGATCACCGCATGACGAATTCCAGGTAAATCAAAAATCTTTTTCTTAGCAGCCGCATACTCTTCCATGCTGAGGTGGTAGTCCAAATGATCTTGACTTAAATTCGTAAAGACCACAGTGTCCATCAGCACACCGTTCACGCGACCCTGATCCAAAGCATGAGAAGAAACTTCCATCGCCACACTCTTAGCACCCTGATCTTTGATTGTTTTTAGTAAACCTTGTAATTGAGGTGCATCAGGGGTGGTGAAACCTGTAGATACAACTTCATTGATGAGTCCTGCGCCCAATGTACCAATGACTGCTGATGGACTTGCTTTGCTATTCATCGCGCTGGCCAACCACTGACTGACTGTGGTTTTTCCATTGGTGCCCGTGATACCAATCACACGCAGTGCTTGACTGGGTTTTCCATACCACTGTGCAGCAATTGTTCCTGCGTGCATGACTAAATTTTTCACAGCAACACAACGCTGATCTTCACATACTTTTTGCAGTTCTTTACTTAATCCATCTGGGTCATATAGAACCAATGACACACCTAAACTTAAAGCAGCAGGTATGTACCTCCTGTTATCAGTCACTTGCTGTGCGTTACCTACAGGGTAAGCCAAGAAAATATCTCCAGCCTTCAACGCTCGCGTATCAACACTCATGGTGGCGCTTGACAAGACCTGCTCAAAATGTGGGCTGAGCATGACTTCAAGAGGGAGAGAATTGATTGGCATCATCGCGTTCATCGGCTGAGTGACACCTTCTGAGTTGAGCCTGCAGGCGCAACCTGTAAATCTTTATCAACCATTTGCTTGATGGCAGCATCAGGCAAAACGTTCATGCTACGCAATGTGCCTGCCACAATGTTTGCAAAGGCAGGGGCTGCTACCACACCACCGTAATATCCACCGGCACTGGGCTCGTCGACCATCACAGCAACCACAATTCTTGGAGCACTCATCGGCGCCATACCCACAAAGAAGCCACGGTACTTATTACCCGCATATCCCTTGCCCTCCACCTTATGAGCAGTACCTGTTTTGCCACCCACACGGTATCCCAAAGTTTGGGCTGTGGTTGCGGTACCGCCAGTTTGAGTGACCAATTCCAACATCTCGCGCATTTGAATGGCTGTTTTTGCCGAAATGACTTGAGTTCCTTTTGGAATCGTATTGCTCTTATATAGCGTGGCTGGCACCAACTCACCATCACGCGCAAAAATGCTGTAAGCACGTGCCATCTGGAATAAGGAAGCCGAAAGGCCATAACCGTAAGACATGGTGGCCTGATCAATGGGCACCCAATTCTTATAAGGACGCAAGCGACCCGCCACTGCACCCGGGAAACCTAAATTAGGAGCTTGACCCAAGCCAATGGCTTGGAACATTTCCCACATTTCTTGTGGTTGTAATTGCATCGCCAATTTAACCGTACCGATGTTGCTCGACTTTTGAACCACTTCAGCCACAGTTAATACACCGTAGGGATGTGTATCCGTAATGGCTTTTTTACCAATCACAATGGATTTACCAATCGGCATAGATGTATTGGGCTGAACCAAACCTTTTTCCAATGCCAATGAAATGGCAAATGGCTTCATGGTGGAACCAGGCTCAAAAGTGTCTGTGAGCACTCGGTTTCTTAATTGCTCGCCACTTAAGTGCGATCTTGAATTGGGGTTATAAGTGGGCCAGTTCGCTAGAGCTAACACTTCGCCTGTTTGCACATCCAATACCACTGCTCCGGCGGCTTTAGCACGATGCTTTTCAGCAATGGCTTTGAGTTCATTGAAAGCCAAATACTGAACTTTGCTATCAATGGAAAGTTGTAAATCTGCTCCATCTTTGGGTGGGCGAATGATGCCCAAACCTTCTACATAACGACCCAAACGATCTTGAATCACACGTCGACGACCTGGTTGACCGGCCAATTCTTTTTCTTTGGCCAACTCCATGCCCTCTTGGCCACGATCTTCCACATTCGTAAAGCCTACGATGTGAGCCATCGCTTCACCTTCTGGATAGAGACGTTTGTACTCATTATTTTGGGCAATGCCAGGAATGCCCAATTCTTTAATTTTTTTGGCGACCTCTAAATCAACTTGGCGCTTTAAGAAAACTTGGTTTCTTTCTGATGACAATCTTTTACGAACTTCGCTCTCACTCATTTCTAGCAATTTTGCTAGTTGAGAAATTTTTTCTCTTGAGAGATTTTCAGGAATGGCATCAGGAAAAGCGATGATGGCTTTGGCCAATAAACTGGTGGCCAATACCTCACCGTTACGGTCTAGAATTTTTCCTCGACTTGCTGGCATCTCAATGGATCGCAAGGTGGCTTTATTCCCTTTTTCTTCATAAAAAGAATTACCAAAACCTTGTACCCACATGGCCCTGATGACCAAGGCAATGAAGCCCACAAAAATCAAAAACAGCACTAAGCGTGATCGCCACATGGGCAATCGCAAAACCAAATTCGGGGTTGATCTGAATGAGCCTTGCACCATCAGTCCACCACCACATATTGTGTGCGTCCAGGATTAATCACCTGCATGCGCAATTGCTTGCGTGCGATATCAGTGATTCTGGAAGATTTAGATAAATTGCGTTGCTCATACTCCAAGCGCAACCACTCTTGGTTCAAACGACGTTCTTCAGTTTGAGCTCGCTCTAATGCAACATACAAAGATCGCGTCTTTTGTTGTGCAGCTACCAAAGACAAAGAACACAACAACAAAATAATCAATAAGATAATCGTGGAGCGATTCATGATGCCTTCTCCACATGATTTAAATGATGATTTAATTTACGCATCACACGCAAAATGGCTGAGCGTGCCCGCGGATTTTCTTGAACTTCTTGCTCACTCGGTTTGATGCGCCCAAGCAATTCAGCTCTGGGCTTGGGCATTTGCTCTTCAGTCAAAGGCAAACCTCGTGGCACAGAAATTTGAGACAAACCTTGCATGAATTGTTTAACAATTCGATCTTCTAAAGAATGGAAACTAATCACAGCCAATAAGCCGTTTGGTTTCAAGCAAGTCATTGCAGCGTTCAACCCACTCTCCAAGTCGGTGAGTTCTTGGTTGATATGAATCCGTATAGCTTGAAAGGTGCGCGTGGCCGGATCTTGGCCCGCTTCGCGGGTGCGGACGACACCAGCCACGAGCGACGCGAGTTCTCCTGTCCTAGTGAGGGACTCGCCTTGCTCTCTGCGAGCAACAATCGCCTTTGCAATCTGTACAGCAAACCGTTCTTCCCCATACTCTTTAATGACCCTCGCAATTTCTTTTTGTTCTGCTGTTGCTAACCATTCCGCTGCACTTTGTCCACGCGTGGTGTCCATGCGCATGTCCAATGGACCATCGCCCCGAAAAGAAAATCCTCGACTCGGATCGTCGATTTGCGGTGAACTGATGCCCAAATCCAATAAAACGCCATCGACTGACTCTGGCGGAAGGTGACTTGCCATTGAGGCAAAGCTCTCGTGAATGATCTGAAAGCGTGGATCTTGAATCGTTTGCGCTTCTGCAATCGCGAGCGGATCTTTGTCGAAAGCAATCAAGCGTGACTCTTGATGGAGTTTTTGCAGAATCGCTCTGCTGTGGCCACCACGACCGAAGGTTCCATCGACGATGATTTTTTTGGAAACTTGTTGTGAAGGTGAATCTCCCAATACCGAGGTGACTGCCTCGGCCAGTAATACTGGGCGATGGGTATATGTCATGTTCACCAAGCATCAGAAGGTAAATTGTTTGAGAGCATCTGGCATGCCTTGTGCAATCGCTACTTGCTCTTTCTGAGCATAGGTTGCGGCATCCCATAATTCGAAGTGACTGCCCATTCCTAAGAGCATCACATCGCGTTCTACGTTGGCAGCGGCACGCAGTTCAGGGCTGACCAAAATACGACCCGAACCATCCATGTCAACGTCTGATGCATTGCCTAAAAAGATACGACGCCACCAATGAGCGTCCATGGGAAGTTGTGCAATGCGACTTCTGAATGCTTCCCACTCTGATCGTGGGAATAACAATAAACAGCCATCGGGGTGTTTGGTTAAGGTAACTCGGCCTTCACCCTGTAATTGCAAGGCGTCACGATGCCTTGCAGGAATCGACATGCGACCCTTGGCATCGAGAGTTAATGCTGAAGCACCTTGAAACACGTAGTTTTCCCCACTTTTTCACACTTTCTCCCACTGTAGAGGATGGCTTATTCTCGGTCAAGTGTTTTGGGGACTTTTTTTGCAATTTCTTTATTTAGAACAAGTACTTAGGAGCGTCTGCTCATCTGATTTTAAGGGTAAAAATCCAATAAAAACATAGGCCTGGAAAATACTCTTAAGAAACTAGCTTAGGGTTAAATGCGATAAGCGGTGCTGGTCATCACTTTGGCCATGGTTTTCATGGCTTTTTGAACCAAACTGGGCAATTCAACTCCCCCTTGAGCCAAGGCCATTTTTCCATGCTCAATTTCGTCCGCGCGCATTTGAGCCACGATGGCTCTGGATCTCAGATCATTTTCTGGCAATTCTTGTAGATGACTATCCAAGTGATGTTCCACTTGTTTTTCAGTTTCTGCCACAAAACCCAAGCTAATTTTGTCACCCGCCAAGCCTGCGACAGACCCCAAAACAAAAGAGCCTGCATACCAAATAGGATTGAGCAAACTTGGGCGTGAATTCAATTCTTCCAAACGCTTTTCGCACCAAGCCAAATGGTCTTCTTCCTCAATGGCCGCTTGTTCTAACTTGTGCTTGAGTTCATCACTCTTTGCATGTAACTTTTGCGATTGATATAGGGCTTGCGCACACACTTCACCCACATGATTCACGCGCATCAAACCCGCAGCATGAGCTTGCTCTTCTTTGCTCAATTCTTTGCTTAATTCAGATGAATCACTATTTTCAGATGCGGGGACGGCGCGTCGCATGGGAGTGGCACCCACAATCGAGCGCAAAGCACGATCAAATTCAATGATGAAATGATCTACAGGGTTGTGTTGAATCTTGCTTGCTTGAGTCATACAGACATCTTAAATCAATCGCGCTAATCTGTTTTGACCTTGCGCAAATTGATCAGGCTTCAGGAAAATCTCCAGAGACTAAACAAATACCTCAGCTTTGCAAGCAGTCTTAGTTTTCAAGCCCAATTCAGCCAATAGCTCACGATCGGCATCCGCTTCTGGGTTATCCGTGGTTAACAATTTGTCACCATAGAAAATAGAATTGGCGCCAGCCATGAAGCACATCGCTTGAACTGCACGGCCCAACTCTTGACGGCCGGCCGATAAACGTACACGCGCAGTTGGCATCGTGATGCGTGCAATCGCAATGGTTCTCACAAACTCTAGAGGATCAACACCTTTTTGCTCAGCCAAGGGTGTTCCCGCTACAGGCACCAAATGATTGATGGGCACAGACTCGGGATAAGGATTGAGGTTGGCTAATTTGGCAATCAAGCCAGCACGTTGACGACGTGTCTCACCCATACCAATGATGCCGCCACAACAAACTGACATGCCCGCACTGCGCACACTCTGTAGGGTGTCTAAGCGGTCTTGATATTGGCGAGTGTTGATGACTGCGCCATAAAAATCTTCACTGGTGTCTAAGTTATGGTTGTAATAATCTAAACCTGCATCACCCAAAGCCTTAGCTTGCTCAGGCGCCAACATACCCAAAGTGGCACAAGTTTCTAAACCAAGATCTTTGACGCCTTTGATCATGGCCACCACTTTTTCAATGTCACGATCTTTGGGCTCGCGCCATGCAGCTCCCATACAAAAACGATTTGATCCCGCTTCTTTGGCCGCGCGCGCTGCCTCAAGCACCTCTTCTACATCCATTAATTTGGTCGCTTTGACATCGGTGTGATATCTGGCCGCCTGAGGGCAATAACCGCAATCCTCTGGACACCCGCCGGTTTTAATGGATAACAAAGTGGCTAATTCAATATCACCTTCTGGGAAGTTTTCTTGATGAACTTTGGCCGCACGAGCCATCAGTTCATTCATGGGCAACTCGTAAAGCGCCACGACTTCTTCAACAGAAATGGGTGAGTGATTTTTAGGGGCATTCTTCGTCATAATTGGTAATGATACAGGTCGAAGTGTTCAAATAGAGGTATGCGTCATATCCTAACTTTTATTTCTTTAAGTATCCTGACCTTTAGCGCATTGGCTGAAAAGTCTTGGCCTAATCGCCATACAGAGCCTGTCAGAATCATTGTGACCTTCACACCTGGTGGAGCCCCGGATATTTTGGCCCGAATTTTGGCGGAACATTGGCAAAAAGATCATCAAAATCAAGTGATTGTCGAAAATAAGCCAGGGGCCGGAGGTAATATTGGTACAGAATTGGTTACCAAAGCATCCCCCAATGGCCACACCCTATTAATCGGCACCATTGGCACACTCACCATCAATCCATTTTTATACAAAAACCTCAATTACGATGCTCACAAAGATCTTGAGTCCATCACCTTTTTGGCCAGCACCCCGAATGTGTTGGTACTGAATAAAGATGTTCCTGCCAAGAATGTCAAAAGTTTGATTGCCTTGGCTAAAAATAATCCCAATGGTTTGAGTTACTCCTCATCAGGCATCGGCAC
>CAYVBV010000004.1:7510-9925 GCA_964449745.1 uncultured Polynucleobacter sp. | reverse complement strand
CTGAGCGAATCGGGAGTAGCGAGCTTAAAAAGCTTTCAAGTCACTTCATGGTTCTCGCTCATGGGACCTGCTGGCATGAACCCCGAGGATGTTAAAAAAATTGCAGCTGAGACCAAACGCATTTTTCAGTTACCTGAAGTCAAAGAGCGTTTGGCAGCCTTAGCCCTGGAACCTAATCCTCAAGGTCCAGAGTCTTTGAATCGCTTGATTCAAGCCGACTCCAAGCGCTGGTCCAAATTAATTGAAGAAACAGGCATCAAAGCAGAATGACGAAGCCCCACAAACCTCAATCACCGAATCAATCGTCACCTTTGTCTCAGGAGTTGATTGAGCGCAGCCTCAAGTCGGTTTGGCATCCTTGCACCCAAATGAAACATCATGAGCAGTTTCCATTGGTTGCCATTCAAAGAGGTCAAGGGGTCTGGTTATATGATTACGATGGTCATCGCTATTTAGATGCCATTAGTTCATGGTGGGTGAATCTTTTTGGTCATGCCAACCCACACATCAATAATGCACTTAAAACTCAACTCGATACGCTTGAGCACGTGATGTTAGCTGGATTTACACACACTCCTGTGGTGGAGTTATCTGAAAAACTGAGTGCATTGACTCAACATAAACTGGGTCACACATTTTTTGCTTCAGATGGCGCATCGGCCATCGAAGTGGCGTTAAAAATGAGTTTTCATTTTTGGCAAAACCAAGGTCTTACCGAAAAGCAAGAGTTCGTTTGCCTAAAAAATAGTTATCACGGTGAAACCATGGGTGCCTTGGCCGTGACGGATGTGGCTATATTTAAAGATGCGTATGGCCCTCTGACAAAACCTGCACACATTGTTAAAAGTCCTGATGCCCGAGATGTCCTGGTGGGTCAATCTGAAACTGATGTGATCAACGCAGCTCTTCAGGATTTAGAACAGTTATTAAGTCAACAGTCTTACAAAATTGCAGCATTGATTGTCGAACCTCTGGTGCAATGTGCCTCAGGCATGGCCATGTATGACCCAAGTTATCTAGAGGGCACCAGAAAACTATGTGATCAATATCAAGTTCATTTGATCGCCGATGAGATTGCCGTTGGATGTGGACGAACCGGAACTTTTTTTGCTGTGGAACAAGCAGGCATCTGGCCAGATTTTCTGGCGCTATCAAAAGGCATTAGCGGTGGCTACTTACCTCTGTCTTTGGTCATGACTAGCGATGCGATTTATTCCGCTTTCTATCATGATGATGTGCGTCGAGGCTTTTTGCACTCACATTCATATACTGGCAATCCATTGGCATGTCGTGCCGCATTGGCCACTTTAGAAATATTTGAACAAGATGATGTTTTAGCGAAAAATTTTCTTCTTTCTCAAAAAATGGCTGAGGCGTTTTCTTGGGCCAAAAGTGATGACAGAGTCGAGCATGTTCGCCAATCCGGAATGATTTTTGCATTTGATGTAAAGCCAGCGTATTTTTCAAATCAAATGACCGCTTCACAATTTGCCAAAATATTCTTTTCAGTGGCTCTTACAAATGAAGTTTTGGTTCGACCTATTGGTTCAACCATCTACATCATGCCCCCTTATGTGATTACACAAGAAGAACTGATCTTTTTATCCAAAGCGATTCAAAACACTTTGAACCAAACATTGAGTCAATAAATCCATGAAGTCATCTCACCTTGATTATTTTTCTGAGCAATTGGATGATTTAGACCAACAGTCTTTACGCAGGAAGCTAAAGGTCAGTGAAAGCCCCAGTGGTCCACTGATGGTCATTGACAGTCAAGAAATGCTGACTTTTTGCAGCAATGATTACTTGGGCTTGGCCAACCATCCTGAATTAAGCAAAGCCATTGGCCAAGGTCTTGAATTGTATGGTTCGGGTAGCGGCGCATCGCACATGATCAGTGGTCACCATTTGGCGCACGATCAACTTGAAAAAGCCTTGGCAAAGACCCAAGCGGCTTTTATACCTAATGTGAAAGCTTTGTTCTTTAGCACCGGTTACATGGCTAACTTAGCGGCCATCACTGCTCTGACGACAATAATCTCCACCAACAAAGATCAGATTCAAATGAATCAAGGGCCTTTGATTTTTTCAGAGGAATTGAATCATGCTTCTTTGATTGATGGGGTGCGTTTGGCTCAAAAACAAAATCGTGCCGCTGTGAAAGTATTTCCTCATCAGGATTTGGCGACGCTTGAAAAACAATTGGCTGAGAGCGTCAATACTTCTCAGCCCATCAAACTGATTGTGACTGATGCTGTTTTTAGTATGGATGGAGATTTGGCTCAAATCACTGAATTACTAGATTTGGCACATCGATACGATGCTTTATTGTTGCTTGATGATGCCCATGGATTTGGAGTGCTTGGCCAGCATGGTCATGGTGCACTTGAGGAGTTTCAAATCAAGTCGTCTCAT
>CAYVBV010000004.1:5744-7410 GCA_964449745.1 uncultured Polynucleobacter sp. | reverse complement strand
AGCCACACCACCGAACAAATTGCGCAATTGATACAAGCCCTTCAGGAAATTGAACATGCGTGATATCAATACCTTGAACGATATGGCGGTTAAAGCAGGCTTCTTTGTCACCGGGACAGACACTGAAGTTGGCAAGACTTTGATTGCCGCTGCTTTGATTCATCGTTTGAAAGAGCATCACCCTGTGGTGGGCGGATTCAAACCCGTTGTGGCCGGCATGAATCTCATAGAAGGCGTGTTGCAAAACGAAGACTTGGTGGCTTTGTCGCGCGCCATGAATTACCCCCATCAGGCAGATTATTCAGACATTTGCCCTTATCAATTAAAACAAGCAGCCGCACCACATTTAGTGGCCAAACAGGAAGATGTTCAGCTTTCTTATGAACACATGATTGATTCATTCAAAAAGCTCAGCAATCAAGTCGATGCGGTTGTGGTTGAAGGTGTGGGTGGTTTCAAGGTGCCCTTTAGTGAGCAATCAAATAGCGCTGACTTTGCAAAAGACATTCAACTTCCCGTGATTTTGGTGGTTGGCATGCGCTTGGGTTGCATCAACCATGCATTGTTAACCATTGAAGCCATCGAAAGCCGCGGTCTTAGCTTGGCCGGCTGGATTGCTAACACAGTGGGCTCCATGGAACTACTGGAAGAAAACATTGCCACCTTGAAAAATTTGATTTCAGCACCCTTGCTGGGGGTTGTGCCCAAATTGCCCGAAGACTTGATGAAGATTCCTTATGGTCTTGATGCGATTCGATTAGCGGCTTCGCACATCCAACTGCCAAAAGAATCTTAACTACAGCAAAGATTAAGTTCGCAGTTCACGGCGCAAAATTTTGCCCACGGCCGTCTTGGGCAACTCTTCACGAAACTCAATGTATTTAGGGCGTTTGTAATTGGTCAATTGGGCTTTGCAGTGGTCAAAGACTTCTTGCTCAGACAAGGCTTGATCTTTTTTGACAATGAATACTTTAACTGCTTCACCTGATTGCTCATCAGTCACACCGATTGCAGCACACTCTCCCACGCTTGGCATCATGGCCAATACTTCTTCTACTTCATTGGGATAAACATTAAAGCCAGAGACAACAATCGTGTCTTTTTTACGATCAATGATTTTGACGTAACCATCCGGACTCATTTGACCGATGTCACCCGTTTTGAAGTAACCAGAATGGGTCATGGATTCTTGCGTTTCTTTTGAGTTATTCCAATACCCCAACATCAACTGAGGGCCTTTGATGCAAATCTCACCGGCATGTCCAAACGGAAGTGAGTTTTCATGTTCATCCACAATCAAGACATCCGTTCCTGGCAGTGGCAAGCCAATGTGCCCAGTAAAGCCATCAATCAACGGGGTGTTGCAACACACCACTGGGGATGTTTCTGATAATCCATACCCTTCAGCAATGGGACTCCCCGTCAAAGTTTGCCAGCGGTCTGCCACTGACTTTTGCACTGCCATACCGCCGCCAATGGTGACCAATAAATTAGAAAAATCAATTTTTGAAAATTGGGGATGATTCATCAGCGCATTAAATAAAGTATTCACTGCCGGGAAAATATGGAACTTTTTTAATTTTGAAAGCAAGCGAACAAAGCCTTGGATGTCTCTGGGGTTGGTGACCAAAATATTCAAACCACCTGAGCGAATCCCAAATAAACA
>CAYVBV010000004.1:1938-5644 GCA_964449745.1 uncultured Polynucleobacter sp. | reverse complement strand
CTCTGGGGTTGGTGACCAAAATATTCAAACCACCTGAGCGAATCCCAAATAAACAGCAAGCCGTCAATGCGAAGATGTGATACATCGGCAATGCACACACAAAGATCAATTGATCCGTTGGTTGTTGTTTCAATTTTGGCTGAATCCACGCTTCAATTTGTCCAATATTGGCCAAGATATTTTTGTGCAATAGAACGGCACCTTTGGCTACGCCAGTCGTACCTCCGGTGTATTGCAAAAAGGCAATGTCATCTTGCAAGACTTCGACAGGGGCCAATGCATGTTGTTGACCTTTAGCAAGGGCTTGCTGAAATGTATCGAACGCATCAAGATGCCAAGCTGGTATTGCTTTTTTAATGTATCTTAAAACCCAGTTGATCAAGGTTCCTTTCAGGCCCATTAATTCACCGACACTGGTGACCAAGACATGTTGAACAGATACTTGATTGGCTACTTTTTCATAGACATGAGCAAAATTTTCCAAAATGACCAACATGACCGCACCACTGTCTTTGAGTTGATGCGCCAACTCTCTGGGGGTGTACATGGGATTGACATTGACCACCACACAGCCCGCTTTCAAAGTGCCTAAAAGAGCAATCGGGTACTGCAATACATTGGGCATCATCAATGCAATGCGATCACCCTTTTGCAAACCCAAACTTTGTAAATAAGCCGCAAATTGAGTCGAGGCCTCATCTAACTCTTTGAAAGTCATGCCTTTACCCATACAGGTAAAAGCCAAGCGATCACTGAATTTTTGAAATGATTGTTCAAATAACTGATTCAGTGAAGTAGTTCCACCGATATCAATCTGCTCAGGCACCCCCACTGGATAACTATTGAGCCATGGTTTATCTTGATTCAAGCCAATTCCTTCAAAGGGGAACTTCAAAATGAGAATTCATAAAACACTGTACCAAACTAGGTTACTCCTTCAAGATTTAGCGATGGTCACTCTTTAGAGCTATGATTGAGTCTAAGTCACTGACCATTGAAGCGTATGAAATTATTACCAGAAATTCTAGAATCTGCAGAAGTAATTCAGGCAATTCGTCGAGACATCCATGCCCACCCTGAGTTGTGCTTTGAGGAGCAACGCACTTCTGATGTGATTGCCAAACAACTTGAATCATGGGGCATTGAGATTCATCGTGGTCTTGGCAAAACAGGCGTCGTGGGCATCATCCCAGGCAGCCTTGGAGAAGGTCGCAAGATTGGCTTGCGAGCCGACATGGATGCCCTTCCCCTTCAAGAGCACAATCAATTTGCACATGCATCTCAGCACACCGGAAAGATGCACGCCTGCGGTCATGACGGTCACGTGGCGATGCTATTGGGAGCTGCACAATACTTGGCCACACACCGTAATTTCAAGGGTACTGTTTATTTAATCTTTCAACCAGCTGAAGAGGGTGGCGGTGGCGCTCGCGAAATGATTCGTGATGGCTTATTTGATTTATTCCCTTGCGATGCAGTATTTGGCATGCACAACTGGCCAGGCATTCCAATGGGTGAGTTTGCGGTGACGCCAGGACCCATGATGGCTTCCAGCAATGAATTCACAATCACCGTCAAAGGCAAAGGGGGACATGCCGCCCTGCCTCACAACAGTGCCGATCCAGTCTATGCGGCCAGTCAAATGATTGGTGCACTGCAAGCCATCATCACACGCAACAAACGACCTGTCGATGCCGCGGTTTTATCCATTACCCAGTTTCATGCGGGAGATGCCAGCAACATCATTCCTGACAGCGCTTGGATTGGTGGCACGGTCAGAACCTTCACCAATGAAGTTTTGGATTTAATTGAAAAACGTCTTCATGAAATTGCCAATTCTGTTGCCAAGGCATTTGATTGCGAAGCAGAAGTTGAATTTTTAAGAAACTATCCACCCACCATCAATCACCCCAAAGAAACTGACTTTGCAATTTCAGTGATGAAGGAATTGGTTGGAGAAGACAAAGTCAATCCACGCGTTGATCCAACCATGGGAGCTGAAGACTTTGCTTATATGCTGCAAGCCAAACCAGGTTGTTATGTGTTCATTGGCAATGGTGATGGTGACCATCGCATACAAGGTCATGGCTTAGGTCCTTGCCAACTACACAACCCTTGTTATGACTTCAATGACAAACTCTTGCCTTTGGGCAGCACTTATTGGGTTAAGCTGGTAGAGAAATTCTTAAGAGCTACCGCTTAAATATTGATGAGCGCTTCAGCTCATAATCGTGATCGCTACTGAATGGGCTTACTGACTTTTTTAGGAGCGGCTTTGGCTTTCTTGAGTTCAATATCACCATAAATCGCATTTGCCTGAGTCTTGGTATTGTCTGTGTCAGTCAACAAACCCAAGCCAATCACCTTACCTGGCACTTCCTTAAAAGCAGCCATGTAATCTTGACTCAAATCACGTTGGTGTTTTTGCCACTGACCCACTTGCTGATCACCACTGTTAACCACAATCATTTTGATGCGAGATGTTCTGGGGCTGGGGATGATGCTCTCTACGGGACTTTTTGAAGACCACACATACATCAAACTGGCGTAGGGCATGTCATGGCCACTGATGATTTTTGCCATCTCAAACACCATTTGGTCTTTGATGGGCAACTTACTTTTATCGCCATCAAAAGCCACCACAATTCTTAAAGGTGCGTCATCTTTACTGGATTCTTGATTATCGGCCTCAGAAATCATATTCAAGGCTTTCCACTCCCAAGACAGCATCAATTGATCAGCAGAACGTGGCTTTAGAGGCAATACCAATCCAGAGGCAGCCACATCAGCGCTGGCATGTAAAACGACTCGGCCTTGATATTGCTTTAAGTGATATTGGGTTTTATTTTTTTGAGGTGTGACACGCCAAATTTGCCACGCTTTGGGTAAGCGCCCACCTTCGTTCAAATTAGAAAATTTTTCTATATTCTCTGCAGGTGGAATTTCTTTTTCACCGCTGTCCATCGTTGCACAGGCAGTCAAGAAAAAAGCCCCCAGACACAGGAGCCCCCACTGGGTTAAGCGCATTAACATTGATGCATCACCATTAAGGCATCACCATCACTTTGCGAGCATTGTCTGATTGAGTAAAACTGCAGTCATGACTCAAAATCAATGATTATTTGTTTTTAAATTGAGCCGGTCGCTTTTCTAAAAAAGCAGCCATGCCTTCTTTTTGATCTTCGGTGGCAAATGCAGAATGGAATAGACGACGTTCAAAACGAATGCCTTCAGTCAATGAAGATTCATAAGAAGCATTGATGCTCTCTTTGACCATCATGAGAATTGGCAATGACATTTCTGAAATTGTCTTGGCTGCACTCATGGTTTCTGCCATCAACTGCTCTGGCGCCACCACGCGAGACACCAAACCAGCCCGCTCCGCTTCTTGTGCATCCATCATGCGGCCCGTTAAGCACATGTCCATGGCTTTGGCCTTAGAAACTGCCTTAGGCAAGCGTTGCGTTCCTCCGGCACCAGGCAAGATACCTAGCTTGATTTCTGGTTGGCCAAATTTAGCATTGTCAGCAGCAATGATGAAGTCACACATCATCGCCAATTCGCATCCACCCCCTAAAGCGAAACCAGCGACAGCAGCAATGACGGGCTTGCGCACACGTCGAATGGTTTCCCAATTTTTGGTGATGAAATCCCCGGTGTACACATCCTGAAATTGAAGTTTGGCCATGGATGCAATATCTGCACC
>CAYVBV010000004.1:0-1838 GCA_964449745.1 uncultured Polynucleobacter sp. | reverse complement strand
TGCTTCATTCTGCCAGCATATTCACCTGCTTGGTCACCTGTACCCCAGTAAAAATCCGCTCTCACAGCACCAACGATGGCACTGCCCGTATCTTGGGCCATCATCAAACGGCGCAAGGGTTTATCACTCAAGGGATAGGTGGTTGATAAATATACCGGCGCTCCCAAAGGCAAGGCTTTAGTATCAATCGCGATGCTACGCTGGGCAGTCAATGGCACCCCCAAAGCACCAATGGGGCCTACAGTGATGTCTGCCACACTGGGCATTTCTCTGAAAAATACGTAACGTGGGTTGGCATTGAGCATTTCTTGCACGCGTTGAGGTGAGTTTCTTTTGGCCCATGCCTGAATGCCCTGCATGGTCGCAGTCGATGCATTGATTTCTTTGCGATCAAGCAACCACTTGGCAAACGATTTAAATGGTTGGTCATTGGTTCCTGCAAAACCCAAACGAATCACTTTGCCGTCATTCATGCGTACCCGACCTGAACCTTGTACTTGCATAAAGGCAGCCGCCACAGGATCATCGACCCACAGAATTTCTTGTCCCTTTAATTGACCACTGGATAAAAGCTCGGCACGCGTTGGCAATTTGCTAGGTTTACGTTTTTTCCACTCACTTGGATAACGATGGATGGGCGTTTGATACACCCCACCACGTTGACGTGAGCCATTGAGATAGGGCTCGTAGTAACCCGTGACCAAACCACGATCACTGCCAGCCGATGGGCCAGCCTGATGACGAATTTCCATGACTTTCATGTG
Organism: uncultured Polynucleobacter sp.; assembly: GCA_964449745.1. Taxonomy (GTDB): domain Bacteria; phylum Pseudomonadota; class Gammaproteobacteria; order Burkholderiales; family Burkholderiaceae; genus Polynucleobacter. Next base: position 1,074 of record CAYVBV010000004.1, on the reverse strand, counting down.
GGTTTCAAAATAATCACGTATTGATTGATTGCTGGATGCATTGACACGATTGGATGCGGTGCAAACTGACTTCCAGTCAAGACCACTCGGGTTGCGACGCGCCAAACCATCACAACTTCTTTTCCAAGCAGGCCAAGCCGCGGTCAAGTCATCGTCATACCATCCAGGCAAATCACTCCATGAGGCATTCGTTAATCGAGCCACCGATGAAGAGTAAGTGCTAGACGATCCTTTTGCTGAGGATTTGGGGGTGTAATCTGGGCTGGAGGCACAGGAAATTAATAGCAAGGCAGAAATGGCTAAAAATACGTATGATGTGAATCGCTTCATTCCCTTCACCAACTGGATTGGCTGAAGTTGTTGTTGTGTATTTTGAACCCTGAGGATCTGAGCCATGAGTGATTTATTTGACGAATACCCCATGCTGTTATTTGCATTAGAAGCCGGCGTTGCTCTGGTCATATTTGTAATCATTGTGGTTTGGACGATGATGGGACGAAAAGATAAATAGGCCAATAATAAAAATATTAGCGTCTCAACATATCGCCTGGTTTTAATGCAAGGTTCTGGGCATCACCAAGGCAAATTCAGGAATCGGAGTCTGGAAGAACTGAGCATCTTCACTCACGCAGAAGAACTCACCCCTCATGGTACCCATGGGGGTCGGCAAAGTAGCCCAACTGGTGTACTCAAATTGCTCACCGGGTCTTAAAAGCGGCTGCTGACCGACCACTCCCAATCCTCGAACCTCTTGCACCTCATTCTCACCATCGGTGATGATCCAGTGGCGGGCAATCAATTGGGCAGGAAGCTGTCCAAGGTTCTTGATGGTGATGGTGTAAGCAAAGGCAAACTGCCGATTTTCGGCGTCTGACTCGTCGGGTAAATAGGTCACTTTGACCTGAACGGTGAATTGATGTTGTTCCATAGATGAGATTCTCCGCTATAGAACACGCTACTGCAAGCCAGACCACGATAGAATCACAGTATGGCTAATACAAATACCCCAAATTCATACCTAATTGCCCCTTCTATTCTGTCGGCTGACTTTGCCCGCTTGGGTGAAGAAGTCAA
>CAYVBV010000003.1:0-48518 GCA_964449745.1 uncultured Polynucleobacter sp. | reverse complement strand
GAGCTAGAAATTCTTGCATGTTGACTCCTAAATAAAAAAACAGTTAGTAAAAAAATTAGTGGTGGCTATGTGCCTGCCCGATGTAAACCAAGGTCAACATCATAAAAATGAAGGCCTGCAACAAAATCACCAAAATATGGAAAATCGCCCAAGCTGAACCAGCAATCACGTGGCCCACAAAACCTAGGAACGATAAGTCGACACCAAAATGCCAGATGCCGCCTAACAGAGCGATCAGCAAGAAAACCAATTCGCCTGCATACATGTTGCCAAAAAGTCGCATACCCAAAGAAACGGCTTTAGCAATAAATTCAATGATGTTCAAAACCAAATTAAACGGCGCCAAGTACCATTTGGCACCAAACGGTGCAGAGAGCAACTCGTGCACAAAACCGCCCACACCCTTAGCTTTGAAACTGTAGAAAATCATCAAAACTAAAACAGACATTGAAAGGCCCAAGGTGCCATTTAAGTCTGTTGTTGGAACTAACTTGTGATGGGGTACATGAATGTCACCGAAATTGGCTAACAAACCATTGATGCCATGCACCCAATCAACAGGAACCAAGTCCAACGTATTCAATAAAATAATCCAACAGAAAACGAAAAGAGCTAAAGGCGCAATAAAACTACGGTCGCCGTGAACAATACTCTTTGATTGGCCTTCAACCAACTCAACCAACATTTCTACCAAAGCTTGAAAACGACCTGGAACGCCAGCAGTTGCACGACGCGCGGCCATTAACAAAAAGCCCACCACAATCAGGCCCATCATCAATGACCAAAATACTGTATCTAGGTTAACCACTGAAAAATCAACAATAGCCTCTTGCTTGCCGTGCAAAGTGTTTAGGTTTTGCAAATGCTCTGCAATGTATTCGGTAGGTGTTAATGCCTTGCCTTCAGTTGCCATTGTTACTTCCCTCTGTCCTTATCAAACTGCTGTTCACTTAAGAAACCATGCCAAGACATAACACTTCAGCACCAGTACATAAGTCAACAACAGCGGTAACCAATCCAATTGTGGATATAAAACAATCACCAAAAAAAACATTGCAATCGTTGCAATGATTTTTATCAACTCCCCTGTTACAAGAGCAAAGACTGACGCTCCTGAAACAGCCGCCTTACCTGCCAAAACTTTTGCACGCATTGCAAACAGCCCAGCAGGCACTATTGCAACCAAACCACCAAGCAAAGCGGATATGGCGGAAGAGTCTAAGCCAAACGGCTTACCCTTTGCTGACCATGCTAAGCAAGATACTGCGGTCACAATCGCCTGGAGCACAAATAAACGCTTCACTGAAATCTTGCTGGGCCGCAAAGCCTTAGAACCTAAGATTTCTTCAAGTTCAGCCCTGCTGTAAAGTTTGACGTCTTCTTTTGAGTCGTCTAACTCATTGTCCCAAATGGCATTTTTATCAGATTCCGCCTTTTGTACATCTCTAGACATAAAGCCCCGAGATTTTACAGAATGAGGACCCTTGGGGTCAATGTAATTCATAAAAAATTCACATTACTCCAGGTCCAAAATCTTGAAAAAGCTGTCCAGTTCATCTAATTGGCTAAATTTAATTTTTATTTCACCGCCACGCTTTTTGGGCTTAATTTCAACGGCCAGATTGAACTTATCAGAAAAAAGCCCCTCCAAACGCTTGAGATCAGGGTCGGCGGCACTGGTGGTCTTTGTTTTTAAGGGCTTTTTAGCCTTTAGAGCCCAACTGGTCACCGCTTTTTCTGTTTCGCGCACAGACAAGCCAGAAATCATGATTTTTTGGGCTAAGCTCACTTGGGCTGCCGCATCTAAGGGCAATAGGGCGCGGGCATGCCCCATTTCAATATCTCCCTTAAGCAACATCGCCTGAACTGGCTTTGCGAGCTGAATGAGTCTTAATAGGTTAGTGACAGCGCTTCTGGATTTGCCCACAGCTTGAGCCGCTTTTTCATGGGTATAACCAAACTCTTCAATTAATCTTGCCAAGCCATTGGCTTCCTCAAGGGCGTTGAGGTCTTCACGCTGCATATTTTCTATCAAGGCCATGGCTGCAGTCGTCTGATCATCAGCCTGTTTAATTAAAACAGGAACCTCTTTTAGGCCAGCCAAGCTAGCGGCTCTAAAACGCCTCTCTCCAGCAATAATTTCGTATTTACCATTGGCCACAGCTCGCACCAATAATGGTTGCATGATTCCTTGCTCTTTAATACTTTCAGATAGCTCCTGAATCGAAGCGTCAACCATGTTTTTCCTGGGCTGATACTTGCCAGCTTGAAGTTGACTTAATGCCAATGTTGCAACCCCGTTACCAGACGGCTTTTCTGAAGCCCCCAACAAGGCCTCTAAACCACGACCCAAGCCCTTTTTTTTATTTGTACTCATATTTTTCCATTACATTGTTTTAATACGCTGAATCATCTCAGCGCCAAATTGCATATAGGCTTGCGCACCCCGCGAACTCTTGTCAAACGTTATGCCAGGCATACCGTACGAAGGGGCTTCAGCCAGGCGTACGTTACGCGGAATAATTGTGTTGAAAACCTTATCCCCAAAATGAGCCGTCAACTGATCTGAAACCTGTTGCTGCAATGTGGTTCGCGGGTCAAACATCACCCTCAATAAGCCTATGATGGTCAAGTCTGGGTTCAAATTTGCATGAACCTGCTTGATGGTGTTCACCAAATCAGAAAGGCCTTCTAGAGCAAAATATTCGCATTGCATCGGAACAATTACTCCATTTGCTGCGCACAAGCCATTCAAGGTCAGAAGCGACAAAGCAGGGGGGCAGTCAATCAAAATAAAATCGTATTGATCACCAACTTTTTCCAATGCATCTTTGAGCCTTTCTTCGCGTCGCTCAATTTCAACCAATTCAACCTCTGCTCCAGCCAACTCACGATTGGCTGGCAACACATCATAGCCACCTGTCTCTGATTTAACCCGAGCGGTTTGTACGTCTGATAAACCAATCAATACGTGATAAACGCTTTGATTTAATGACATCTTGTCTATGCCGGAACCCATGCTGGCATTACCTTGAGGATCAAGGTCAACTACCAAGACTCGTTGGCTTTGCGCAGCTAGGCTAGCCGCCAAATTAACAGTGGTGGTGGTTTTTCCAACGCCACCTTTTTGATTGGCCACACAAAATATCTTTGCCATATTGATCTTTATTGTTTTATTAATCGTTAACGTTCAATTCTCTCACGCGCACCAACTCAAATAAGCGCCTTTCGGCATCAAGGTTGGGAACATTTAAGAGGTGATTACTTTTTATTGCCCACCCATCTGGAATGGTTGCCAAATCTTCATCTAGCAGCTTGGCTTTCATGGCCCAAGCCTCGCCCTTAGGCATTAACATGGGCTCAGACAAACTCAAAAACTTCCCAAAATCAGAAAAAGCTCTTGAAATACAACAACTTATAACGTTTTTCAGTTTGGGGGAGCTGTCCTCAATTCTGGCACCATGCACCGTCACATTTTTCAGCAACAACTTATTTGCAATGTGTTGAAGAAAAACTGTTTTTTTCTGAACAACTTCCATCAAATGAAGCTGCCACCCCGGCCTACAGATTGCCAGAGGAATGCCCGGTAAACCGCCACCGGTTCCTAAATCAGCGACAGTAAATACTTGACCCTTTGAGATAAATTTCTCAGCAAATTCATCTAGATAGGGGAGAATAACCAAGGAATCAAGTAAGTGCAGTGTCAACGACTCTTCTAAATCATGAATAGCAGATAAGTTATGGGTCTTATTCCAACGCTGAAACTCTAATAAGTAGTCCAATAGGCTGTTGACTTGTGCGCTCGAAAGGTTTAATCCCATGGCCTGAATGCCACTATGCAGTCTTTTTTCCAAATCAATTTTTATCAAACTTTCTTGCATCAATTGATTGTTAGGCGTCGCCCTAAACCCTTTTTCAGATGAATCAATAACAAAGAAATGGCCGCGGGAGTGACGCCAGAGACGCGTGATGCTTGACCCAAAGTACTTGGTTTATGTAAATCAAGTTTTTGCTGGACTTCTTTTGATAGTCCCAATACCTGAGAATAATCAATGTCAGCAGGCAAATTGAGCTCCTCATAATGCATATGTCTCGCAATTTCTGCAGCTTGTCGATCAATATATCCTTGATATTTAACAGCAATTTCAACCTGCTCGGCAATTTGGTCTCTCAACACAACATCTTGATCAAGAGGTTCTGCGCCCCACCGACCATCAAAAGAGCTTGTTAGATGTTCGTAGGTGATGCCGGGTCGACGCAACAAATCAGCCAAGCTATATTCATGAGTAATGACCTGGCCCAACAATTTCTCAGATTCTTCAGGCGTCATTAATTTGGGGCTAACCCAGGTTGATTTGAGGCGCTGTGTTTCACGTGAAACAGCCTCTTTTTTCTTGCAGAAAAAATCCCAACGGCGATCATCGACCAAACCAAGCTTTCTGCCGATTTCGGTCAAACGCTCATCCGCGTTATCTTCTCGAAGGCTCAAGCGGTATTCGGCACGACTAGTAAACATTCGATAGGGCTCTTGTACGCCCTTGGTGATTAAGTCATCTACCAATACCCCCAAGTAAGCCTGATCACGCTTTGGATACCAGGCGTCCATTTCTTTTGCCGAAAGGGCAGCATTAATCCCAGCCAAAAGCCCTTGTGCGGCCGCCTCTTCATATCCTGTGGTGCCATTAATTTGCCCAGCAAAGAATAAACCTTTAATACTCTTGGTTTCCAAACTGGGTTTAAGGCCCCTAGGATCAAAGTAATCATATTCAATGGCGTAGCCTGGGCGAACAATCATGGCGTCCTCAAGCCCTCGAATACTTCTCACCAAATCCCATTGCACATCAAAGGGTAGGCTGGTTGAAATACCGTTAGGATAAAACTCGTGAGTTGTTAATCCCTCGGGCTCTAAGAATATTTGGTGGCTATCTTTACCAGAGAAACGGTGTATTTTGTCTTCAATCGATGGGCAATATCTAGGACCAACACCCTCAATAACGCCGGTATACATCGGGGAACGATCTAGACCGCCTCGAATGATGTCATGAGTTTTCTGATTGGTATGCGTAATCCAGCAAGGCAGTTGCTTAGGGTGAAACTCTGGGCGGCCCAAATAAGAAAACACCGGCAAGGGGTCCAAGTCACCCGGCTGCTCTTGCATCACTGAAAAATTAATGGTTCTACCGTCAATTCTGGGAGGGGTGCCAGTTTTCAAGCGCCCCTGAGGCAACTTAAGTTCTTTTAGCCGGGCAGATAAACGAATAGCCGCAGGGTCTCCAGCTCGACCACCCGAATGATTATCTAAGCCAACGTGAATTTTCCCATCTAAGAATGTTCCGGCTGTTAAGACCACCTTGGGGGCATAAAAACTCAAGCCCAGTTGCGTTGTGGCACCAAGCACCTCATCACCAGAAACAATTAAATCATCGACGGCCGCCTGAAAAATGGTGAGGTTTTCTTGATTTTCAAGCTTAGCCCTCATTGCAGTTTTATATAAGGCGCGGTCTGCCTGGGCCCTTGTGGCCCTCACTGCAGGCCCCTTACTAGAGTTTAATATCCGAAACTGTATGCCAGCTTGATCAGTGACCTCTGCCATCGCACCGCCTAAGGCATCAATTTCTTTAACCAGGTGTCCTTTGCCAATGCCACCGATAGACGGATTACAGCTCATGGCCCCAAGCGTTTCTATGCTGTGCGTTAGCAAAAGGGTCTTACACCCCATCCTGGCCGAGGCTAGCGCGGCCTCTGAGCCTGCGTGACCACCACCAATTACTATCACATCGAATTGAATTGAAAAGTCCATAGAAAATACCCGTTTAGGGCGGGGATGATATCACCCCCTAAGATTTGCCTCAATGATTTCAGCTGTTTTGTGTTTCACGTGAAACATCTTAATTAAGCAATCAGCTGAAAATACCTCAAGGCATCAACGATTGTTTTGATAATTAAAGCAGATACAACAGCAATAAAGATTTTTCGTATAAATCCATTGCCATGCCTAAGAGCGTAGTGAGACCCAAAAATACTGCCCACAATATTAAGCGCCATCATTGCCAACCCAAGCGCCCAAGACATGTGGCCGAATGAAGCAAATAGCAATATGGCAGCAAAGTTTGTGGTTGCATTGACAAGCTTGGTGGCGGCTGACGCATGAAGAAAATCAAAACCAAAAATTCGAATAAACCCAATCAATAGGAAGCTGCCGGTACCTGGGCCAAAAAACCCATCATAAAAACCAATTCCGCCACCCAATAGAATAGCGTGAAATATTTTCTTTTTTCCAGTAACCACCGGAAGGTGCTTAGAGCCCATGCTGGACTGCTTCAAGGTGTAAATCAACAAGCCAATCAAAATCGCTGGTAAAAGCACGCGAAATACGTCTGTTGACATATTTTTAACAACCGAAGCACCCATGAAAGACCCGGCGAACGCTGACAAGATGGCTGGCGTTAGAATAAAATGGGGTAATTTAACAGAATTTAAGTATCTTTTAGCAGCAATTAATGTTCCACCAATGGATGCCAGCTTGTTGGTTCCCAGCAATGTGGCTGGATTTGCATTCGGATACAAAGCGAATAGAGCAGGGACTTGAATCAGTCCGCCACCGCCTGCGACCGAATCAACAAAGCCAGCTCCGAATGCAGCCAATAACAACAGCAAAGTTGTCCAATGAAATAAATCAATTTCCATTAGAGTCTTTGCTCAATAATAAGTCCGCTAATTTTTCTGCAATCATCATGGTAGGCGCCGCAGTGTTTCCTGAAGTAATAGTAGGCATCACACTTGCATCTGCAATGCGCAAACCCTGGAGCCCTATAACTTTTAACCTTGAATCAACCACAGCCATAGGATCTTCAGGCAAACCCATCTTACAAGTGCCCACGGGATGAAAAATGGTTGTTCCAATATCTCCAATTGCTTTTAATAAATCTTCATTGGTTTGAGCGCTTATCCCAGGACGATATTCATTCGCCCGATATTCTTTGAATGCAGCCTGATTCACAATTGAACGCGTCAACCGAACGGAATCTATTGCAACTTTTTTATCCTCATCGGTGCTCAAATAATTGGGGTCTATGACAGGTGGCGCATGAACATCTACAGAATCAATGTGCACAGAGCCTCTAGAGCTGGGCCTTAAATTGCATACGCTTGCTGTAAATGCATTAAACGTATGAAGCGGATCACCAAACTTATCTAAAGAAAGTGGTTGTACGTGGTACTGAATATTGGCACGCGACTGATCCGGGGATGATTTTGCAAACGCGCCCAACTGAGATGGTGCCATTGACATTGGGCCACTGCGCGTCAATAAATACTGAATTCCTATGGACAACTTTCCCCACCAATGAGATGCAAGTTTATTGAGTGTTTTAAGGCCACTGATTTCATAAACCATTCTGATTTGCAAATGGTCCTGCAAATTCTCACCAACTCCAGGAAGATTTTTAACAACAGCAACCCCCAAAGTCTCTAGTCTTGCCTTATTGCCAACGCCAGACCTTTCTAAGATTTGCACTGAACCAATTGATCCAGCACTAAGAATGACTTCGCCCTTAACTGTTGCAGTCTGATACGCGCCCTGATGTAAAAAAGAAACGCCAACGCATCGATCGCCCTTGAAAATAAGCTTATCTACGCTTGCGCGCGTAACAATAGTTAAGTTTTTTCGGCCCAAAATAGGCTTAAGAAAGGCTTGTGATGCATTAAGTCGCCAGCCATTTTTTTGTGAAACATCAAAATAAGAAGAGCCAAAATTATCGCCCTTATTAAAGTCATCAACAGGGGGGATGCCCGTCTGCTCAGCAGCAGCTCTAAATACATCTAGCACCTTCCACTTTAAGCGCTGGCGATCAACGCGCCACTCGCCCCCTACGGCATGAAACTCTGAAGGCCCAGAATGGTAGTCCTCCATCTTCTTGAAATACTTAAGCACGGAATCCCAAGACCAAGAAGAATCTCCCGTTTGCGCAGCCCAGGCATCATAGTCTTGAGCTTGCCCGCGCATATAAATCATTCCATTGATTGAGGATGAGCCACCCAGAACTTTTCCTCTTGGATAAATCAGACTTCTTTTATTTAGGCCCGCTTGTTGTTTGGTTTTAAACAACCAATCTGTTTTGGGATTATTGATGCAATACAAATATCCAACGGGGATATGTATCCACAGGTAATTATCTTTACCGCCAGCATCAATTAACAATACTTTGTTGTTCGGGTTAGCAGACAATCGGTTAGCCAACACGCAGCCAGCACTACCAGCCCCAACAATAATGTAGTCATACACTTTTTCTGTTGAAGAGCTCGCCGTTGTCATTAGATTAATTTTGCCTTTTTAAATATTCATGCCATGCGACCTGGGCACTTTCACTTAGAGAATCAACAGGAATGCGCTGTGAGGATTGCATGATCATCAAAGCATAAGGCTTTGCAAGGGAGGCTGCTTGGGGGCAAAGCTGTAAAGCCTCGCCAACCGATGGGGAAGATTCGCGCCAATAATTAATGGCTGCCTCAAGTTCTTGAATAGAAATAAACAACATGGAATACGGTTAATTAGCCAACATTGTGCCGCGACAATTTTTGTTGCCACAACGACATTCGTAGTCTTTTTTCAACTTTTTGCTTACTTTTCCCTCAATCACCAACCCATAGTCATAGAACAATTCTTCACCTGGTTTAATGTTCTTTTTTGCATATAGAAAAACTCTAGTGGTTTTACCAAAATCTTCTTCGAGGGCTTCGCAATTGGGTTTACATGAGTGGTTAATCCACATGGCAGCATTACCGCCATACTTAGCGTCAATGGTTGAACCATCTTCAAGGCCAAAATAGAAGGTGTGATTAGGTTGAGCGGGATCATGTGGATGACGCTTAACAGCTTCTTTCCAAGAAATTCTCTCGCCGGTGTACTCAATGATTTTTGTACCCTTAGGTATTGAAGCCACTGCAAAAACACCTTTACCATGAATATCGGACTGTTTAACTTTGATTAACTCATCCAACTTTATTTTTTTAGACATCGATATTTCTAGCAATTAGTGCATTTGTTTCAATAAAGGCTCTGCGCGGCTCAACCTCATCACCCATCAAGGTTGTAAATACTTGATCAGCAGCAATGGCGTCTTCAATCTGTACACGTAACAACGTTCTAGTATTGGTATCCATGGTTGTTTCCCAAAGCTGTTCTGGGTTCATCTCACCAAGACCCTTGTAGCGCTGACGGCTTACGCCTCGCTCGGCTTCAGCAAGAAGCCACTCCATGGCCTCGCGGAAATCCTTAACGCTCGCCTCTTTAATTGTCTTGTCTGGATCGCCACGCTTAACGGTTGCTCCGTCACCCAAAACATTGGTCAGCGCCGCAGATGCTCTTGCTAGCGCCTCGTAATCCGCACCATGTACAAAATCAGAATCAATAATTGATAACTTGGTGTTGCCGTGAACACGTCTCGAAAGCATTAACCGATAACGCTCAGTTCTCTCATCCTTTTGCACAATAATTTGAGGTTTGGCAGCCCGATCGTTGAGCGATAAAAAGTATTGATTAAGTTCTTGAGCCGCCTGATTGGCCCCGGCCTCGGTATCAAGATTTAATTGCACACCATTTGCAATGGCGCGCAATGCACCTTCATCCATTGTTCTAGATAAGCGATCAACAATGTTCTGAATCGTCTGGTAGTCAGCAGATAAGCTACTTAATTTTTCATTATTGATAACGCTACCATCGGCCAAAACAATGCTTGCATTTTCAAGGGCTAGATTGAGCAAATAAGCATTTAATGCAACATCATCTTTAATGTATTGCTCGTTCTTGCCTTGCTTAACTTTATATAGCGGCGGTTGGGCAATGTAAATGTGTCCGCGCTCAACCAATTCAGGCATTTGACGATAGAAGAAAGTAAGAAGTAGCGTTCTGATATGGCTTCCGTCAACGTCCGCGTCGGTCATGATAATGATGCGGTGGTAGCGCAACTTATCAGCGTTGTACTCTTCTTTACCAATACCCGTTCCAAGCGCTGTGATTAGGGTAACCACCTCTTGGCTACTTAACATTTTGTCAAAACGTGCTTTTTCAACGTTCAGGATTTTTCCCTTTAACGGCAAAATAGCCTGAAACTTCCTGTCTCGACCCTGCTTGGCCGATCCACCCGCGGAGTCGCCCTCGACAATAAAGAGTTCTGAGTTTGCGGGGTCTTTTTCTTGACAGTCTGCTAGCTTGCCTGGCAGACCAAGGCCATCCAAAAGCCCCTTTCGACGAGTCATGTCTCGCGCTTTACGTGCAGCCTCTCTGGCGCGCGCCGCTTCAATAATCTTTGCGCAAATAATCTTTGCGTCTTGCGGATTTTCCTGTAGATAGTCAGTCAATAAGGTGCTAACAATTTCCTCAACCGGGCCGCGCACCTCACTAGAAACTAACTTGTCTTTTGTTTGACTAGAAAATTTAGGTTCCGGAACCTTCACGGACAATACGCAAGTCAAGCCCTCACGCATATCGTCACCCGTGATTTCTACTTTGGCTTTCTTTGCTAACTCTTCTTCATCAATATATTTATTAATCACGCGAGTCATCGCAGCACGCAAACCAGTTAAGTGTGTGCCACCATCACGTTGTGGAATATTGTTTGTAAAACAAAGTACCTGCTCGTTAAATCCATCGTTCCATTGCATTGCAACTTCAGCCGTAATGGTTCCGCCTAGGTCTGACGGTCTTTCGCCTTCTGCATAGAATATGTTTGGATGTAAAACAGTTTTACTTTTGTTGATGTAATCAACGAATCCTTTAACACCGCCAGAAAAGGCAAAGTTTTCTTCTTTACCTGAGCGCTGATCAATTAAACGGATGTGTACGCCATTATTTAAAAAAGAGAGCTCTCTAATTCTTTTGGAAAGAATTTCATAGTGGTATTCGACGTTACCAAAAATTTCTGTATCCGCTAAGAAGTGAACTTCAGTGCCACGTTTATCTGTTTCACCAATCACTTTGATGGGTGAAGTCATTTCACCAGCTTCTTCAACGAGCTCACGATTTTGTGCAACACCACGAGCAAATTCCATGAAGTGGACTTTACCGTCACGCTTAACAGTTAGGCGCAACCACTTTGAAAGAGCATTTACACAACTTACACCAACGCCGTGAAGACCGCCTGAAACCTTATAGCTGTTTTGGTCAAACTTACCACCAGCATGAAGTTCAGTCATAACAATTTCAGCAGCACTTCTTTTCGGATCGTGTTTGTCGTCGTATTTAATTCCGGTTGGAACACCACGACCATTATCAATAATAGAAATTGAATTATCCGTGTGAATTGTTACTGTAATTTCAGAGCAATGGCCTGCTAAAGCTTCATCAATTGAGTTATCTAAAACTTCAAATACCAAATGATGTAAACCTGTACCATCAGAGGTATCTCCGATGTACATACCTGGTCTTTTACGAACTGCCTCAAGACCTTCAAGGATTTGAATTGATGATGCGCCGTATTGTTGCTCTTGTGCTTTTACTTCAGCTGTCATTGATATTCTTTTCTAGTCAATCTATTAGATGCGCATTGGCATAACTACGTATTTAAAGCCTTCTTGCTCTGGGATGGTAATCACTGCACTACTGTTTGAATCACCCAAACTAATTTGAATTGATTCATTTTTTAGATTAGCCAAAACATCCAACAAGTAGGAGACGTTAAAACCAATGTCAATCTTTTCACCATCGTATTGAGTTTCAATATCTTCCTGTGCTTCTTCTTGCTCGGCGTTCGTTGACTGAATCGTTAGGCAGTTCTCAGAAAGAATACAGCGCACCCCTTTGAACTTATCTGTGGTCAAAATGGCGGCTCTTTGTAATGAAGCTTGCAATGCCTCTCTACTAACAATTAGTTTATTGTTCTGACCCTTTGGAATAACGCGTTGAAAGTCTGGAAACTTTCCTTCGACCAATTTGGATAGAAGCTCCACATCACCAAAATTGAATTTAACTTGATTACTTGCCAAAGAAATAACCACTGGATCTTCTGAGTCATCCAATAAATGTTGTAACTCTAGGATTGTTTTTCTAGGAATGATGACTTCTTGTTTTTGGCCATTGCCTGAAGGTGACTTATCTAAATCCATGTGGCTATAAGCTAGACGGTGCCCGTCAGTGGCAACAGCAATAATTCTTTGTCCCTCAAGAACAAACAACATGCCGTTCAAGTAATAACGAATATCTTGTTGGGCCATTGCAAAATGAACCTGACTGATTAATTGCTTCAGCGCTTTTTGAGGCATCTCCCAGCTTGCTGAAACATCATTCGATTCAGACATGATTGGGAATTCGTTTGCAGCTAAAGTTTGCAATGTAAATTTACTCTTACCACTTTGAACAACCATCTTGCTATCTTTTAAAGATAGACTCATCGGTCCTTCTGGAAGTGCACGCAAAATATCAACCAGTTTTCTTGCACCAACTGTGGTACTTAAGTTTTCTGAACCAACTCCAAAATCAGCGTGCGTTGTAATCTGAATTTCAATGTCTGTTGAAATCAAAGAAACAGCATTTCCGTTTTTCTTGAACAAAAGATTTGCCAAGATCGGTAGTGTGTGTCGACGCTCAACAATACCACTGACAAGTTGTAGCGGTTTAAGTAATTTGTCCCGTGTTGTGCTGACCAGTTCCATGGTTCTTCTTCCTGTATTTATTTATATGTGTATATATATCAATAGTAGTAGTTAATAAGGCGCCAAAATTCTGTGGATAACTAAAAAAACATTTATTAATCAGTATTTTACCCTCTTTAAAACCCTGTGAATATCTTTTGGATAAGCACTGAATAAGATTGAATAACTTTTGTATTTTGACATGGTCGATGTTGTTATCCACAAATCATCAACAAACAATTCACATAGTTAATACCATACTTATACAGACCTTATCCACATACATTTCCACAGGCAAAAACTAGTTTTTTAGTGACTGTTCTAAAACATGAATTTCATGATTTAGTTGGTTGTCTCTAGACCGTTCTTCCGTTACTTTTCTTACAGCATGCAAAACTGTCGTGTGATCACGACCACCGAAAAGTTCACCAATTTCAGGCAAACTTTTTTGTGTTAATTCTTTAGCAATATACATCGCAATTTGTCTTGGCCTAGCTATATTAGCAGGTCGTTTTTTCGAATACATGTCAGCGACCTTAATGTTGTAAAAGTCGGCAACTGTTTTCTGAATATTTTCAACAGAAATTTGCCTGTTTTGTACTGAGAGCAAGTCTTTAAGGGCTTCTCTGGCTACCTCAATGGTAATTTCTTTGCCATGAAAACGAACGTAGGCCAAAATTTTTCTAAGAGCTCCCTCAAGTTCTCTCACGTTTGATCTAAGGTGTTTAGCGACAAAAAAAGCCACATCTTCCGTTAAAGGCAGACCCTCTGCCAATGCCTTTTTCATCAGAATGGCAACTCGCATTTCTAGCTCGGGAGGCTCAATAGCCACAGTTAAGCCAGAGTCAAATCGAGAAATTAAGCGATCGTCAATCCCAGAAATTTCCTTCGGATATGTGTCGCTGGTCATGATGACCTGAGACTTGTTGGCAGTTAAAGCTTCAAACGCATAGAAAAACTCTTCTTGTGATCTTGGTTTGCCAGCAAAAAACTGAATGTCGTCTATTAGCAACAAGTCTAGAGAGTGGTAATACTGCTTAAATTTATCAAAAGACTTTTGTTGATAAGCTTTTACAACATCGGATACATACTGTTCTGCGTGAATGTAACGAATTTTTGCCTTTGGCTTTTCTTGTAATAGATGGTTGCCAATGGCATGAATCAAGTGGGTTTTGCCAAGACCAACGCCCCCATATAAATACATGGGGTTGTAAGAGGAGCCAGGGTTATTTGCCACTTGAATAGCGGCTGCTCGGGCAAGTTGATTTGCCTTTCCAGTGACGAAACTATCAAAGGTTAAATTAGGATTAAGCCTTGAGCGCCCATCAATGCCAATGCTTGGAAGGTCGTTTGTTTCATCACCCGAACCAGTCAAAATGGCTGGACTTGGGGCGCTATTAACTTGATCCTCGTTGATAAACTCGGACTGGCCATCATCGGTATTAAGCAATTTGATTTTTGGGTCTAAAACCCAATCAACCCCAACAGTACGACCAAAGAACTCTAGGGCCAACTCTACAAAACGATGATGAAATTGATTTTTTGCCCAATCTAATTTAAAGCGATTTGGTGCTGCTAGGGATAAAGTGCCGCTGACCTCGTCAAAATTGAGAGGGTAAAGAGGCTTGATCCAAGTCTTGAATTGCTGTTGAGAAAGCTCTTTAGCAAAAGAATCTGCTACAAACGCCCAAAACGATTCAAGGTCAGAATGTGTTTTTAACGAAGAATTTGACAATGTATTTGTATTCACGAAGCCATTGTAGAGGTTCAGAAAAGTTATCCACAAAGGATAAGTCGGTGGATAAGCTGTGGATAACTTGTTGATAAATTGAAAATTCTATTAAAAACAAGAAGATAAATTTGTGAATAAAAATAAAATTGGTAAATATCTATTGACGAAGGGCCATAAAAAAGAGAGAATCTAAGGTTCGCTAGGAAATAATTATGAAACGTACATACCAACCATCCGTAACCCGTCGTAAACGCACCCACGGTTTTCGTGTTCGCATGAAAACAAAAGGTGGTCGCCATGTTTTGAATGCGCGCCGTGCCAAGGGACGTAAACGCCTCGCCGTTTAATCAACGGCAAGTAAAAGATAAGAATAGAGCGAGCAATCAATTGCCTCGCTCCCTTTCGCTTTCCGATCCAGATTTAATTCGATCGGTTTTAAATCAAAAAGCCAGCCAAACAAAACACATTGCTGCCCACTATCAAGCTAAAGAAGGCTTGGCGGGCTATGCATTAACTGTGCCCAAAAAATTAGCTAAGCGCGCTGTTGATAGAAATCGAATTAAGCGCTTAATGAGGGAGGCTTATCGTCAGGGGCTTTCTGGCGCGAACGGACGTTTACTTGTACTTCGATTGAGAAAGAAAGTTGGCGAGGGGCTATCAGGAAAGCTGCGAGAGCGTGAGCGTCAAGAAATTAAAAATCAGCTGTTTTCTCTCGGAGCCAAAAAATGATTGCGCGGCTTTTGCAAGCCATCATTCGGGCATATCAAATTCTATTGAGTCCATTTTGGGGGTCACAATGTCGCTTTCACCCAACATGTTCTAGTTATGCCATCGAGGCCCTAGATAAACATGGAGCCATTAAAGGTAGCATCCTAGCAATCTATAGAATTTTTAGATGTAACCCTTGGGCAAAGGGAGGCATTGACCCGGTTCCCGATAAGAAGTCTAAAAATTAACATTCACAGACTACAATCCTTGATTAAGTAATTAATTACAGAAAAAACCAATGGACATCAGAAAAACTTTACTTTGGGCAATTTTTACAATTTCCGGAATCTTATTGTTTGATGCGTGGCAAACGCATACTGGACAGACACCTTTTTTCTCTAAGCCAGCGAAAGAAGCTCAGCAGCCCGTTGCAAGTGGACAGCCAAACACATCTAAAGATTTGCCCAAAGCCGTTGCAACGAGTGGCACACCAGTGTTGTCTGCCCCAACAAAAACAGGCGAACTGATGGTTCTCAAAAATGATTTGCTTGAGTTAGAAATTGATACCTTGGGCGGTGTCGTTAGCAAAGCCAAGATGTTGAAACATTTTGAAGAAGATAAGTCAGGGGTTTTGATTTTTGACAGAAGCAAAAATCGCCAATATTTTGCTCGCACAGGCCTGGTTTCGGCAAGCGGCGCAGAGCTTCCGAATCACACACAAATTTTTTCTGCCAACAAGAGCGCCAGCAATAACTCAGTTGTACTAACAGCGGAAAAAAATGGGGTGCGTTTAGAGAAAGTGTTTACATTGAACAATGGATCATATGTTGTTGATGTAAAACACACAGTAAAAAATATCAGTGCATCTGCGTCTGATATTACCCTTTACGCAGAAATTGTGCGTGACAATGGCAAGTTAGAAGAAAGCATGTTCTACAGTACATTTACTGGTCCAGCGCTCTATACAGATGCCGATAAATTTCAAAAGATTGACTTTGCTGAAATTGAAAAAAATAAAGCAAAGCTTCCAGGAGCCCAAACGCAAGGCACTCCAGCATGGGTGGCCATGGTTCAGCATTATTTTGCGTCTGCCTGGATTCCTACCACCAACTTTCAGAGAGATCTTTATGTTGGCAAATTGGACAATAATCAATATCGAATTGGTGTTCAAACAAAGCTTGATGTCATCAATGGAGGACAGGAAAAGTCTGAAACTTTGAAACTTTTTGTGGGTCCACAAGAAGAGAAGGTTTTAGAAAAAATTGCCCCAGGTTTAGAGTTGGTTAAAGACTATGGTTGGTTGACTATTTTGGCTAAACCAATTTTTTGGTTGTTAGAAAAAATTCACAGCATTGTGAATAACTGGGGCTGGTCAATTATTTTGTTGACCGTATTAATTAAGTTGGCTTTTTTCCCATTGTCTGCCGCAAGCTACAAATCAATGGCTCGCATGAAGGTGGTTCAGCCACGTTTAATGGAATTAAAAGAGCGCTATAAAGGTGAGCCACAAAAATTAAATAAAGAAATGATGGAAATGTATCGCAAAGAGAAAATTAATCCTTTAGGCGGATGTTTCCCTGTGCTTATTCAAATTCCAGTTTTCATTGCCTTGTATTGGGTTTTATTGGCTTCTGTAGAAATGAGAGCCGCGCCTTGGTTGGGCTGGATTCAAGATTTGGCAAAGCCGGACCCATACTTTATTTTGCCAATCATCATGGCAGTGTCGATGTTTGTTCAAACAAAACTTAACCCAACACCGCCAGACCCATTACAAGCTAAATTGATGATGTTCATGCCGATTGCTTTTTCAGTCATGTTCTTTTTCTTCCCGGCCGGTTTGGTTTTGTATTGGGTTGTTAATAACATTCTGTCTATTGCGCAACAGTGGCAAATTAATAAGCTATTTGGCGGTGCCAAAAAAGCGACTTAAAAATGTTTCATGAACGCGAGCCAATCATTGCTTTAGCAACAGCGAGTGGCCGCGCAAGCGTTGGTATTCTCCGATTATCGGGCAATGGGGTCTTGCAAATTAGCAAGGCCCTTTGTTTTCAAGATCTGATTCCTCGTCATGCAACGCTTCTTTCATTTAAAGATGGAAGGGGAGAATTAATTGATGAGGGTCTTGCAATCTATTTTCCAAATCCTCACTCTTATACAGGTGAGGACGTTTTAGAGCTTCAATGTCATGGCAGCGTTGCTGCTTTGAATTTGCTGATGGACCATTGTTTGAGCATTGGTAAGCCTTTTGGGCTTCGTTTGGCAAAGCCTGGTGAATTTACTGAGCGTGCTTTCTTGAATGGAAAAATGGATTTGGCGCAAGCAGAGGCTGTGGCAGATTTAATTGATGCCAGCAGCGCCCTCGCAGCCAAAGGCGCAGCAAAATCTTTAAAGGGTGAATTTTCAAAAAAAATCGAAGTTTTTTTAAATGCGCTGATTGAATTAAGAGCGCTTACAGAAGCCACCTTGGATTTTCCAGAAGAAGAAATTGATTTCATCGAACAATATGATGTGTTGCAACGCTTAGAAAAAATATTATTGAGTATTCAAGAGGTCAAGAAAGCAACCCAACAGGGTGCAATTATTCGAGATGGTTTAACCGTAGTTTTGGTTGGCCAGCCGAATGTGGGTAAGAGCTCCTTAATGAATGCTCTGGCTGGCGATGAAATCGCAATTGTTACCGATGTCGCAGGAACCACTAGAGACAGGCTCAAGGAAACGATTCAGGTTGATGGCATTCCTTTACACATTGTCGACACTGCAGGTCTCAGAGATTCTTCCGACAAGGTTGAGCAAATCGGCATTGAGCGCACCTGGAGCTCTATTGCTCAAGCAGATTTAATTTTGCATTTATTGGATGCCAGTAGAGGCAATGCCATTTCGCCAGCAGATCAAGAGCTCATCACTCAGATTGAAACGAAAGCTGCACATCGAGTACCAATTCGCATGGTTTGGAACAAAATTGATTGCGCACAAGGGAAACATCAAAATGATGCAAAGCAATTTTACGTTTCAGCTAAAACAGGGCTTGGGCTTGATGCTTTGAAAAAAGAGTTGCTGAATGTGGCCGGTTGGCAACCCGAAGCTGAGGGTGGCATTTTCGCAAGAAAAAGACATATAGAAGCTCTTTTGCAATCTGAATCTTGTATTCAAAATGCGCTGAACCTTTTGAAGTCTGAATCTTCATCTATTGAGCTGGCCGCTGAAGAAATGCGCTTGGCGCAAGACGCCCTTTCATCCATTACGGGCCAATTTTTGCCAGACGATTTATTGGGAAAAATTTTCAGCACTTTTTGTATTGGAAAGTAAGCCGGTGCCGATTCAATTTGATCAAGTGGTTTTGGCGGGAGGAGGTAATCGTTGCTGGTGGCAGGCCGGTTTTTGGAATCAGTTGAACGAGCTAATTCCGCAAAAACCAAAAAAATTTATTACCGTCAGTGCGGGGGCGGCAACCGCTTGCCTATTTTCAGCAAGACCGGGTCATGAGGGGGCTCAATGGGGCCTTAATTACTATGCCAATGCCCTCAAAGACATAAAAAGCAATGTGAATTGGCAAAATATCTTTACAGACAAACCAATTTTCCCACACTATGCACTTTATAAAGCCGCATTAGAAAATATCTTGGGCAATCGATTTGAGGCCATTCAATCTGGCCCAGAAATTCTGATTGGTTTGGCCACAACCCCTCAACATTTAAGCCCTAAGATTTCTGTAGGCTTGGGTTTGTTGGCCTACAAACTAGAAAAATATCTTAAAAAAAGCCTACATCCTCAGTTTGGTCGGCGACTTGGCTTTTCTCGATGGTTTGTTGCTGCCCAAAACTGTAAAAATAAAGAGGAGTTGATTGAGTTAATTTTGCAATCCTCCTGCAGTCCTCCGCTAACACCTGTGATGTATCGCGGAGGTAGGGTTGTATTGGATGGCGGTTTGGTGGATAACGTCCCCATTGATGGCTTGACTCCGGCAAAAGTGGGGCAGCCGCCTCAAAAGGGATTGATTCTTTTAACCAGGCGTTATCCGTACCCTGATTACTTTGAACAAAATCTACCAGGCTTGACCTTAACTTATGTTCAGCCTAGGCAAAAAATCATGATTTCTAGCTGGGATTATGCCCATCATGAATTAATGCCAACGGCCTATGAGCAAGGAAAAAGTGATGCATTACAAGCAGTTAAACATGGGATTTTTGCCTAACCAAGAGCCTGTCAGTTTTGGTGTTTTGTAAGGCTAAAAGACCTCCAAAGTGGTATCCTTACGCTATTCCAAATTAACTAACTTAACTATGAATCAACCAACAATGAAGGGCGTGGCCACCCTTAATGTGCCATCTTATGTTAAACATCAAAAGTTAATTGATTGGGTCGCAGAAATAGCGGCCTTGACGCAACCAGACAGCATTTACTGGTGCGATGGTTCCGAGGAAGAATACGACCGATTGTGTGCCGGAATGGTCGCGGCTGGAACTTTAAAGAAACTCAATCCAGCAAAAAGAAAAAATTCTTATTTGGCATGCTCAGATCCAAGCGATGTGGCCCGCGTCGAAGACAGAACCTATATTTGCTCGAAAAATAAAGAAGATGCAGGCCCTACCAATAATTGGATGGACCCAACTGAAATGCGCAACACCCTTCAACCACTATTTACTGGTTGCATGAAGGGTCGAACAATGTATGTGGTGCCATTTTCAATGGGCCCGCTTGGCTCGCCAATTGCTCATATTGGTGTTGAGCTTTCAGACAGTCCTTATGTTGCGATTAATATGCGCATCATGACGCGCATGGGCAAAGGTGTATTTGATGTCTTGGGTGCCAGTGGCGAGTTTGTGCCATGCGTTCATACAGTCGGTAAGCCATTGCAAGCAGGCGAAAAGGATGTGGCATGGCCTTGTAATAGCACCAAATACATCGTTCATTATCCAGAAACAAGAGAAATTTGGTCATTTGGTTCGGGTTACGGTGGTAATGCGCTACTTGGTAAGAAGTGCTTTGCATTGCGTATCGCCTCAACCATGGGTCGCGATCAAAACTGGTTAGCAGAACACATGTTGATTTTGGGCGTGACATCGCCAGAAGGCAAAAAATATCATGTGGCGGCAGCTTTCCCATCAGCTTGTGGAAAAACCAATTTTGCAATGTTGATTCCACCGCAAGGTTTCCAAGGTTGGAAAGTGACAACCATTGGTGATGACATTGCATGGATTAAGCCTCGTAAAGATCCTGTGACAGGTAAAACCAGATTGTTCGCGATTAACCCTGAGGCAGGTTACTTTGGCGTGGCTCCAGGAACTAATACATTAACAAACGCCAACTGTATGTCTTCGTTAAATGAGAACGTTATTTTTACGAACGTTGCTTTGACTGATGACGGTGATGTTTGGTGGGAGGGAATGACTGAAAAAGCGCCAGATCACCTCATTGATTGGCAGGGTAAAGATTGGACCCCAGCTGACGGCGCCGCTGGTCGCAAAGCATCTCATCCAAATGCGCGTTTTACAGTGGCAGCTACAAATAACCCAGTGATTGATCCTGAGTGGAACAATCCGGACGGTGTCGCAATTGATGCATTTATCTTTGGTGGCCGTCGTTCAACCACCGTTCCTTTGGTGACAGAGGCGCGCAATTGGGTTGAGGGTGTGTATATGGCTTCGACCATGGGCTCAGAAACGACTGCCGCTGCTGCGGGTCAGCAAGGTGTTGTACGTCGTGACCCATTTGCAATGTTGCCGTTTGCTGGTTACAACATGAGTGACTATTTCCAGCATTGGTTGGATATGGGTAAAAAACTTGAAGCTGAAGGCACCAAATTGCCAAGCATCTACTGCGTGAACTGGTTCCGTAAAGATGAAAACGGTAAATTTGTTTGGCCTGGTTACGGTGAGAACATGCGAGTGTTGGCTTGGATGCTTGAGCGTATTGAAGGTAAAGCATCGGGTCAGGAAAACATTTTTGGTACAACGCCGACGCATAAAGACATCAATTGGGCTGGCTTGAATTTCAGTGAAGCTCAATTTAATCAAGTGACTTCAATTGATAGAGCCGCTTGGCAGGAAGAAATGAAGCTACATGATCAATTATTTGATCAGCTTTCATACCATCTCCCCAAAGAGTTGGTAGAAACCAAGAAATCTCTTGAGGCTCGTTTGGCAAATTAAACCTCTTGAGAGATTGGCTTTGATTAAGATTGCTAACAGCATCGAAGCCCCCTGAAAACAAGTTGTTCTCAGGGGGTTTTTCTTTCCCTCGGAAAAGGTTTTTGAAGGCCCTTAAGGGGTATTGAACTCAGGCTTTATAAAGCCCAAATAAGGTCTTAATATCGGTGTGATCAGTCAGCAATAACTTAGCGAACTTTGGGAAACATATTGGCAGGATTGATGTGTCTGCCTGCTTTGATCACTTCGTAATGAAGGTGTGGCCCTGTTGATCTACCGGTGCTACCTACTTTGGCAATCATATCGCCACGCTTAACGGTTTGCCCGACTCTGACCAATAATTGGCTGGCATGAGCGTAGCGAGTTTTGAAGCCTTCGGCATGATTGATTTCAACCACATTACCGTATTGAGAGTCCCATCCAGAACGGCTCACTACGCCTGCTGCGGAGGCAAGAATTGGCGTTCCAACCGGGGCAGAAAAATCAAGGCCTTCATGTTTCGCCATGGTTTGCAGAAAAGGATCGAGTCTTAAACCAAAACCACTGCTTAAGCTGTAGTTGTCTTTAACCGGAATACCTGTAGGTAGATTATTTAACCAAACCAATTGTTTCGCCCAGAGTGCATTAATCTCTGAAACGCTTTTTTTAAACTCTGAAATATCTTGAAGCGAGCCATCTAAGGCATCAATCAATGGCACATCTCTTTTGATCGACATGTCGGGTAGCTTATGTGGCCCACCCTTACCGTCGGCGCGTGGCGCTTGAGACTTCACTGCGCTTGGCGTGGCCATTTCCATAAAGCGATCTTTTAGCTTTTGGATTTGAATGATTTCTTCTGATGTGGCTTGAAGCTTTTCTTGAATCAGATGTAGACGCTCTTTATAAGAGTTTTCAATTTCATCTTGCTCAGCCTGGGTTAGAACACCGCCCATTGCACGCGCTAATTCAGGGCGAGCCTCAATTGCAATGCGTAAACCAACAAAGTGCAAAATACCACCCGCAGCAATTAATAGGGCCGCAAGAATAGCCACCGCAATAGATACGGTACGAAGTGTGATGGAAATTTTTCTGACCCGGCCAGTAGGACCGGACACCCACATTAATTGCATGAAAACGGCTCAAAAAGTACAGACATCCATTATAAAGGCTGCTATGAATAAGCCAATACCTAACAGGACCTATGATGCAATCGTCATCGGAGCCGGTATTGCGGGCGTTGCAGCCATAAAAGCGATAAAAAACAACGGTTTAAGCAATTTTTTGGTGATTGATGACGCCCCCGGCCCAGCCATGGGTACCAGTGGCCATGATCACGCCTTGTGTCACCCATACATTGGTCGAGGCGCCTCGAGGTTACAACGCTTAAGCATGATGGCCTTTAATGAGGCTTTGAAAGTTTGGGCGTCCCACTGGGTGGGGTCTGGCGTTTTTCATTTGTCTAGAGACGTTCAAAATTTCAATAAAAAAGAAATGAGTGAGCGCCTGCTATCGCAAGGATTCAATCAGTACAATGCTCAGCCACTTTGGCCAGAGGAGGCGAAACAAATAGCGGGGATTTCAGTGGCAGGAACATTTTTTCCTGAAGGCGGTTGGGTTAGCTTGAAAAAAATTTGTGAAGATGCGTTTATGAGTCTTCAAGATGAGCAAAAGCAAATGTCTACCATGGTTCAAAAAATTGAACGATGCAATGGTCTTTGGCAGGTCTACGATACAAAGCATGATTTGATTGGCGCTAGTCAAAGGGTTTTTCTAACCAGCGGTTTAGGCGTTCGATCTCTTTTGGACCAACTGGGTTTTAAGCTTCCGCTAAAGCCTGTAAGAGGGCAACTATCAAGCTTTGGCTATTTAGAAAAAAGCTCGTGGGCAACATGTCAACCCAAGGTTGCCTTATCGGGCAAGGCATATTGTTTGCCACCTAAGCAACTCGAGGATCAATCTTATGTTTGGAACGTGGGTTCAACTTACGATGAAAACAATGATGACTTGAATCCCTGGGTCTCTAGTGATGAAGAAAACCTAGAGTTAATACAAGAGATGTTGAATGAAAATCTCAACCCCAAAGAAATAAAAGCGGTGGGCTCATTTGTGGGAATTCGATGCGTTGCCAATGATCGTTTACCAATCATGGGCCCTGTCATTGGTTATCCCGGTCTTTACACATTGACCGCTTTAGGATCTAGGGGGGTGATGTGGTCTGCCCTCGCCTGCCAATTGTTCACAGAACATTTGGCAGAAGAGATGCGTCACTCAGCTTTTTTGGATGCTCGTTTTTTGGCGGGGGCCCGTTTAGCGGCTGCAGGCTTATCAGAAGACTTAGTTTCTGCTTTGCTACCTGCACGTTTTTTGGCAGGCACTTCAAATTCAAAACCAATTTTTCCATCGGCTTGACGAGCCAGGTAGGCTTTAAAGCCTCGTCCAGTTCTTAAGGATTTAAAGTTTGTCAGCAGATCAGTTTTGCCTTCATTTAAAAGTTTCGCCGCCTGCTCACGCGATATTTCTTGTTGAAGAACAACTTTACCTGTAGAAAAATCGCAGGATTTCGTTGGGCCAACACTGTGTTCGCACAAATACTTCATACCATGTTCATACACCGCCCCAGAACATTTTGGGCAGGGCCCTAAGCTGGTTTGCCCAGTGAAATCAACCGGCTCTGAGTTGTCATCCTCGCTATTGCCAAAATCAAACTCAAGTTTAAAGCCCGCATTGGGATAGTCTTTGTCGTCTTCAGGAATGGCCACCAATTTAATGATGGCTGCAAATGGGCGACCCATTTTGCTTCTGAATCCTTGAAGAGGGCCAATCTCTTTGTTCTTAAGGAATTCCTCCGCTTCAGCATACTCAAATGCTCGACCACCAGGAATTTTGCTAATAGAAAAACCACATTTTTCACAAGCAAAACGACGATAGTTTTCTTTGACCAGACCACCGCAATGTGGGCAAGGGGTTTTCAGATCTGCATAGTCGCCTGGAATCGTATCGCTGTCATACTCCTTGGCGCGCTTTACGATTCGCTGAGTAATCTGCGCAATTTCTTGCATGAATGTATTACGATCAATTTGACCTTTTTCCATCAATGCCAGCTTGTGCTCCCAGTTTCCGGTGAGCTCCGGGCGAGTTAATTCTTCAACACCTAAACCGCGCAATAAGGTCATTAACTGAAAGGCTTTTGCGGTTGGTATTAATTCTCTCGCCTCGCGAACCATATATTTTTCAGCCAATAAACCTTCAATGATCGCTGCACGTGTTGCTGGAGTACCCAAGCCTTTTTCTGACATCGCCTCACGGTAATCATCGTCATCGATTAATTTGCCGGCGCCTTCCATCGCAGACAAAAGCGTTGCTTCTGTGTAGCGTGCGGGAGGTTTAGTTTTCAGGGGTGTTGGCTGAATGGTTTCAGTCTGAACCTTTTCATTGGCCGCAACAGGCACTAACTCTTTGTCATCTTGAGAAGATTTACCATAAACACTTAACCAACCTGGGCTAACAAGAATTTTTCCATCCGTTTTAAATTGATGGCCATTGACCTCAGTGATTCGAGTGGTCACTTTAAATTCTGCAGCGGGGAAGAAGATGGCCATAAAACGACGAACCACCAAGTCATAGAGTTTTTGTTCTGGCTCAGATAAATTCTTGGGGGCTTGAAGGGTTGGAATGATCGCAAAGTGATCAGAGATTTTTGAGTTGTCAAAAATCTTCTTGTTGGGCTTCACCCAAGAGTTATTTAATATTTGTGAGGCATGCGGATAATAGTTGTCTGAACTTTCCGCCAGCATTTCTAATGTGCTGGTAACTGTAGGCAAATAATCTTCAGGTAGGGCGCGAGAATCCGTTCTTGGATATGTCAACACCTTGTGTTTCTCATAAAGCGCTTGAGCTAAGCCCAAAGTATTTTTTGCTGAGAAACCAAATCGAGCATTGGCCTCACGTTGCAGGCTGGTTAGGTCAAATAACTGAGGTGCGGCCTGAGTGCTTGGTTTTGACTCTTCGGTGACTTTACCTGGTTTGTCGTGGCATGCCGCCACAATACTTGCTGCTGCTGCCTCACTCCAAAGGCGGGTATCTTTTTTCTCTGGATCGGCGTTGGCGTCTTTTTTAAATTTAGGATCAAACCATTTGCCTTGATAAATACCAGCAGCACAGATGAATTCTGCGCTTACTTCCCAGTAATCTCTAGAAATAAATTTGCGAATCAGTTCTTCGCGCTCTACAACAATCGAGAGTGTGGGAGTTTGTACGCGACCAACAGTGGTTAAAAAGAAGCCACCACTTTTACTATTGAACGCCGTCATGGCACGCGTGCCATTGATGCCAACCAGCCAATCGGATTCTGAGCGGCAACGCGCCGCATTGGCTAAATTGTGTAATTCTTCATCGCTACGGAGTTTGCCAAAGCCTTCCCGAATTGCTTGAGGAGTCATTGATTGCAACCACAGGCGCTCAACTTTTTGAGGCGCTTTTGTATGTTGGGCAATTAAGCGAAAAATAAGCTCACCCTCACGACCCGCGTCGCATGCATTGATTAAGCGATTAATGTCTTTGCGTTTAATGAGCTTTTGTAAAACTTTTAGGCGTGCCTCTGTTTTTGCAATTGGCCTCAAATCAAAATGAGGGGGGATGACGGGGAGGTTGGCAAAAGACCATTTACCTCGTTTGACCTCATAGGCATCTGGCGCCGCGATTTCTAATAGGTGTCCTACGGCAGACGAAACAACAAAATCATCGCTTTCAAAATAGTCTTCGTGCTTTGTAAACCCTCCGAGGGCGCGCGCAATATCAGCCGCTACTGATGGTTTTTCAGCAATAATGAGGGCCTTTGATGGGCCGATTGGAGCACTAGTTTTTGCCACGTGACTGCTTTCTGAATCATTCAAATTAATTTAATTTCCTTTTTTCATTATTAACCGATAAATGAAAAAGTGGAAAGAAAATAACAAAAACCACCCTTATATCATTGATTTAATTAGATTTTTATTGAGCAATTACCACAAAGAAGTTTAAGTTCATCAAAAATATCTGATGGCTTGCTGGTCAATTTTGCCCCCTCTTTTATTAAGTGTAGGCACCCTGCAGAGTTTTCTTTGTGAATGGAGTTGGGGATCGCAAAGACTTCTCTTCCTAGCTCATTGGCATAGTTGGCCGTTGTTAATGAACCTGACTTAAGCGCCCCTTCTACGATTAAAACCCCCCATGAGATTGCAGCGATGAGCCGGTTTCTTTGTCGAAAGAAGTGAGGTTTGATGATGCTTCCAGGGGGATATTCTGAAATTAAAAGTCCTTGAGTTCCAATGGTTTTAAAAAGAGAGGCATTTTTGCTTGGATAACATCGATCTAATCCTGTGCCACAAATGGCGATGGTTGATAACAGGGGGCGTCCATTAAGGGCTCCCTGATGGGCGGCTGAGTCAATACCCTCTGCTAAGCCTGAGACCACGCAAAACCCTTTCTTTACAATAGACTCAGCAAAGTTAAGGGCATTGTTGACCCCTTCTTGAGATGCCTTGCGGGAGCCAACAACGGCAATTGCTGGAAGGCTGAGCATTGCAAGGTTACCCTGGCAGTAAATTTCTTTGGGTGCATCGGGCAAATCTAGGAATCTCCTTGGATAATGAGGGCTTGATTGTTTAATGGTGATAATTGAACTCATGCGTGCTAGTCTAGAAACCTAGGACAAACTAAATATAAGAATCTTGAGAACTTTTTTGTAAGAAATTTCTGAAATGGCTTTATTACCAATTCTTCATTACCCCGACCCGCGTTTACATACGGTTGCAAAACCTGTTGCCCAGGTCACTGATGCAGTTCGTCAACTAGTCAAAGACATGGCTGAGACCATGTATGACGCACCGGGTATCGGTTTAGCTGCAACTCAAGTGAACGTACACCAACAGATTATCGTGATTGATCTATCGGATGAGCGAGATCAGCTACAGGTTTTTATTAACCCTGAAATTATTTGGTCGAGCGAAGAAAAGAAAGTTTGGCAGGAGGGGTGTTTGTCCGTGCCAGATTTTTATGATGAAGTATTAAGGCCTTCTGAGGTAAAAGTTCGTGCCTTGAATTTGGAGGGTAAAACCTTTGAGTTACATGCAGATGGATTAATGGCAGTTTGTATTCAGCATGAGATGGACCACCTAAAAGGTAAGGTATTTGTTGAGTATCTTTCATCCTTAAAAAGAATGCGCATTGCAAGCAAGCTAAAAAAGAAATCTAAGGCGGGCGCCATTTAATGTTGAAGGTGGTTTTTGCTGGAACCCCAGAATTTGCAAAAGTTGCACTAGAGGCAATTTATGCTGCAGGTCATCAAGTCACCATGGTGATGACCCAGCCGGATAGGCCTGCGGGACGAGGTTTGCAGCTCCAGCCTAGCCCAGTCAAACAATTTTCTCAAGCCAAGCAGCTTTCAATCATTCAACCACCATCATTAAAAATAAACGGTTCGTATGCCGCTGACGCCATCAGTGCAATCAATTCTTTGCGCGCTTGTGATTTTGATGTGATGGTTGTAGCCGCTTATGGTCTGATTCTTCCTCAAGAGGTTTTCGACATTGCGCAACAATCGAATCGTTTTGGATGTTTAAATATTCATGCATCTTTGTTGCCGAGATGGCGAGGGGCCGCACCGATTCATCGAGCTATCGAGGCAGGTGATGCGGAAACTGGAATCTCAATCATGCAAATGGACTTGGGGCTTGATACAGGCCCCGTCATTTCCATGAAAAAGATACCAATTGCTCAAAGTGAAACCACCCTAACACTTCATGATGCGCTAGCAGATTTGGGTGCCACAATGATTGTTGACGCATTAAATCAGCTGGATAAAAATGGTCCATTGCCAAGCACTCCTCAACCAGAAGAAGGCGTGTCTTATGCCAAAAAAATATTAAAAGAAGAGGCCCGTATTGATTGGCAGCAAGATGCCAGAGTCATTGATGCAAAAATCAGAGCGTTTAATCCTTTTCCGGGTGCTGTATTTCAAAAAGATGGCTTATCAATCAAAGCGTGGAATTCATTTTTGAGTGACTCTGTAAAACAGGACTCCAAGATTCGACCCGGAACCATTGCCTCAATCACAAAAGACGGTGTGCGAATTTCATGCATCAATGGTGAGGTCTGTTTAACTGAATTACAAAAACCGGGCGGCAAGAGAACGGACGCTTGCCAATTGGCGAAATCCTTGGGCTGGGAGCCCGGGCAGAGTCTTGGGTAACAACCCTTTGAGACCATCAACAATTTAAACCTAAGATGCTAAGTGGCCCAGTTAATTCTAGAATTTATACATTGGTAATGAACGAGGATTCCAAAGATGTTTAATTGGTTAAAAACAGCAATTTTGATGGCCGGTATTACTGGTTTATTCATTATGGTTGGTGGCATGATTGGTGGAGAGCAGGGCATGTTCATGGCGCTATTGTTGGCGCTAGGGATGAACTTTTTTAGCTATTGGTTTTCCGACAAAATGGTCTTGAGCATGATGAATGCTAAAGAGGTGGATGAGGTCACTGCCCCACATTTTTATCGGATGGTGAGAGATTTGGCTGCCAAGGCACAACTACCAATGCCACGCGTTTATTTGATTGAAGAAGATGCTCCAAATGCTTTTGCCACGGGGAGAAATCCACAAAATTCAGCTGTGGCGGCAACAACTGGAATTCTTAGAATTTTGTCCGAGAGAGAAATTCGTGGCGTGATGGCTCATGAGCTTGCTCATATCAAACATCGTGACATATTAATTTCAACAATTTCTGCCACCATGGCTGGTGCTTTGTCGGCCTTGGCTAATTTCGCCTTATTTTTCGGCGGTAGAGATTCTGAGGGTCGTCCAAGCAATCCAATTGCAAGTATTTTGGTTGCGCTATTGGCGCCCTTGGCCGCAAGCTTGATTCAGATGGCGATTTCTCGCGCACGAGAGTATGAGGCTGATCGTGGTGGTGCAGAAATATGTAATGATCCAGAGGCTTTGGCCATGGCATTGGATAAAATTCATCAAGTAGCCAGCGGTCGTCATTTTGATGCCGTTGAACGACATCCTGAAACTGCTCAAATGATGATCATGAGTCCATTATCTGGCGGTGGTTTAGCGGGACTGTTTTCAACACATCCGCCAACCGATGAACGCGTGGCCCGATTAATGGAAATGGCAAGAACTGGAAATTACCCTGCTTGATAAAAAACAACAAGGCGTTAGCCTTTCTAAAGCACTCTTTGCAACAGCCGGAGTTCTTCAAGAGGTTCAAAACGGCAGTTCATTAACTTCAGCACTGCAGGGCGTTTCATCAGAGTTGCGCCCTGCTGTTCAAAGCATTTCATTTCAGGCATTAAGAAGGGGTTTTTGGGTTCAAGAAGTTTTGAATCAATATGTACAAAAGACCCCTCCCGGTTTGACTCTTTACTTATTATGGGCGGCGGTCTCTTTGGTGCCAGACGAGCGTGGCGAGTCAATGTATGCGCCTCACACCCTTGTGAATGAGGCGGTTAATGCCACAAGCTTGGATAAAAATCTTGGGTATGCAAAAGGCTTAATCAATGCAGTTTTGAGAAGAGTCTTGCGCAATGAAAATATTTATCAAGAAATTCCTGAGGGTCAGCACCCTTCTTATCCTGAGTGGTGGATTAGAAAACTAAAGCATGCATATCCAGAAGACTATTTAAAAATTGTGCAGTCTTCGAAAGTTAAACCCCCTCTAACTTTGAGGTTGAACTCAAGATTTTTTTCTGATTCAGAACAGCGTAAAAACTATTTGAGCTTGTTAAAAGAGGCCGGAATACATTATTTAGAAATTTCTAACATTCAAGGGTGTGCCCTATCTCAAGCAATTTTGTTGCAAGAAGCAATTCCAGTGGGTCTAATTCCTAACTTTTATGAAGGCGCTTGTTCAGTTCAAGATGCAGGAGCGCAATTGGCTGCAGAGTTGCTAAGCCCAAAACCAGGTCAAAAAGTATTAGATGCTTGCGCGGCGCCAGGGGGTAAGGCCGCTCATTTATTGGAGCAATTTGATATTCAATTGGATGCCCTAGAAATTGATCCGGATCGAGCGAAGCGCATTCAGGAAAATTTTGATCGTCTTCAATTAACAGGTGGCGAGGTTTTGATTGGCGATGCCGAAAAACCAGCAACTTGGTTTAAAGAAAATCAATACGACGCCATCATTGCAGACGTCCCATGTTCGGCGTCCGGCATTGTTCGTCGTCATCCTGATATCACCTACTTGAGGCAAGAGGTTGATATTAAAAACTTACAGGTAACTCAACGAAAGATCCTGACTTCACTGTGGCCGTTACTAAAGCCAGGCGGTAAGTTACTATATGTTACTTGCTCAGTTTTTCCTGAAGAAGGTGAGTTGCAGGCAAAGTGGTGGGTTGGTGCAATGCCCGACGCTATTCGCTTAAATGCGCCAGGGCAGATTTTGCCTACTAACCAAAATGACGGATTTTTTTACGCACTGTTTGAAAAAATAAAAACTTAAGACCTTTAGGAACATGCGAATACTATTTCATCGAATTGTTCAAACCATTGCCATGCTGGCAATGATGAACTTTGTTTATGCCGATGACATCACTTTTAATAATGTTCAATTAAGTCCACTAGAAAAATCTTGGGCGCTAGATGCTCAAATTAATCTTGAACTAAATCCAACCCTAGAACAGCTGGTCAACAAAGGGGTGACACTTCATTTTGTGACTGAGTTTCAGTTGACTAAAAAGCGTTGGTATTGGATGGATCAAAAAGTGATTGATGTGCAACGAGTCTCAAAAATATCTTATCAAGCGCTCACCAATCAATATCGAGTCACCCTCGGAACATTTAGTTTGACTGCCGCTACGCTTAAGCAGGCGCTGGCTGCTGTCAAGACAGTTGATGATTGGGTGGTGATTGAATCAGGTGCAATTGATGACGCTCAAACTTACCAGGCCTCAGTCAGGATACGCTTAGACACCAATCAATTGGCTAAGCCTTTTCAGGTTAACGCGATCAACTCAAAATCATGGAATTTACAAAGTGATTGGTATCGTTTTGATTTCACCCCACAATCAATGCCTTCGGTGGTGAAGCCATGATGAAGTTATTGGCTAAGCCATTTTTAATTGGTGTCGTTGTGGTTTTGGCGCTTATTTTGTTGGTTTTGCTCGCATTTGCGTCGGCCAATACTTCATTTTTTGATCAATATTTTGCTTGGTTATTTGCAGCCAATGTTTTGATTGGGGTTCTCTTTCTTGTTGTGATTATTGCTTTGGCTGTGAACTTAACTGTGCGTTTGCGTCAAAAGTATTTCGGTTCAAGATTGATTGCCAAGCTGGCGATGTTTTTTGCTTTGGTCGGAGTGCTTCCCGGGGCCATTCTGTATGGTGTGTCTTTACAGTTTGTATCAAGAAGTATTGAATCATGGTTTGATGTCAAGGTTGAAAAAGCACTTGAGGCCGGTCTTCATCTGGGAAGAACCAGTATAGAAATTTCAAGACAAGACTTATTAAAAAATGGTCGCGAAATCGTTGCTCAAATACAGTCATCCAGTCGCTCTTCTGGTGGCGGTGCTTTAACAATTTTATTGTCTAGGCAGCAGCAGCAAAATGATTATCAGGAAATATCATTAATTGGTAGTGGCTCAAAAGTTATTGCAAGCGCGGGCACTAATTTATTTTCTGCTGTGTCAGAAATGGCAACTGCTGAAAAATTACAGCAGGCCAAAACTTTAGGACATTTCACTCAGATTGATGAGCCTAACCCCGATCTTCCTAAACAAACCTATACGATTAAATTACTAATTCCTGTTGAGCTGGCCAGCGGAAGTTTTGGGGGGTTTAACTTAAGGTCGCAATCAGAAGATCGATATTTGTTGCTGGTTAAAAGCATGCCTGAGAGTCTCAGCAATAACGCTTTAGCAGTGCAAGACGCATACATTGAATATCAAGAAAAAGCGCTTGGGCGTTCTGGCTTGAGAAAAATGTATATAGGAACTTTAACCATTACATTATTTTTAGCTTTATTTATAGCAATGACTTTGGCATTGCTTTTAGGGCGCCAATTGGCAACGCCATTAATCATGTTGTTAAAGGGAACAAAGGCGGTGGCTGAAGGTGATTTATCTCCCAAACCTGAGTTAAACACGGGTGATGAGTTGGGCCTACTAACAAAACAATTTAATGTGATGACCCGTCAATTATTAGAGGCCAGAAATTCCTTAGAGGATTCAAAAGCTTTTTCTGAAAGTGTTTTATCAAACTTAACAGCTGGGGTTTGTGTATTAGATCAGTCATTTAATTTAGTCACATCCAACGCTGGCGCCTCAAGAATTTTTGGACTTTCGCTAGAGTCTCTGGCTGGCAAAAGTTTGGGATCAGTTTCAAAGCTTCAGGGTTTTGATTTGGCAATTAAAGATGCCTTTAACGCCCATCAGATTTCTAGTAATGCTCTAACTGATCATTGGCAAAAGCAAATCATTTTGGATGATTCAGCAGCTTTAGATGCACAACACGAACATGGGATTACTTTGTTGGTGCGCGGAACTCATTTGCCAAGCGGTCTATACATTGTGGTGTTTGATGATATTTCTGAGGTGATTACAGCACAACGATCAATTGCATGGGGTGAAGTTGCGCGCAGACTGGCTCATGAAATCAAGAACCCATTAACTCCCATTCAGCTCTCCGCTGAAAGAATTCAATCAAAGTTAAAAGATCATTTGGATACTCAGCAAAAAGAATTTTTGGAGCGAAGCACGGCCACCATCATTACTCAAGTAGAGGCCATGAAGCAAATGGTGAATGATTTTAGAGATTTTGCTAAAACACCTGAGGCTCAATTAACTCCAATATCGATTAATGAATTGGTGATTGATGTATTGGGCTTGTATGAGGGCACACCAGTCAAAGCCAATTTAGATCAAGCCTGTCCGATGATTATGGCTGATGCCACTCAAATTAGACAGGTGATACACAATTTAATTCAAAATGGTTTGGATGCCAGCATAGAGGCTAACAAAGGTGCGGGATTCTCTATTCAGGTCAAAACAGAATTTTTATCTTATCCCGCTGGTAGTGAGATTGGTCCTGGGATTGTTAAATTGAGTATTTTGGATGCCGGTACAGGCTTTGCCCCAAGAATCTTAAACCGAGCGTTTGAGCCATATGTGACTACTAAATCTAAAGGTACTGGATTAGGTTTGGCGACGGTGAAGAAGATTGTGGATGAACACAACGCAAGAATTGAATTACGTAATCGAACAGAAGACAATCAGATTGTGGGTGCTGAGGTGTCTATTTATTTCAATCAATTGGTAAAGCAAGCATAGTTATGGCAAGTATTTTGGTGGTTGACGATGAAATGGGCATACGCGAATTGCTCAATGAAATTTTGACGGATGAAGGTCATTCAGTGGTCTCAGCACAAAATGCTCATGAAGCGCGAACTGCTAGAGAAAACTTAGAACCAGATTTGGTTCTATTAGATATCTGGATGCCGGACGTTGATGGCGTTACTCTATTAAAAGAATGGTCAAGTAATGGTCAATTAACCATGCCTGTGGTGATGATGTCGGGTCATGCCACGATCGATACAGCAGTTGAAGCAACTAGGATTGGTGCGGTTAACTTTTTAGAAAAGCCCATCGCCCTTCAAAAATTATTAAAAACTGTTGAGCAGGCTTTAGAAAAAGCGCCACCTAAAGATTTGTATGCCAATGACATCAAGCCAGACCCTTCAACTCTTTTGGCAAAAGTCGATGAGGCGCCAGCCATTGAATTAACACAAACCAGTAGCGAGTTCAATTTAAGCTACATAGATCTACCTTTGCGAGAAGCAAGGGACTTGTTTGAAAAGGCATATTTTGAGTATCACCTGAGCCAAGCGGGTGGAAGTATGACAAGAGTTTCTGAAAAAACAGGACTTGAGCGAACCCACCTATATAGAAAGCTTAAGGCCTTGGGTATTGATGTGGGCAGCTATAAAGGAGAATAGGCCCCAGAATGGGGTGGGGAGTCAGTTTGCTCTCGAGCTGCCCCATATAGTACAATCTCGATTCTTGGCCTGGTAGCTCAGTCGGTAGAGCAGAGGATTGAAAATCCTTGTGTCGGTGGTTCGATTCCGCCCCGGGCCACCAAGAATCTATAAACCACCTTCGGGTGGTTTTTTCATTTTCTGAGTAATATTTCGAAAATGCTCTCGGAGATCGAAATGTTAATAGTTACATCAACCATTGCCTCTGTATTAACCATCATTTTTATTAAGCTCTCATTTGCCGTCATTGGGCTAAGAAGAAAAAATAAGATTGGCTTAGGCAGTGGGGGTCATAACGACTTAGAGAGGGCAATTCGTGCTCAAGGTAATTTTGCCGAATATGTTCCATTCGGAATTATTTTGATTGCCTGTTTAGAGCTAAATGGAGCGCC
Source organism: uncultured Polynucleobacter sp. (assembly GCA_964449745.1). GTDB lineage: Bacteria > Pseudomonadota > Gammaproteobacteria > Burkholderiales > Burkholderiaceae > Polynucleobacter. Next base: position 13,922 of record CAYVBV010000003.1, on the reverse strand, counting down.
TTGGTGGTTGGTTGCCATTCCAGGTATCACCTTGATTATTGGTCGGCTAATTCATGCCAAGGGCATTAATATTCCGCCACCAGATTTCAGTAAGCGAATTCTTGGAATGAAATTTACTTTTTATACGCTGATGACCTTAGTTGTGTTGAACTTGGGATGGGCGTTATATAAATTAGTTGGATAGGATTTTGTATTCTCGGCTTGATTAGTTCCCCCCCCTAAGCCATCAAGAATCTATAAACCACCTTCGGGTGGTTTTTCATTACCGCCAAATAGTCTAGAAAATCAATTTTTAGATCTAGATATGTTTTTCAAGCTTCAGCAAAGCTTTTTTTCTTTCAACGCCCCATCGATAACCAGAAATATTACCATTGCTACAAATCACTCTGTGGCATGGAATGGCAAGTGCAATTCGATTGCTCGCACACGCCCTAGCAACTGCTCTTGTTGATTTGGGCGCCCCAATTATTTTTGCCAAGCTTGAATAACTAACAGTTGTTCCTCGCGGAATATTTTGCAAGGCCGCCCAGACTTTCTTTTGAAAATCTGAACCAGATAAATTCAGTGGAAAATCTAAATCAAAATTTGGTGATTCTAAAAAATGGATTGTTTTATTGAGATATAAATCAAGCTTGCTTTGGTCGTAAACAAAATTAGAGCCCAAGAATGAGGATTGAAGATCTTTTAGTAACTCATCTGCTTGATCGCCAAGAGCGATAAAGCAAACCCCAATATTGTTTTGGGCGATTAAAACTTGACCTAGCGTGGATTCGCGAAAAGCGAAGTAGATGATATTTTTAATCATCATAAAAACTAAAATATTGGCTTGTTGTAATTAATACAAATGCCCAGTTTTAACGTAAATCAGAGCACCTTCTGATTTTGTAAATGGAGCGTGTTTGCTGTACCTAGGGCTTCGTATCCAAGAACCCTCTGGATATGATCCGTATTCATCATGAAAAACTCCTTTGAGTACCAAAATTTCTTCTCCCCCGGGATGAACATGAGGGTTAAAAATCGTATTTGGAGCCCAGTGTACTAGTGCGGTATTTACTCCATCAAATTCATGTAAAGGGAGCACTGATAAGCCAGGAACAAGCCCTGGATACCAATCACTGGTTTGGGTATTAATGCGTACAGTGGATCTATCCGCGGGATTAAATTGCCGTAATTTGACAAATATCGTACAGCCTTCATTGGAATAAGGCGCGTGTTTGCTATTGGGCGGATTTCGTAAATATGTTCCAGCGGGGTAGTCTCCATGTTCATCACTAAAGGTGCCTTCGAGGACCAGAATTTCCTCACCGCCACCATGTGAGTGAGCTGGAAAAGCAGTTTTAGGAGCGTAGTTAACTATGCTAGTTGCTTTGGCTATTTCATCACCCACTCTATCTAATAGTTTTCTAGATACACCCGAGGTGGGGGAGCTCACCCAATTTAAGTCATGGGTTTGCAAAACTACTTTTTCTGAGAAAACAGCATTGACATTCATGATTAGGCTTTAAAGCTTGGCAAGTGCCAATTCTTATATAAAGCAATTGCACGCGTGATGAAAATAAACATAAATGAAATCACAGCGGCTAAAGATTCTTCAATCAAGTAACTGCTTAATAAAATATATAAACCACTCCCGACAAAGGCAATCACGGCATAGGGCCTATTGTCAGAAAACAACTGCGGAATTTCCCCACAAACAATATCTCGAAGGGCGCCACCAAAGGTAGCAGAAATGACCCCCAGCAAAATGGCAACTACCAAAGGCATATCAAATTGAAGCGCAATTTGAGTGCCTAAGATGGTTGCAAGAGCAAGGCCCATTGCATCTGGGAGTTGAATCATTTTTTCTGTGTATATCAAGTGCTTATGTTTAACAAACCAAATGCTAATGATGGTTAAACCAATGATGACCCATAGCCAGTAAGAGTGTTCCACCCAAAAAAATGGTCTACGGTCTAAAAGAATGTCCCTCAACGTGCCGCCCCCAAAAGCGGTTAATCCGGCAACAATGCTGATACCCACCAAGTCCAATTTTTTCCTTAACCCAGCAATGAGCCCTGATGCAGCAAAAGAAAATATGCCGATTAACTCAATGATTTCTTGAAAGAAGCTTAGGGATGGAGTATTGAACATGGTGAGATTTATTGAATGCTGTTTTGTCTATTATCGCCAGTTCCAAAAATTTTTGTGTGCTTTGGGTGAACTTCATCCAGAAATAAAAACCACGGATGATTTAGGGTTATGCAAATAGTTTGTATGCGTACTAAAATAGTCTGTATGCGTACTAATGGAGTGATCAATGAGCTACATGGTTTTAATTAAAGAGTTGGCGCTGACTTATCAAGCATTTGAAGCCTACTCTTCCAAACACATCAAAAAAATGGGCATAACAGAAACCCAGTTTGATATTTTGGCCACTTTGGGGAATCAGCCGCCTATGACTTGTAAAGAGCTGGGTGAGAAAACTTTAATTCTAAAAGGAACCATGACAGGGGTGCTTGAGCGCTTGGAGATAAAGGGGTTAATAGAAAAAGTGACTAACGAAGAAGATGCCAGAAGTTACAAAATTAAGCTGTCGCGAAATGGTGAAAAACTATTCAAAAAAGTATTTCCGGAGCACTTGAGTTATTTGGAACAAGCGTTTGGAAAATTAAATAAGAAGCAAATCACTGAATCAACGATGGCGTTAAAAGAGCTTAGAAAAATATTTAAATAAAACCAGTTAGAGGAGAAAAAATGAAAGCAATTGAAAACACAGCAAACTTAATTGGCAGATTTTTAATGGCCAGCTTATTTTTACCCGCAGGAGTAACAAAGCTAATGGGCTTTGATGGAACCATTGCTTATTTTGGATCATTGGGTTTGCCAATGCCTTTCATCGTAGCCATTGCCGTAATTTTCATTGAAATATTGGGCGGATTAGCTTTGATTGTCGGATATAAAGTGAAATTAAGCGCAATCATCTTGGCGCTATTTACTCTAGGTGCATCGCTAATAGGTCATGCCTATTGGGCTGTCCCCGCTGATCAGGCCTTTGTTGCAAAACTGCTCTTTTATAAAAACATTGCAATTGTTGGAGGCTTATTGATATTAGCAAGCGTGGGCGCTGGACGCTTGAGCATGGATCAGGTACAGGAAAAATAATCAACGGATCTGAATATGAAAAAAGTTATCGGTGTTTACGGAAACGAAGACGCTCACTGGGTTGGCGATGGTTTTCCAGTCAGAACCTTATTCTTTTATCAAAACATGGGTAAACAAATGAGCCCATTTTTGATGCTTGATTTTGCCGGACCTGCAAAATTTCCACCTACTCATCAACAAAAGGGAGTGGGAACACATCCCCATCGTGGATTTGAAACGGTCACCATTGTTTATGAGGGCGAAGTTTCACATAAGGATTCAACTGGCCAAGGTGGCACCATTGGGCCAGGAGATGTTCAATGGATGACAGCTGGATCAGGAATATTGCATCAAGAGTACCACTCTGAAAAATTTGCTAATCAAGGCGGCACCTTACAAATGATTCAGCTTTGGGTCAATTTGCCAGCAAAATACAAAATGACGAGTCCAGCCTATCAATCGATATTAAAAGAGGAAATACCGGTTGTTCGAGTTGATGATTTGGCATCGGTCAGAGTGATTGCTGGTGAATATCGGGGTTTCACTGGGCCTGCAAAAACCTTTACTGCTATGAATGTGTGGGATATTCATTTAAAGCAAGGCGCAGAGTTAAAGTTACCTGCCGCCATGGGTTGGAATGCCTCAATTGTTGTTTTAAAAGGATCGGTGGAGTCAAATCAGGTCCTGGCTCAAGAAGCTAAGATGCTGATGTTTAGCCCGGATGATGAAGGCATTGAAATTAAAGCCACAGAAGATGCAATTCTTCTACTTTTGAGTGGCGAGCCAATTAATGAGCCCATTGTGGGGCATGGACCATTTGTCATGAATACGAAGGAGGAAATCATGCAGGCGATTGATGACTTTAATGCCGGTGTATTTGGGCAAATTCACTAAAGGCCAACACCCTTAAAAAATTCTGCCCCCAAGGGTGAGATAGGCTCATGAATTTGACCTATCTTGCCCACTATTTTTTTTACTTCATTGATTAGCAATGTGCCATAACCTTGACGGCGATATGCCAAGTTGACATAGATATATTCAATATCGCCATCTGACGTGAAACGACAATAGCCAATTGTGGTGTTTTGATTCTTGATAAGGACAATGCCCTCTGAAATCTCAATGGTGTATGGATTATTTGTAATGCCCATACGATTAAATAAAGGTAACTCGCTTGACTAACTCCGCGAGAGAAATCTTTGGAGATAAAAAGCTTTTCCCCTCGTCAGGACTATTCACTATTACACCCTTACCTGCGACTGGAGCCAGGCGATCCACTTTAAACCGCCCTACTTCTTGTTTTCTGATAAAGCACTCTTCATCAAAATAAAGTCGATCACCATTGAGATCAATTTCATCACAATCAATCGTTGCATAACCAATTAAGTTCTGCAGGGCTTCTGAGCTAGCTGGCACCTCATGTTCAGTGATTTCTTTCTTGCTGGGGTCAATTAATAATATTTTCATAAAACTCTCAATGTTGTGGATGGCAATGGATGTATCGTAAATTAAATTACCAATTTTTGCCGATAGCTAGATCAGTAAAAATGTGCTGAAACACCTTTAACTTTTAATCGCCATACAATAAATACATGAAAACAAAGCAAACAAAAATAGTAGTTGTTGGAGCTGGCGCAGTGGGTAGTTATTTTGGAGGCTTGCTGGCAAAAGCTCAACATGATGTCATTCTTATTGGGCGATCAGATCATATCAGGACTATTCAAGACAAAGGCCTTTATATGGATTGCCAAAGTTTTCAGGAGTATGTGGAAGTTCAGGCAAGTACTGACTATGAGGCATTGGCTCAAGCAGATTTGGTTTTATTCTGTGTTAAATCACCAGACACAGAACTTGTGATGAAAGAGATCAAACCATTTTTGTCACAAGACGCCATGATTTTGAGTCTTCAAAATGGTGTCGACAACTGTGAGCGAATGAAAAATTACTTTACCGGAGCCATTTATACTGCTGTTGTTTATGTGGCCACGGGAATGATGGCCCCCGGACACGTTAAACACTTTGGTCGGGGTGAGTTAGTCATCGGTAGCTTAGGCCCTGCCTCTGAAAATGATCAAAAAAATCTAATTCGGATCGCCTCTATCCTGAATGAATCACAGATTCCTTGTACGATTGCTGACAAAATCAAAGATCAGATGTGGATTAAGTTTTTGGTCAACTGCAGTTTTAATGCAATTTCTGCCATTGGCGATGTTGAATACGGAAAGATGGTTCAAGTTCCTGAGATTAATCAGTTGATTGAGGAAATTACGCAAGAATTCATTTTGATTGCAAAGCAGGAGGGTGTAATCATTACACCTGAAATGGCTGCTACAGCCAATCATCAAATTGCCTTGACAATGGCTAAACAAAAATCATCCACCGCTCAGGACCTGGCAAAAAAAAGAAAAACAGAAATTGATTATTTAAATGGTTTGATTGTGAGGCTGGGGAAAAAATATCAGATTCCTACGCCAGCGAATCAAAGCGTTTATGCCTTGATAAAAATGTTTGAGAACAATTGCTCAGAAAAATAACTCTGTTTAGATAATTGATGACTCAAACCATCCTCTATTCTTATCGCCGTTGCCCTTATGCTATGAGAGCCAGAATGGCTTTGGCCTATTCAGGCATACCTGTTGAGATTCGAGAAATATCCCTACGTGAGAAACCTTCGGTCATGTTGGCAATTTCCCCCAAGGGCACTGTTCCAGTTTTGCAGCAGGGTCAATTGGTCATTGATGAGAGTTACCAAATTATGCAGTGGGCGCTGGCTCAGTCCGATCCTGATCAGTGGTTTAAAAAAGAGCTAGAACAGTCTATTCATCAATGGGTAGCCACCAATGATGGCCCATTCAAGAAACTTCTAGATCAATACAAATACCCAGATCGATTCCCACAAGAAAACATTGAAAATACATTAAAGATGGCGATTGAACTTCAATTGCAACCACTTGAGCATCAATTAAGTCAGTCGCCGTTTATTTTTGGTGAAAAAATGAGCCTTGCGGACGTGGCTATTTTTCCGTTTGTTCGTCAATTTGCCATGGTGGATCAAGCTCGTTTTGATCAATTGGGTTTAAGCGCACTCAAAAGGTGGTTAAATGGTTATCTAGAGTCAAGACTCTATTTGAGTGTCATGACAAAGTATCCTGTTTGGAAGGATGCGCCCTCGGAGAAAGAATGAAAAAATTTTTAGGCTTTTTGGTTTTTCTGATTATTCTATTTTGCCTGTACACCTGGTTAGTTCTAACTTGGAGTTATTCAGCAGGAGAGCGTGCGGGTTACGTGCAGAAATTCTCTAAAAAAGGCTGGATCTGTAAAACATGGGAGGGGGAGCTGGCCATGATCAATATCCCAGGCACTTTGACAGAGAAATTTAATTTCACAGTTCATGATGAATCTGTAGTCAAGAAAATCAACGACAGCATGGGTAAGCGTGTATCACTGGTCTATAAAGAGCACGTGGGTATACCAACGACCTGTTTTGGGGATACAGGTCATTTCGTTCATGATGTGATTGTGGTTGATTAGCCGCTATTTGGTCAGAATTAGTTTTCTGTACTTTGTGATGCGAAGGCGATAAATTTCGCCTTCATGAGCAATATCAAGATAGTTAGATTGCCCCATTAAATCTTTACTACTGATAGTTCTATTGACTTCATGTTCATTTTCTCTTGTGAAGAAATTTTCTTTTTCATTTGTCATGATGACCCTCTTTTTTTGAAAGAAGTTGGCATCTTATAACACTCAAAACATTACTTGCCGTATGGCTAATCTTGCATCAGAGATTTATTTGATTTCTTTTTATATAGAAAAATGAATGCTTTGGCGCAGTAAACAATGATCAATGATCCGATGAGGTCGCCAATGATCATGACTCCTAAATTATCAAAGAAAACGTTTCCGGGAATCAACCAAGAAAACCAAGCTTGATGCAAAACTGGACTGATGATTGAAAAAATGAAAATGCAATTCAATAGCTGATTGCCATTTAACTTTGACAAATCTGAACCAAGCCCAATGGTCTTAAAAACCAAGTATCGAGCTACGTAAGGCGCAAAACCACTGATGAAACCAGCGCCGATTGCCAAAATAAAATCATCAAAAAAGAAGCCCAAGCCAATTGTTGAAGAGGCAAGCACAATGCCGATGGCGCCACTTTCGCCTAGCAATAAAACCAAGAGTAAACGAAGACCTGCTGGCAAAAAAATCCAAGAAACCCCAACTGAGTGAGAAAAAATTGCCATGAAATAAGCATTTAGACCAAAGCTTGCTGCATAAAGCAAGGCAGAGAGAATAATCAGTATAGGATTGATGGGTAAGGCTGGATGCATGGACGTCAATATAGCAAATTCAATCACATAATTTGACTAATAAAAGATTTTTACAAAAGTCATATTTAGTACAAAAATTGTGGTTAAAATTTACAAAGCGTGTGTTAATGCGCTCAACTCACTTAATAAAGATTGATAAGGAGCATCACTTGAATAAAGCAGAACTTATTACGGCAATTGCTGAAGAAGCGGAATTGTCAAAAGCTAAGGCTGAATTTGCATTAAATTCAATCATGGACAATATCAAGAAAGCTGTTACCAAAGGCGAAAGCGTTCAGCTAATTGGTTTTGGTACATTTGGTTCAGGTAAGCGCGCTGCTCGTGTTGGCCGCAACCCAAAGACTGGTGAAGCGATCAAGATTGCTGCTGCGAAGACTGTTAAGTTTTCAGCTGGTAAAGCATTTAAAGATGCAGTGAATAAGCGTAAAAAGTAATTAAGCTTTTTCTAGTCAGAAAAAAGTCCAGCTTGCTGGACTTTTTTTATGCCTTCGATGAAATTTTTAATTTACTTTTAGCTCTGAACCAATCTTCTGTAGCGATGAATGCTCATCAAAATACCCACGCCAACTCCAAGAGTCACCAAGGCTGTGCCGCCATAACTAATGAAAGGAAGGGGCACCCCAACGACAGGAAGTAAGCCACTGACCATGCCCATATTGACAAATGCATATGTGAAAAATATCAAGGTGATTGCTCCACCCAGTAAGCGGGTAAACAATGTTGGGGCATTCGATGAAATCGCAAAACCACGTTGTATCAGCGCAGCAAATAGACCCAGTAAGACAACATTGCCTAACAGACCAAACTCTTCTGAAAACACAGCAAAAATAAAGTCAGTATGTTTTTCAGGGATGAACTCTAAGTGAGCTTGCGTACCATTAAGCCAACCTTTACCAAAAAGACCACCAGAACCAATTGCAATGATTGATTGAATGGTGTGAAAACCTTTTCCTAGAGGATCAGAGCTGGGATTTAACAATGTACAAATTCGATTTTTTTGATAATCGTGCAAGATTGGCCAAGTGACCTGTGGCTCACAAATATACCCACCAAAAATAATAATTAATAGGATGCCAAGAGTTCCCACTCCAACCACTGGAATAATGTATTTCCATGGGAAACCAGCAAGAATAATCACATAAAGACCTGATGCTAAAACCAGTAATGAAGTCCCAAGATCAGGCTGTCTAGCAATTAGTGCAACCGGAAGCGCTAGCAATAATACGGCAACTCCATAATCCCAATTTTTCAGAATGCCTTCACGCTTTTGAAAGTACCACGCCAACATCAGTGGCATAGCAATTTTCATAATTTCAGAGGGTTGAATGACAACGCCAACGTTCACCCACCGGCGTGCTCCTTTTCTGATTAAACCAAAAGCTGCTACTGCAACTAATAAGGCAATGCCAATCGTATAAATCCAAACCGCAGATTTCTCTAACCATTTTGGAGGGATTCTGGAGACTATCAGCATCACCATATACGCAAGGATTAAGTTACGGGCCTGATCAATGAGTTGAACATGTGTACCGCTACTTGCTGATATGAACGTGATGATGCTAATGCCCACCAAAGCAAGAACGATTAACCCCAGGCCTTTGTCCAGACCGCTCCAGAGAAAATCAATTTTATGTATTAAGGAGCGTTTTTCCATTCTGGAACCTCCTTAGGCCAGCGGCCTTCTAAGTAGTAATCAAGGGCTCTTCTTGCAATAGGTGCTGCGTGTGCTGCACCAAAGCCGGCATTTTCTACAACCATTGCAATGGCGATTTTAGGATTTTCGGCTGGTGCAAAAACCACATACAAAGCGTGATCACGCATAAACTCGGGTGTGGCGCCATGGTTATAGTTTTTTGAGTTCAAGCTAAATACTTGTGCTGTTCCAGTTTTGCCAGCGGCGTTATAACTAGCGCCTTTAAATGCCGCAGCTGATGTGCCAAAGCGATTGACATCAACCATGGCATTGGTAATCACATCAATATTTTCTTTTTTAAGGTCAATTCGGTAGTTTTCTTGAGGTGTAGTTAATGTACGCTCTTTAGTAACAGGGTTTTCAATTGATTTCACAAGATGGGGCTTCATCACCACACCTTTGTTGGCAATATTTGCAGTCGCATGAGCCAACTGCAAGATGGTGAAATTGTTATAGCCTTGGCCAATGCCTAAAGAAATGGTTTCACCTTCAAACCATTTTTGTTGCTCGGCCCTCTTAAAAGTTTTTTCTTTCCATGAGGTTGAAGGTAGAACCCCACGCCCTTCGCCAATTAAATCAATGCCCGTAATTTGACCAAAACCTAGGGGCTTCATGAAGTCATGCATCATGTTCACGCCCATGTCTTTGGCAAGGTGATAGTAGTAAGTATTACAAGATTCAACGATTGATTTGGCCATGTCTACTGTGCCGTGTCCTCCTACTTTGTCATCTCTAAAAGTGTGGTTGCCTAAGTTGAAGTAACCCGGGTCGGCGATAGATTGATTAGGAGTGCGTTTGCCAGTTTCAAGAGCTGCTAAAGCCATAAAAGGCTTGTAAGTTGATCCTGGCGAATAAACACCTTTGAGAGGTCGGTTGTACAGAGGCTTTTCAGGTGACTCATTCAAATCTTTCCATTTTGTTGGGTCAATGCCTTCAACAAAATCATTGGGGTTGAAGTTTGGCTTTGAAACAAAAGCCAAAATGTCGCCTGTTTGAGGTTCAATCGCTACAAATGCACCTCTTCGTTTGCCATAAAGTTCTTCAACTAAAGATTGCAACTTAATATCGATTGAAAGAACCAAGTTTTTGCCGGGCGAAGAAGATGAGGTAGATAAAGTTCGGACGGCTCTGCCACCCGCTGTAATTTCTACTTGCTCAAACCCGGGTGATCCTCTTAAGGCATGCTCATAACTTTGTTCAACGCCAACCTTGCCAATATATGGCATGCCTAATAAGTTAATATTTTTTCGCTGTTCCCAGTCATCAGCCATGCTCTTGCTTGAATCAAGTTCAGCAATTAATTTTTCTCGATCCCTTTGCGAAACTCTGCCTATATAGCCAATCAGATGCGAACCCAGTTCGCCATATGGGTATTGACGGAATAAACGAGCACGAATCTCAACTCCCGGAAATCTAAATCTTTGGGCAGTAAATCTGGCAACCTCTACATCGCTTAAAAAAGATTTAATTGGAAAAGAATCAAAGGTTTTTGATTGGGCTGCTGACTTTAAGAAATTACGTCGATCTTTGGCTTGTATTTCAATGACTGAAGATAGGTCATCTAGCAAAGTGTTTAAGTCTGTTTCAATTTGAGAAGGGTTAATTTCAAGCGTATAGGCAGAGTAGTTTCTTGCTATGACAATGCCATTGCGATCAACAATCAGACCTCGATTGGCAGGAATAGGTACCAAGGCAATGCGATTATTTTCTGCAGCAACAGAGTGGCGGTGATGAGTAAAAACTTGAAGCCAAACAAATCGAATCAGCAAAATTGAAAAACAAACCAAAACAAAAATCATGGCAACAGAAAGCCTGTCTTGGAAAGACTTAACTGTTGGTTGTGATTGCTTGAATCGGTTCATTGGCCGTCAAATTAAATTGGACGGTTTAAATCAACATCTGTCGGACGACGTTGCGGTGCCAACAGAAGCCATACAGCCACTGGCCAAAGCAAGGCCTCAATAAAGCCTGAGAAAAGACTTGCCCAGGCCCATAAAGGCAGTTCTCCAGAGGCGACCCATCGAATGATTAAGGGCCAAATGGAGGCCGCGATAAATAAGGGTAATAAATGAAGAGCTTGTTGAAGTCGTGCGAAGCCCAATACACGGCGTTGCCAAAAAATACCAAAATAAGCAACGACGGGATACATAAAAGCATGTTGCCCTAAAAGGCTGCCAGCATGCACATCCATTACCAAGCCTAGACCAAAGGCCCAAATCACGCCAACTTTTCTGGGTTGATAAATGGTCCAGAAAACCAAGCAAACCAACAGCCAGTCGGGCACCCAGGCGGCATTACCTAGGGGCAAAAAATTTAATAAGAGCGCCAGAAATAAACTGAACCCGATGAATAGTGGATTTGCTGGACGAAGAATGTAGCCACTTTCGATCATGGTTTTCCTCTGTAGCGCTGATTGGATTTGACATCGGCTGGCTTAATGCTTTTGGCTGGATCGGGTCGCCCACCAAAACCTGCATCATAAAAAAGAATCATGACGTGTCGAAAGCGATTCACACCACCAATAGGGGAGCAATAAATGCGCGCAAAATTTTTATCCACATTGCGTTCAATTTTGTCGATTGTGGCTACCGCAAAGCCAGGCGGATAAACCCCGTCAATGCCTGAAGTCATTAATACATCACCGACTTGTAAATCACTGACGGCGGCCATATGACGTAACTCAAGAGGCTGACCTCGACCGTTGCCATGAAGCGCTCCCCTTAAGCCATTTCTAGCAACTTGAATTGGAATAACCATGTCTCGATCATCTAAGAGGGCGACCTCAGATTTGTTTTCTAAAACACGCACCACTTGACCCACTATGCCTTGATGGTCAGCCACAGCTTGTCCTGGTGAGATGTTGTCTGAAGCACCTCGATCAATCACCACGCGTTGAGAGATTGGGTTAGATGGGCTGTAAAGAATTTGGGCAATTAATATTTTGAAGCGGGTCTGTTCTTGAATCCCAATTAATTTTCTTAGCTGAGCATTTTCAGCCATGAAAAGCTCAGATTGATTGGCCAAAAGGGTGAGCTCTGCCACGCGTTTGGTGAGAACTTCATTTTCTTGTTCTAGAGAACTTTTTGCGGTTAAGTAGTCATAGCTCGCTCGAAGAGCATTCCTTGGAAAAAGCATGACACTTTGAAAAGGAGTTAATAGGTAAGCTGCTACAGAACGAACTTCATTCAGCGTCTTATAACGATAGTCGAGCACCATTAAAACAAGGCTGATTAAAAGGCAAGCCGCCAGCTTTATTAAAGCTGGCGTACCTTGTTTAAAGAGTGGAGGAGGACTAAGCTGCAATTGAATCTCGATAGCTGCTTAGCGGAGTTATTCTTGAGAGAATACGCCGCCTAGTTTGTCCATACGTTCTAGGGCGATGCCTGAGCCTCTGACAACGCATGTCAAAGGATCTTCAGCTACATGGACTGGAAGCCCTGTTTCTTCGAGTAATAAGCGGTCTAAATCGCGTAATAGAGCTCCACCACCCGTCAACATCATGCCGCGATCGGCAATGTCTGATGCCAATTCAGGGGGTGTTTGCTCTAGGGCGACCTTTACAGCAGTCACAATCTGATTCAGAGGATCAGTTAAAGCCTCAAGAATTTCATTGCTTGTAACGGTAAAGCTTCTTGGGATGCCCTCCGAGAGGTTGCGACCCCTAATTTCCATATCTTTTACTTCAGATCCTGGGAAGGCTGAACCAATGGTCTTTTTGATTGCTTCAGAGGTTTGTTCGCCAATCAACATGCCGTAGTTGCGGCGGATGTAATTGATGATGGCCTCGTCAAATTTATCGCCGCCGACACGAATGGAGCCTTTGTAAACCATACCACCCAAAGACATAACACCCACCTCTGTGGTGCCGCCGCCAATGTCTACAACCATTGATCCAGAGGCCTCAGAGACTGGCAAACCGGCGCCAATGGCTGCTGCCATGGGTTCTTCAATCAAATAAACCTGAGATGCTCCAGCACCTAGGGCGGATTCACGAATGGCGCGACGTTCTACCTGTGTTGAGCCACAAGGTACACAAATAATGATGCGTGGGCTAGGCTTGAGCAGCTTGGTTTCGTGGACCATTTTGATGAACTGCTTCAACATTTGCTCGGTGATGGTGAAATCGGCAATCACGCCGTCTTTCATAGGGCGAATTGCCTCGATATTGCCAGGAACACGACCTAGCATCTGTTTTGCTTCCTTACCAACGGCTAAAATGGTCTTTTTACCATTTGGGCCACCTTCTTGACGGATGGCCACAACCGATGGCTCATCAAGGACAATACCCTTGTCACGCATGTAAATAAGGGTGTTTGCGGTACCCAAGTCAATGGCTAAGTCGTTAGAAAAGTAGTTGCGAAAGAGACCAAACATAATTTAAGTAGGAAAATAGATTAATTAATACGTTAATGAACCCTTTAATGATACCGTAGCAGGACAAATGAATCTCGAAGATGTTAAGCGCATAGCGCATTTATCCCATTTATCTCTATCTGAGCAAGAAGCAGAGGCAACCTTGGCTCAGCTTCAAAAAGTATTCCAATTGGTCGAGCAAATGAAGGCTGTGAATACCGATGGTATTGAGCCTTTAGCTCATCCAATTGAGCAAATTATGAAAATTGCGCAACCTTTGCGTGAAGATGTGGTGACCGAAGGTGATCAACGCGCAGAATATTTAAAAAATGCGCCTGCACAACATGATGGATTATTTCTAGTGCCAAAGGTGATTGAATGAATTGGCATACGCAAACAATTAAAGAGTTATCAGTAGCTCT
>CAYVBV010000002.1:0-49970 GCA_964449745.1 uncultured Polynucleobacter sp. | reverse complement strand
TATTCAGACCTCGCACAGCTGAAAAACTAAGAGCCGTTCAAAGAAATAGCGATTTTGTCCACGAAGAGGGACTACGTCTCTTTATCGAGAGCTAACACTTAGGTATCTACTGGTATCCGCTGCCTTAAAATCGGATATAATTATTATATTAATCTGCTGTAAAATCTGTTGGGAGGATTTCGTCCGATAATTTTCAAATCATTCTTAGGTACATTTATAATCTAAGCTTTAACCTACACTAGGGTCCCAGTAGGTATCCCCATTTAACTCATCAATGTAAACCCAGTCTTCCCAGAAGAAGGGAAAGACACTAGGGTCTTCCTCTATCTCGATTCCGTTTACTAATGCTTCTGGGGAACAAAGATAGAAATAGGCGTCATCGTAAAAAGTGTGTTGACCTTCTAACACTAAATTGTATACTTCTTCTCCTTCATTCTCTTCTGTAAAACCGTTAGTCTCCCAGTCCTGCAATTGTTCTATAGTTAGATAATTTGAATCGTTGATTAGTTGAAAGTAAAAATGGTATTCAATAAGTTCTTCTGAAGCGTTCATGGTTTTCTGGTAGTTCTCAAGTGCAGTTGAAAAATCTTTTTTCTCTATATTCTCAATTCCAGCTGCCCAACTTGAGCAAAGACTTCCAATATTCTTATCATATAATGCGTAAAGTCTTTCTTCTTCCGCTTTAGCATTAATCTGTGTAATGGCTATAGCTCCAAGTGAAGCTAACGTTAGCGACGCTATAATGGAACCTGTAATAAGTTTTGTTTTCTTTTTCATTTGTACCTCCGGCTAGGTATAAGTATTATCGGAATGTAGCAAGTATTTTGAGAGCTTCTTTTAATTTATTCTTTTCTCTTCTGAGACTCTCCATGTAACAATTAAGGGCTTCTCATCTTTCCGATATACAATCATATGACAAATTCATTTAATTTTATCGATTTATTCGCTGGTATCGGTGGGTTCCACTATGCATTAGATAAAATTGGAGGGGAATGTGTTTTCGTTAGCGAGTGGGATGATGTCCCCGCTAAATTGTATGAGTTAAATCATGGAATGAAACCGCATGGGGATATTACTACGGTTAAAGCTTCAGATATACCAGCACACGATTTGATAGCGGCGGGATTCCCATGCCAGGCTTTTAGTATAAGCGGAAAGCAGAATGGTTTTTCGGACCCCAGAGGAACATTGTTCTTTGATATTATGAGAATCGCTGAATACCATCGCCCAAAGGTATTATTTTTAGAGAATGTTAGAAATTTTGCTCAACATGATAATGGTAAAACAATCCTGACTGTTAAAAACACTATGGAGAAGCATGGGTACCATTTTTATGGAAAGCTATTCTCTGCAAGCGATTTTGGCGTACCTCAAGCCAGAGAGCGTTTTATAATGGTGGGACTTCGCGAAGACATTGACCCCAACCGTTCGTTTATGTTTCCAGAGGGAAGTAAGAAACTTGTGTCCGTGAATGACATATTAGAAAAAGGAGCAGATGTTTCCGAGTATGTCATAAACAGGAAAGATATCACTATGGATTTGACTAAGCTATCCAGTAAAAAACAGAATAAGACTCTTAGAATAGGAAGCGTTAGTGCTGGGCGTCAAGGAGAACGAATTTACGATCCAAATGGGCACGCCATTACCTTATCTGCTTTTGGTGGCGGTGTCGGTGCTAAAACTGGGTTATATTACATTAATGGTAAAGTTAGGAAATTAACCCCAAGGGAATGTGCTCGTGTTCAGGGGTTTCCAGATTCTTTTATTCTCCCCCAATCGAAAAACGCAGCATGGCAAGTCTTCGGCAATAGTGTGCCTGTTCCTCTTATATCTGCCGTTGCACAGTCTCTACGAGACCAAAAGTTTATTTAGCAAATATAGCCAAAGCATAAATAATCTTAATCCAGAAGCACTTGCAGATTCCATCCCTATAGATGTTATTGGAATGGCTCCCAAATAAGAACTTATAAGTTAGATATAATCTATGGCGAAAAAGTATATTAAAGGTAAAGACGGTAAGTTTAGGGGAAGTATCCCAAGTGCACCAAACCTGCCCTCTCCGTTAAATTCGCCGCTTCCTAGCCTGCCTATTTCTTTGGTTAAAGATACCGCTCAAACTCTTTCTGTAAATAAGGCGAATTCTAAAGAAGATTTAGCAGAGTTTTACTCTTCCAGCGAAAGCCGAACTTTCCAAGTTCCCTCTAACATATTAGCTGGATTAGAGAGAGGTGAGTATCTCCACTTCACAGAAGATTGTATGCTTTTCACAGATAGCTATGGCGAAAGCAATGCAGCATATTATCCTTACTTTGGTAAAAAAGAAGAAGATAAGATTGATTTGACTTCGGATAAATATAACGATGTTCGTTCTGAGGTAGAGTCTGCGGAGTCATTTTCTCAACTTTCTGATAAGACGAAAGATTTGTTTAAATTTGGCGGGTGTGCAGCATTAGCTTATTCCATTCAGAAGCAGTCGCCTGAGGCGAGCATTAATGTAATCGTAGGCGTTCCTCAGGACGATCCTTCGGACTCTACAGCGGCACATGTCTATGTAGGTAAAGGCGATAAGATATTTGACGCATATGGTGTAAGTAAACTTGGAGAGTATAACTTTTCTGCCGCTGCGGATTTAGATGAAGATTACTTTGATGTCTTAGTGTATGAAACTAGTTCGGAGTCTATTCATCGTATGATAGACCATGGCGTGTTTGGAAATGAATTTACTAAGGCGAGCCAGCCTCTGATTGATAAAGTTGCAAGTCTTATCTTAATTGAACAATAGTACCGATAAAGACTTTAACAAGGAGTTCAAAATGGCGAAAGCTAATGCAGGCGGTAATCGAGTATCGAAGCCCAATGATAAGTGGAAGTATAAAAATCAATTTACTTTGAATGGCGAAAAGATAGTTGAGGGTACTCTTCTGAAAGTAGATGGCATCCCAGGTAAGTTTAAGTTTCTAAATTATGTGAAGACTCCCACTGCTGAGTGGATTGATGTTTGGGGAGGAACTAAGGGTTCGGAGGCTATGAGGAGTTTCCGTGCTGAAAGGTTATCTTTACTATCTGCTAGCGAAGCAGAAATTATAGATGAAGAAGTCAGTGAAGATACTGATGAATTCTTCGAAGTCTAAGCAATATTTATAGTATATTTTTGTTATTTTGGAATAAAAATGACGATAATGTTGTTACATTTAATATAAGCAAAACTATTTTTTAGTAGGTTTGCCACAAAAAAGGGGACTCTTATTATGCAACTAAATTTCTTGTTAATCTCTTCTGCTAAAAATCCTCCTCTAAAGCGTAATATCTTATAGTACGCGGTTTCCTATTACTAGGTGCACTAAGCATTGCTAGGTCAAAGACTGTTTAAGCTCTGCTTTCTGACCTTCTACATATTATCCTAAGCTTGATAGGAATATGTAAAGATAGTTTTATACTATCCTAAAAACTATTTCAAGTAATCTTCTTTCCTCAAACTATCCTGTAAGGAATATATTTTATATGACTTTTAATTTCTCTACTAACTCTCCAGATTCGGCACCATCTTTAACCACAGCAGCTTTTAAGAAAATTACAAAAAGAAAAATATTCGATACTGTCTATGAATATTCTACGAGACAACCTATTCCAGCATCTATTTTAATGTCAACAGTAGCAGAATATCTATTGGCGACTGATTATAATTACTTTGTTCAACGCGGTCGTAAGTTGAATGGTCTCCCTTTCGAGAAGAAGAACCCATATGAAGTTTTCGGTGAAGTTTTGGGAGCAATTATTGAAGCAGACGGCGGAGAGCCAAACTATGAAATAAATGGAGATCTTTTCTTTTTATCTAGTTGCCATTATTGTAATTTCACTGAAGATATAGCTAAAGCACAACTTGTAGCATACAAATTGATTGCTGATTCTATTTTAGAAGAGCTTAAAGATAAGTCGCATTCTAGACTATATGCCTATACTGATGCTAGCCCATCTCATAAAATCAAACCTATACTTTTTGAAGATGGTAATGCACCAGAAGATTGGATTAATCCAGAGAGTCTTTATTTTAAAGCAAAAGTGGACCGTGAAGAGAAGCCTCTATTTATTGCGTATAGTAGCAATTTTAATATGCACTCAAATCGTAATAAAAGAATGAATAACCCAACGGATTTAAAACTTTTTAAGCTTCTGCAAGAAAGTCTAACAAAAGATGATATCTTACTGTCCGTAGGTGCTGAAGACGAAGTATTCTATATTGGGCTATCCGACCTAGCAAGAAAAACTATTGAAGTTCAAAGAAGAAAAGAACAAACTTCTTCTGCCAATAAGGGAGATAGTAAAGAAAGACTAATAAATATAAACTTAGATGCTGAGGACAGCTTAGAGAATGGGAATCAGTCTTATGGTAAAGTCTCCTACTATTTAGGTAAACCAGAGTGGTATTTTTGGGAGATGTCTAAACTTGAGCCGAAGGATGTATTCCAAATAAATATAATAACGCCCTTTCTTATCTCAGATATTAAAAAGGCATTTTTAGGATGGCATGTTGAAGTTTCTCCGGACGGTAAATTAGTTATTTATAGCCGAGCAGGTAATCTAGATAAGCAGATTGTTCTAGAATGGTTGGAAAACAATAACTTAGTGCACAATGGTTTTCGTAGCGTAATGGGGACTATGCGTAGAGACATCTCTAAACTAGATAAGCGATTTTTTACCGAGATAATACAGGACGCAACTAAGTTGGCAATATCTCAAATATATACTAAGCATAAGTCTTATATTAGCCAAGTTACGCAAGACGATACTGAAATTCCAGGTATCGCTACTGAAATTGTTTTAGAACTTGCTGAAAGTTTCGACGCAGATAAGGGCACGCCATTTTTAGCTTATGTAGCACTTAGACTTCAGAACAGGTTGCATGATATAAGCAGAAAACAAACTGGTAGGGCGTTGACTGATTTTGCTATCTCTTATAATAGGCTGGTTTCATTAGAGCCCGAAGCGGGATATGATGATTCACTAGCGGCGGAGAAACTAGGAATGACAGTTGAACAGTTCCGTAAGCGTGTCTCAGACCTCTACGAGCGTAGAAGCATAATCTCTCCGTCCAGTTTTTCTAATGTCATTAGAAGCGATTCTGAGGGCGAAGAGCAAATTATTGATATCCCAACAGGTGATGAATATAATGTGGAAGAAGCTCTCTTAAAGTTGGTGGACGTTGAAATGCTATATAGTGCTATGGCATCTGTAGCAGAAAAGTATAGTATCTCTTTACCAGAAGACCTTGATGAAGAGTATCTTTACTCTGCCTTCTGGGAGAAAGATAAACTAATTCTAGAAGCAAAAATATGCAGGGAAACCCTAGACGAAACTATTCGAAAAGGTGGAGTGCCTAAAGCCTATGTGAAACATGCCGAGGAGATTTTGCTTGGGTTAAAAGCAACGTATCTAAGATTGTGGGAAGACCGCGGGACAGTCGAGATAGCACACCTTACAGGCTCATCTTTATCAGAAGTTAGAGCGGGTGAAAAGCGTTATCATAAAGCACTTAGAGAAGCGATTGAGGTAGCATAGTTTCTCATTACCTATTATTATATAATGTCCAATACCCATGATATTATAAAATAGTTTTATAGCCCGATAATTGAGTAGGAAAGGTTAATGAGATGTCTCGAAAGAACAATAGAGCTGACCATAAACAAGAGCGACATCAGAAATTAAATAGGGTGCTTAAGAGAAATAAGGTTGCTGCCGACTCACTTACCTATTGCACTTATGAGAGGAGCAAGTCTCGTCTCAAACGAGGAGGCTTTACCAACTCTTCACCCAAGCTTACTAAAGTGCGTTTTTCTACACGAAAAGACGCTCAACGTTTGTTGACTAAATTAAAATCCGAGGGTCGCGAAGAGTCGAGAATATATAAATGCCACATTTGCAAAGGATATCATCTAACTAAGCAGCCGAAAATGGGAGAGCAGGATACAAACTAGTTTTTATCTAGTCCCAGAATGTTCGCAGCATGTTAGAAAAGATAAAACGAAAGCGGAGAATTCTTATGAAGAAACTTACTAGAGGTAAAGACGGCAAACTTTATAATGGCAAAGGATCCAAAGGTGGGCTAGCATTATCCGCTCCTGCTATCACTAGTATGAAACCAGTTCCTCCTAAAGTAGTGGAAACTAGCCCTGTGTCATTAAAGCCTTACCCCGCCCTTGACATGTATGAGATAGAAAGCCGCAGACTTGCATCGGAACAAGCCGCCACTTTAAGATTTCCTATTGAGGAAAGTGCTTTAACCGAATCAGAAAAAGAGAAAATCGCAAGTAATGCTTTAAGAATCGGGGTATCTTATGAAGAAGTTTTACAAAGCGTTTTAACAGACAAAATCGCTTACCTTAATGTTGTTAGTAAATCTCCATCTAGGCAGAATTACCAGGAAAAGCTACTAGCAGGTTATCTTTTGAAGAATAAAGCGGTTAAGAAGATAGAGAAACTACCTACTAGTGGGCAGCATGCTTTATATATCATAAATGGCGAAGTCCGTTCTATGGCTGATGGTTTGACTTATGACCAGATTTCAAAAGCGAGCGTAAAGTCTTTAGATTTCAAAATAGAATTGCACGATGGCAAAATAGGCTACGTCACGGCTAAACACACAAAAGATGACGGCGGTTCTCAGGCTAACCAGATGAAAGATGTTGTATTAACCTTGAAACAATTTTATCGCAAAGAACAAGATAAAGATTATTTTTTAGTTGCTAACATAGATGGTGAGCACTATACTAAAAAGCGTAAAAACTATGGAAATAAAAATTACATTGAATATTTAACTGGTATCTTTAAAAGCGATAAGATTGTAATTACAAACTATATTAATTTTTCCGAAGACATAAAGCGTATTAAATATTAGATTTCCGATATTGCTTTTCTAATTATATCTGCGGCAGTTTTAAAATCTAATCTTCTTCTATAATAAGAGTCCTCTCTTAACCCTTTGAAAGAAGTCATAAAAACATCTTTTGTTAGCTCTCGATATTTTGCGAGAATCTTATTAGATTTTTCTATAATCAGGTTTAGCTCAGCATCCGAATATTTTTTCTCAAAACTTATTCTTGTGATGGCACGTGAAGATATTTTAATGCTACTAGAATCTATTGTGTTTCCTTGAACGAAGGAGATGTTAGCTTTCTTAGTCCCATCTACTGCTCTTAGTCCGAGCTGCCCTTGGGGGTCATTAAATTTAATCTTGATATTATTTTTCTCAGAAATCGCAAGAAGCTTTTTCGCTTTACTTTCTATTTCTTTAGCTTTCCCGACAAGAGAGTCTCCAATATAGATATCATAATCTTCGCTAGGTTCAGCATTGAACAGAGCAAGGCAAACTGGGAAGTCCGTATCATCAAACATCTCATAATTGAGAGATATCACAGCATGTAGCCTCTCTGTGAAGATGCCTCTGCTGATAAAACTTTCTGGAATAATTGCCGCCACATACTTTGAGTTTGCAAGCATAACTCCTAAACTTATTTCAAATAAATCTGCATGCATACCGAAGTCAATATTCATCCCTTTTCTCTTTGCAGAGTTTTTTGCTAGATAAGGCGGATTAGTTATACAGATATCAAATCCTGAGGGATAATCCTTTAGGGTGTCTCTTTTCTGCAATTTAACATCAGGGACAGTATTCTCCGCTACTGCTTCTGGCTCTATATCATAAGAAGCCCATTGGGAGTGTGGGATTGATAATCCTACTTCATCAATTAATCTGATAATATTGTTTGCTCCCGCAAACGGCTCTATTATTTTTAAATCTTGGTTATTCGGAATTTGGTTATACCATTCAACAAAAGTAGCATGGTTAAAGCAATTACCCTGTGTATAGAATTGCCCATGCTGGATTTTGTTTTTCATATTTTAAATATCGGAATTAGAGAAACTTAGAGACGTTAGTCCGATATTAATAGAAATAAACTTTGAGTGCGTTTGGTTTATTAATATGGATAACCAAGGATATCAAAATGAGTTTCAAAACATTTTTAAAAGAGATTTTTAGTACTGACACAATATATCTGCTTGCAGAAAAAGAAAAGGAAGTAATCCCTGAGTGTATATCTCAAGGATACAGGGTGCTGCCCCCTTCTTATTACGATGTAGCTGATGGCATAGCAGAAGATTTACTAGATTTAGAGTGGGAAAAATTTAGGAAATCAACATCCCAATCAGGCACCCATAATCAGCGTGCTTCTAAGACTCTACCTCTAGGTGTAACTTCAAGTTTCCAACATTGGGACCCGTATCCAATTTCTATTGAATCTGCTAAAGGCGCGTATGTAAAGGATATTGATGGGCGAAGACTGTTGGATTTGTCTATGGGATTTGGTGCGATGCTTGTAGGGCATCTTAATCCAAAGGTTGTGAAGTATGTTAAAAGAGCACTAAGAAAAACAGGTACTCTATTCGTGACACCATCGTCTCTTGCGACACTAGCGGCAGAGAAGTTTAAAGCTAGATTTGACTTAGACATGCTAAGATTCGTTAACTCTGGTACGGAAGCAACAATGTATGCTATACGAGTTGCAAGAGCGGTACACGGCAAAACAGGAATAATCAAAATTGAGGGAGGATACCATGGTGGTTATGACCCTCTACAAGTTTCAGTAAAGCCAGAGCTTTCTAAGGCTGGTTCGGCTCTTCGCCCAACACCAGTGATTCCTCTTGATGTTGTGCCAGGAGAGGTATTTGTGGTTCCCTACAATAATTTAGACGCTTTGAGGGAAACCCTTTCTCATAATGTTGATAGGATATCTTGTGTGATGATGGAGCCTGTAATCGAAAACCTCTCTATTATTCTTCCAGATGAGGGCTATTTACAGAGTGTTCGCCAGATTTGCGATGCATATGATGTAGCATTAATTTTCGATGAAGTAAAAACTGGGCTAACTGCTGGCTACGCTGGTGCGGGTAAGAGAATAGGAGTGAAACCAGATTTAGCTACTTTCGCAAAAAGTGTTGGAGGCGGCATGCCAATAGCCTTCTTCGGAGGAAAACAAAAATATATGGATGCCGTTGTAGATGGAAGAATGCCTCACTTCGGGACTTATAATGGAAATCCTATTTCTGTTGCGGCAATGCTTGCAGTAGATGAGGTAGCTACGGAAGCTGCTTTAGAGGAAGCAGAAAAGATTAACTTAACGACACTCCGAAAAATACAAGAAATTATTGATAAGTATGAGTTGCCAGCCCATACAGTAGGACTTGGAGTAAAGGGTGCTGTTATATGGTCGCCTACCCCTAATAGGAATTATAGAGATTTTAAAAATACTAACTTTTTACTCGCTGAGTTAAATTGGCTTTGGTTTTTAAATAGAGGTATTATAACTCCGCCTGGGCTAGATGAACAGTGGCTTGTTTCGTTTGCGACTACTCAAGCTGACATGGATAAAGTTGTACAGGCTTTTGAAGATTTAGCAAAACTCCTAAGAGAAAAAGAAGGAGTGTGGAATGGGTAGGTTAACCGACATAGACAGTATTGACTTTGGTCTTGAAGAGGAAATACTGCTAGAGCCATCTGAGGAAGAGTAAATACTTGAAGGTAACGATCTCAATATATTTAGCGTCTACAAGGAGAACAAGTAATGCCAGATGATTTAAATCCAGAAGAGTTCATAGATGAAGTTGGTCCGTTGCCCGATTGGCTGGATTCAGAAAATCCAAGCAACTACTACAGTAGGGCAAAACTTAATGACTGGAAGAATATATCACTCACAGATAACCAGTGGAGAATAGTTAAAGCGGAAGTCGTCGGCTCGGATTACGATGAAGAGCTTTGGGAAATTATCGAAGATGTGGTAGATAATATTGACGACTATGAAAAAGAGTATGAATGGTGGGAAAACGAAGGTTGGAGAACTAACAAAGAATAACCTCTAGTGCCAGAGGTGGCTGAAGTTTTTTGCTAGCCAAGCCATAGCTTCTTCGCATTCCTCAGGAGTTACCCCATTAAATTGTTGTGCTGTTTTCTCATCTTGCCAAATCCCACCATCGGAGTACCTCGCAAAAAAGTTAGCGTACTTTAGATAGTCAGCGTTTCTTTTTGCTAGTCCTCTTTCAAAAGCTTCATCGCCCTCGCCCTCGTAATATTGAAAACTTAGAGAAGGTGAATCTTTTACATATTGAGGCAGAGCCTTAGAAAGAATATTAGCGATATGAGCGTCTATGCTCCACCAGTCTTTGTCGCTGTAACCTCTCGTGGCACGCTGAAATGCATACTTAATTTCTTTCACAAAAGTGATAGGGAATCTTATAATGCTTCTTAATTTATAGTTCATTGAGTGGCTTTCTCCTATAAGAAAGTTTACCTTATTTGTTTAAATGCTTTTTGACATTAGAATGTAGCTCTTCGATAGTAGTGTTGTTTTCGAAGTAAGCGTCGAATCGCCAGTCGTCTAAAGCGATTTCTGAAATATGGTTATTCGCAGGCTTTGCACCATCTCTTGTGACTCTCCATAATTCACCACCAAATCGTTTGATTGCTGCGGCTTCGTTAGGGAAACGGCAATCTGTAAAAACGATTTTAGCACCATCTGGGATGTCCTTAAGGGTTAGGTCTACCCAGATGTCATTATCTATCATTGCTCGCCCTACGTCGCTTCCTAGACGCTGTAGAAGTAGTCTTATCTCAGGGTCAACGGTCTTAGAACCTTCCCAACCATATTCGTCAATAACATCTTGAATTCTGGTTGAGTTGGAGGCGTATGGGTTAAGGGTGTATAGTGCTTTACGAATTGGTGCTGCAAAACTCGCCCTTTCGTATCCTAGCTGTACTAGGTAGTCGCCAATAGTGTCTTTCCCTGCTCGAGCGTATCCTGATAGTCCAATGACTTCGATGCGAGGCTTTAAGTGCCCTTCTTTTTCTATAAACATAGGCATACCTAATTTAGATGCTATCTCTACCACAAATGTAGCATCTTCGCTTTTCTGCCATCCCTCTAACAATAGCACTCCGTCTGCTTTGATAGTTTCAGAAAGTAAGCTCTTTAAAGTTATGTCGATAGAGTCAAAGAAACCTGTATTTATTGCGTGCCTGTCTTCTAAGGCGTTCTTGACTGTCTTAATCTCAGATTGAATATCTGGCGAGATTTTGGCACTGGGTCCTACTAGAAAAAGTTTCATTATACTCCTATTCCTCAAATATCGGCTTATGCAATTTTGAGGCTTTCCGATATACAAGAAATGGAGCAAAAGAATTTAGAAAATAACAACGCTAGCGAGAAGCCAATTGTAGTTGGGGTATCCCCACAAACTGTAAAGATTTATGGACTATCCTTAACAGGATTTCTAGTCCCCTTCTTTGGTATAGTCCCTAGCATTGCCGCACTTGCTCAATCAAGAAAAGCTAAGAGAGAAATACTTCAATCTGAAGGTTCTTTGACTGGTCTTGACTTATACAAAAAGTCTCTAGTTTTCGCGTGGTTAGGCGTAGTATCGTTTCTAATTAACACTGCTCTAATCGGATTGCTTATCTGGCTTATAACCATAATCCCAAACCTGATAAATTCTCCAGAGTTTAGAGATATGGTGTCGGATAATGTTTCCAGTGTCGTATCTGATGTCCCAGTAGACTTAGACCTCGAAGGTCTAGGATTCACAGATTCTGAGATTAGACAATTCGAGGATGCTCTCCCCGAAGGAGTCACGTTAGATAATTTAACATTAGATGATATTATAAAGTTAGCCGAAGAATACGGCATTAACTAATTATAAACCGTTAGGTGCGGAGCCTAAAACAACATCGTAAGATAATAGATTGTCTGGGTCTGATAAATAATATCCAGATATAACAACTGGAGTTCCGCTACTCACTGTTCTTAGAAAACCCACTAAGTCGCTTGCAGATGAAACCACGCTATCTTCTACTTTTGTTACGACAAAGTTAACTCCGATGCCTGCTTTCTCGGCAGGACCCTCTGCTGATAGCTCTGTAATCAAAGCACCGATCGAGAAACTAACGAAATCTTCATCTGAGAAAAACTTATTACCTACAACTGCACCCAACAAACCATTGGTTGTGCCGCCGTTTTTAATTATATTGTCTGCTATTCTTACCACATTGTTTGCTGGTATAGAGAATCCTAGACCTCTAATAGTATCGCCACCTGAGATTGCAGCGTTCAATCCTACGAAGTTCCCACGGGAGTCAACTAGACCTCCACCTGAATTACCTGGGTTAATTGCTGCATCAGTCTGAATTACCTTAACGGTGATACCATTATCAATATTTACATTGCCGCCTTCGAAACCTAGTTCTCCATATCCTTCGGAGTCTGTCAACTTAGTCAGTTGTATAACTCTGTCTGTTGCGGAAATGATACCCTGGGTTACAGAATTGTTTAGTTCTAGAGGAGAGCCAATAGCAATAACTTCTTCCCCTACCTGCAAAGTAGAAGAATCTCTCCAAGTTGCAGGAACAAGAGGCATAGAACTTGGTAGCTCATTTAATTTCAATACTGCTATGTCATTTGTTAAATCTACGTTAACAACTGTAGCAGATTCAACTTCTCCTGTTGAGAATCTAACTTCTGCTTCTACTTCATTTAGGAAAAACTGGGAATGCAGGAACAAGTGTGCACTTGATACTAGGTAGCCTTCTTCATTATAGATAATTCCTGAGCCTGCTGCGTCTCCTCCGCCAGAGCGAGAAATAATACTTACAACAGAAGGGGTGGCTTTAACCGCTGCAGCGGACATCCAGTTTACGTCTTCTGGATTAGTTATAGTAATTTTACCGTCGTTTGAGATATTGGAAACTGCATTATTTGTGAATGTGCTGCCTAATACAAATCCACCTGCCGCTCCTGCCATACTTCCCACAAGAAGCAAGATGCTTGCTGTAGCAGTAAGCTTAACTTTCCTAGGGGATTTAGTATACTGTTCTACGAGCTGTACGACTTCTTCCCTAGTTAAGCTCGAAGCGTCAGAATTCACATCTTCTAAAAAGTAATTGTTCGCCTCGTCGATAGTTTCTTCGTGGCGTTCTGTGTTTTCCGGCGTAGACAATATATGTTCCTTAATTGGGCTCTAATCTCTTATCGGCGATTACTCTCTAAGGGTTCGCAAGCCGATTTATAAAATATGCCTAAAAAGAATTTATCTGCACCCTTTCCCTATTTTGGTGGCAAGTATAAAGTAGCGGATGAAGTGTGGGCTAGGTTTGGTCCAGTAGACAATTACATTGAACCTTTTGGAGGTTCACTCGCAGTTTTGCTCGCTAGACCTGAAAGCCACGAATGGTGGAATAAAAAAGAAACCGCTGGAGATTTTTCTGGGCATGTCGTCAATTTCTATCGTGCTGTCTCTGCCGAACCAGATAAACTTGCAGAATTAGCCTTATATCCTGTAGCAGAAGCAGACTTAACTGCAAGGCATCTTTATCTTGTTCGCTATGAAAACACATTAGCGGAAAAACTTGCTATGGATCCTAAGTTCTACGATTTGGAAGCGGCTGCATGGTGGGTTTGGGGCATCTCAGCATGGGTAGGTGGAGACTGGATGTCTGGCAAAGGAGCATGGAAACCAGAGGTAGAAGAAGGCGAAGAGCCTGGACCTGGTGTCTATAGGAAAATGCCAATGGTGGCAGGAAACCACGGAGGTAAAGGGATACACAAGCCTGTTAAGGGAATAAACAATGCTTCTGAAGTATATGCCTCGTATTTGCAAAATCTGAATGGTATGTTTCAGTTATTGAAAAATAGGCTTATTAGAGTTAGACTTATCTCAGGAGATTGGAAGAGAATCCAAGGAGCAGCATCAAAAGCCGCAGCAGGCAAAATAACAGGAGTTTTCTTAGACCCACCTTATGACCCTAAGGCTCGCAGACTAGACTTGTATGGTCAGTCTGACGACGGCTCAAGAGACATCCATAAGGAAGCACGAGACTACGCGTTGAGCTTAACTGGTGATAACTCTTATAGAGTAGCATATTGTTCCTATCAGGACGATGAAGAAACAAAACTGTTTGAGGATGCAGGCTGGTCCCCATATTCTTGGACTGCAAGTGGGGGATATGGACTACAATCAGATAATCAGGCTCGCACGAATAGAGATTTAGAAATCATTTGGTTTTCTCCAAATTGCCTTCCAAAAGACGACTAAATCTGGTATCATATAAAAGTATAGGAGAAAAACTTTGGCGTTTAAAATTGGTTTCTTTGCGGACACTCATCTAGGTTATGCTACCCGTTGCCGCTCTCACAGTAGCGGGCTAAACATGAGAGTTAGAGACGGATACCTTGGAATGAGGGAAACCGTAGACCAAATGCTTACAGAAGGTGTAGATTTAGTACTACATGGAGGAGACCTATTCCACCGCTCACACCCTACCATTTCAGATATTGCTTGGGGAAGACGTCAACTAGAAAGATTTGCAAGCGAAGGCATCCAAGTAATTGGCGTCACAGGAAATCACGACTTTGCTAACGACAAAGGCAAATCTCCAGCTACTGCTGCTGTGCACGACCCAGAACGCGGTATCCACATGGTAACAGAGCCTTATGTTTCCTTTGAGCCTGCGGAGAACCTGACCGTACATGCTTTAAGCCACGTAGGGCTAGCGGCAGCTGCACGAGCACTGCCAGAGCCAGTTGAAGGACACATTAATATTCTTATCTCTCACGGTGCCGCACAGATTCCAGGACACGAGATTTTTGCTACAGTTGACTCCCCAGGTGAAGCAGTTATTGGATATGACATTCTGACTAGGAGCTGGGACGCTGCTCTTCTGGGACACTATCATGGTATGGGTGCCTTGCCAGGTTTCAACGAGGGCGATAAAGGTCAAATTTGGTATGCGGGTTCTTTACTTCGTAGAGGCTTCTCCGACCCTGAAGGTGGAAGAGGTTGGCTTCTAGTAGAGATTGGCGACGACGGAAAAGTAAGCATTACCCCAAAGTATATTAAGCAGCGTCCTCAATTTGACCTTCCGCACATTGATGCAACAGGGCTCACAGGAGAAGAAGTAGAAAAACTTATGCTAAAAAATCTGAGTGAGATTAAAGTAAAAGATGCTATTGTCCGTCAGAGAGTTATCAATTGCCCGCTTGCAGTGAGAAGAGGCGTAGACAACCGCAAGATAAACGCTATCGTAGAAGAAGCATTAGTTTGGCAAGCTGAGTTTATAAGACCGATGGAAACTGACTTCGTAGAGGAGAAAGAAGCAGATAGAGCAGTAATCTCGCTCTCAACAGCGGGTAGCTCCGACCTTCCGACAATGTTTGATGGATGGTATGATGAGTATTCTGAGCTAGCCTCTATTCCTAAGAATCTAAAAGAGTCTGTTAAGGCTAACTGCGTTTCTCATTTGAGAGCTGTTTCAATTGATTCCGAAACTGGTTCTAGTGAGTTAGGAGGGATGCAGTAATGATTGAATTAGTAACCGTAGAGCTAACAAACTTCCGTTCTTTCTCCCATGCCGTATTCGAACCACTAGGTGTTGGGCAAGGTATGACTGCGATTAATGGTGCCAATGGTATGGGAAAGTCTAGCGTTGTCCACGCAATAGTTTGGGCTCTATATGGTATTACCCCAGACGGCGTTCGAGTAGGTGCTTTAAGAAGGCAGGGCTCTGAAGGCGACGTAGAGGTTAAAGTAACGCTAAGGCATGACGGGCAAACAGTTATCGTATCACGAGCAATTCGAGGAAGGAACGATACTACTGTAGCCTCTATTGAAGTTGATGGCGTCGAGCAAACTAACGTATCTTCTAAAACAGCGACTAACTGGATTATAAACCGCTTTGGGTTAGATTCAGAAGCTTTCCTAACTGCTTTTATCGTGCGACAAAAAGAATTAGATTCACTCGTTCGTGCACGCCCTGCGGAAAGACGTAAAACAATCGAGCGTCTAGCTGGTATTGAGCGTATGAGTAAGGCTCTCGAATTAGCAAGAGCTGAGGCTCGTCTCGCACAGAAAAGTTATGACGCATTACCTCCTATTCAAAGTGCAGTAGTTTTAGAGGAACAGCGTAATGGGCTTGAAGCAGAGACAACAAAATTTGAGGCAGATAAGTCCGAATTAGATAAAAAGCTTGAAGGATTGAAGTCTAAGCTAGAAGCGGCAAAGGCTGACTTAGTTAATGGTCGTGAAACCATTAGAAGAACTTCCGAACTAGAAAACAAGATCGAATTAGAAGAAGACAGACTTGCCGATCTAGACGTTAAAGTGGCAGAAGCAGACAAGCTAGCAAAGCTAGCGTCAAATAGCGATGCACTACTAGAAGAACAAGCGACAGTGGACGCGAGAATCGTAGAGATATCAGATTCTCTGCAAGCAGATAAAGCACGCTCACAAGAACTTTCAAGAGCATTAACTAGTTTAGAAAGATTAAAAGAAACAATCTCAACTTTGCAAAGCCAAAAGGTTAGCATTGAAGAAGAAATTAAAACTGCTAATGGAAAAGCTACTGCTAAATCATTGGAGTCGGCAAAGGAAAACCTAGCGGCTGCACAAGAAGAAGAGTCAACTTTAACCGCAGATAAGGGAGCGGCAAGAGGAGAATGGGACAGACTAAAGAAAGCAATTGAAACTCTAACTTCTCACTCTCATGAAGACGAGGGAAATGCGAAATGTCCTACCTGTAATAGCGATATTTTAGATGTTGAGATTTTGCTAACCTCTTTGAATTCCTCTTTGAACGAAGTAGAGACTAGAGGGAAACAAATTAATTCTCAACTGGTTGAAGTTCAGGAGAGAGTAAACGCTGTCCGTTCAGAAATAAGTATATTAGAATCAAAGCAGCGAGCTTCGGAAACTCTTGAAGAAGACCTAGAAAGTGTTATCGAACAGATTGGGCTATATGAATCTGAACTTGTAGCGGCTCAGGAAAACGTTGATGCTCTAGGTACCTCTGAAATTGACGTATCGGCTCTAACCGAAGAATATACATCCCTAGTGGCTAGGCAGAAAGAGCTAATCGGAGAGCTAGCTAAACTAGAGACTGCTATCGAGGCTAAAAAAGCACTACCTGATTTGAAGGATAGCCTTGTAGAGAAGACTAGAAAATTCGAAGAGTTAGTTGCCGAATTTGAAGAGGCATCTGCCGATGCAGCGAAATATGACCTCGCAGAGTTAGAATCAGAGGTAGAAGCTTTAGAAGAAGAATACAGTTCTACAAATGAAACGGCAAGGGAACTTGGTTCAAATATTAGAATAAACAAGAACCAGATTGATTCTATTGAGTCAGCAATCGAAACTATCGCAATAGAAGAAGACCGCAGAAAAGTTATGCTTGCAGAGGTAGAGTCTAAAACCGCTGCGGCTACTACATTAGACGAGTTCCGCCGAGACAGATTAGCAAGGCTAACTCCTGAGCTTTCGGAGGTTGCAAGCGACTTTGTATCTCGCATGACAGATGGTAAATATACTTCTGTAATGTTAGATGAGGACTTTACTCCTATTCTGACTGATGCCTCAGGGGCAGAAAGACCTGTTGCTTGGCTTTCTGGCGGGGAGGAATCTGCAGTCGCTTTGGCTTTAAGAGTAGCGATTGGCGAAGTTCTTGCTGGGCAGCGAGGAGGAATGCTAGTCTTAGATGAAGCCTTAACCGCACAAGACGCATCCCGTAGGCAATCTACTATGGGGGCGATTAGAGTACTACCTCGCCAGATTATCACTATTAACCACGTTTCGGAAGCCACAGACATGGTAGACCTAGTTGCCGAGGTTGTCGCTTCCGATGAAGGCGGCTCTACGATTATGGAAGTAGTCCCTGATAATGGTAAGATTGGTATTGTTTCAGACGCTGCAATCGACGCATAGGTAATCCCGATACAAATAATATGAGCGAAAACGAAAATGTTGGAGTAGGTCTCACAAAAGAGACTGACTCTATATTAGATATTGCTATTGACAAAAGCCCTCTGAACAATGAACAAGCGAAGCAAATAACTCATTCCATAAGGGATGCAGCAGAGGTTATCTGGATTCTAATAGCAAGAGCACACGCAGGTAAAGCGTGGAAAGCTCTTGGATACGACTCGTGGGAAGATTACGTTAAATCCGAATTCAACATGTCCCGTTCACGCTCTTACCAGCTATTAGACCAGGCTAAGGTTATTTCCGAAATTCAATCTGCTTTACCTCAAGGTAGCGAAGTTAAGATTTCAGAAGCAGCGGCAAGAGAGTTAAAAGTTGTTCTAGAAGAAGCAGTACCAGAAATCAGAAAAGCTACTGAAGGACTTGACCCTAAAGAAGCTGAGAAAGTCACTGAAGAAATTCTAGCGAAGTATCGAGAAAAAGCACATGAGGATGTAAACCCTGTTTTTGAGACAGACATCAACCTAGGGGAAACCTCGGATTCCGATTCTGTGCCTCCTGTAATACAGGCAGATACATTAGTTTATTCATCTGAGAGTTCAGAGCCTACCCTAAAAGCTCCTCTAGCTCCTAGTAAAATCGATGTGCCTTCCATTCTTTTAGAACCTGGCACCGCTCCTGTCGAACCAACACTGGAAAAACAGACTCAAGATTTGGCAAAGATTCGTAAGTTAGTTAATGCTTCTCACGACATCTATTCTTCACTGACTGCTCTTGCAGGATTACCAGAAAGCATTGAAGAGGTAATAGATACTATACCTAATGAGAGGTATGACATGATAGATAAGAATTTAGATTCGGCAATCGAAAACCTAAACTCTTTTAAACAAATTTGGCAGATGAAAAAAGATTCGTTAGGAAATGACAATAATGAAGAATAATAACGCCGATATTATTTTTGTAGGAGGGAATATCCCAAAGCCCTCAACAACGGGGCTAGGAGGTGAAAGATGAAACGATTGATGAACGCTATGCTTGAAAAGTATCTAATGATGAAGAATGATGAGCGCGGAATGGAAGCGGCTCAGGTAATCCTAATCCTTGCGATTGTTACCGGGTTGATCGTTCTAGTATTCCCACCAATTCTTGATGCTATCCAGCAGCAGGGCAACAACGCTGTTAACGACATTAACGGTCTATAACATTAGAATTAAATAAAAGTGAGGGCTTGCAACTTAAGCCCTCACTTTTTTTATTTAAACCAGTCTGATTCGTCTTCCGACCCTATAAGAGGCTCATTATTTAAAGAAACTGTGATATGTTCTGGGTGCTCTAAAACCTCTTCAAAAGTAATATTAGAGATATCATCTAGGTCTGCTTCCTCGTCGCCTTCTGCCTCTTCTAGCCAAGTATCTTCTTCTCCCCCTGCGACCTCATGTGATGCCTCTGAGGAAGATTCTATAGGGGCTTCTTCCTCTATCTCATCTATTTCAGCTACTGTTTCTGGTTCCTCTTCTTCAAGCAGGAACTCTGAATCTGGGGTATTATCTTCTTCGCTACCTAACAAAGGCTCTTGCTTTTCTTCTATCTTTGCTTCATCTTTATCATTATCGAGGTTTGCAACAATTGTGTTTTTGTTTTTCTCTAGCCAAGGTAGTAGCTGTACTTCTATGTACTTTCTTAACTCTGCTTCGGCTTCCCATCCAGCATTAGCATCTTCCTGTGCTATGCGAAGCTGTTCTTTTAGGTAGTTATTTTCTTCTATAAGTTTTTGTGTGTTGTTTGTTTGGCTTTCGGTAACATATTCGCCATCAGCATTTACTAGTGCGTCTCCCTTTACTCTAAAAATCTCTAATGTAGCATTAAGAGTTTCGGACCTTTCGGATAAAAGTTCTATTTCATCTTGTGCTTCGGCTAATGCAATCTTATCCTTAGCCATCTCTTTTTCTAAGAACGTAAGCGTGCTTTTTACTTTTTCTATGAAAGCTTCTACCTGAGGAAAAGCATATCCAGGCTTTGCAACTTGGAAGCGTACTGCGTCAACTTGTTC
Source organism: uncultured Polynucleobacter sp. (assembly GCA_964449745.1). Lineage (GTDB taxonomy): Bacteria > Pseudomonadota > Gammaproteobacteria > Burkholderiales > Burkholderiaceae > Polynucleobacter. The sequence goes on along the minus strand of CAYVBV010000002.1, from coordinate 30,130 downwards.
TTTAGTTAAAGGATTAGGGGTAGTGTTATCTGGTGTGTTTTCCACTATCTCTCCTAATCGGGACGTCCAAAACTGGAATAATCTTATTTATAAATTCGTTATATTAATATTATAACTATCTATCGGGAATCTTGGAGACTAGAACCTGGACGTAGATTGTTATTAGTGGAGTCGAAAGACCCCGAAACCGGAGGAAAATAAAATATGACCAAAACTTCTGCTAACCCAAGGAAATATTCTAAAGGTGCTGATCAGCTAGACCCAGAACAACCAATAAATGTTTATTTAGAACTAAAAGTTCCAGTAGCAGAAAGAACTCTAACTGTAGGTAGACTACAAGCAGTTGGGAATCGCCATCCTAAAGCGGAGTTTCATATCGCCCAGGAAAGAGAAGAGGCGAATGAGTCAATACTAATTATCAAAGTTTCTATGGGACCTGCCCGTGCCGCATTACAAGGTACTAGCGAACAGGTAAACGCAGGATACCAATTCATTTGGGACACAGTAAAAACTCTATACTATGCAAGACCAATCTTTTGTGCACCTCCTCACCTAGGAGACAGCGAAAGAGAATCAGCACAAATCGCACTAGAGAAATTGAAAAGGAACTAAGGTATAAAAATGGCGAAAAGACAAACACTATCAATTTTGGTTTCTCCTGCTACGGCAGCAATGTACGACCTGCTATCAGACAATAAAGTTCATACAGTTGAAGAAGTATTAGAAGCTGGAAAAATTGGAGCACTTAGTACTGACTACATGCGTTGTGTAAACGAAGGTAAGAGAGCTCGACACGGAAGAGATGCAACGATTGCAGAATACGCTCAATCTGGCAGCCGTGCCATCGCTCGGAATAACCTTATGATTGCTAAGCGTAATGGTAAGATTGTTGTCAGCGATAGGAAAGACGGAGTAAGCGTTGCACGCATGCCTTCCGAGTATGCTAAGCACTGGCTTCTGAAAAAGAGAGAAAACAGAAACGTACAAGGCGTCGTAGTAGAGCAGGACCACGGTAATGTTGCCTACTATGCAGGAATTTCAGAATGGGAAGGCTGGGCTTACGCACCTCTAGTTTCTAGAGACGTGGTACACGTTAGACCATCTATTAACCTACCTCTAGAAAAGATGAAGAGTGCATTCCCAGGTTGGGATGTGTCAGAGTCCCCAGAAGGGCTAATCACTATCTCTGCGATTAGCGGTGCTCCTGTGAAGGAAGTAGTGTCGGAATGGTTCAAGGCTAATGACATTCCAAACGAAGGTGTCCGAGATGCTAAGGAAGTTAAGCGTAGAGACATTGGAAAGCTTCCGAAGAAATTCTTGGAGGAGCTTCTAAGACACAACGTTCCATTCGCAAGAGGTATCATAGCGGCGAAGAGTGGAACCGCTATGCAGAAGATTGTTGGAGACAGAGACGACATTGACGGATATGTGGCTCAATGGGTTCTTGAGTTAGTTACATCATTCGACCCCTCCAAGAAAGCCCCTTTCGGTACATGGGTGGCTAACCAGATGAAGAGGAAGGTTCATGACCTTAACCGCTCTGCTTATGGTAGGACTGCAACTGATATTGAAATTAAGTTTTCCAGAGCTATCCAGAAGCTGGAAGAAACTCTTGGTAGAACCCCTAGCACAGAGGAAATTCAGAAGCACCTAAACCTTTCTAGCAAGGAAATGAGAGAAAAGCTATCTCTCCTAAACAATCTTAGCAATCTGAGATCTATGGGTACAATTGAGACTGGACCCGACCAGCCCGAAATTGCTATCGAGGACCCTAACCCTCAGCCAGAAGATATTGCTCTGGCGAGAGAACAGTCCCAGCAGATTACCCTTGCTCTCTTAGCGGCATCTGGGCAAATAAAGAATGGGGATGCACTGCCCACCATTTCAATGCCCCTAGGCTTCCTGGTTTGGTATTTGATGCATTGGGATGACTGGGTTAAGGGAGACCTAATATATCTTGCTGGCTGTGCGGATAGAAAAGTTACAGATGAGCTGGAGAAAGTAAGACAAGAGCTTATGAAGCTACTTGCAGAGTACAGAAAGTAGCTTCATATGATTGACTTCCTCTCTAGCCTTCCTTACGAGCTCCTTTACCTAGTGCCTGTATTCCTTTCTTTTACCCCGCAGATGCTTTGGTATGGTGCTAACTTAGAAAAAAGAGTAGCTAAAAGAGGTATTGAAGTTTCTATCCCTACTCTAACGCTATACAACCAAGGCGTTTTCTCAGCACTTTTCGCCGTAGCTGTATCTTGGATATTAGGGTTTCCACTTGCCACCGCTGCGGGTGTAGGAGTAGCTGTGTCTGCAGCCTTATTGGCTTCTTACATTGATTGGAAAACTTGCTTTATTCCAAACGAAGTTGTAATCTATGGATTCATCGCATCGCTTTTAGTTGTGCCAATGTTTTATAATCCTGACGGTTGGGTAAACATAGCGATTACTACAGGAGTTATTATCTTCGCAGGTTTCATTACTAATCTAATTACAAAGGGTAAACTGGGCGGAGGAGATATCAAGCTTCTTGTATCGTTTGTTCCAGCTATCTATTGGTTCGACAGCATTAATATATTTTATATAATTGTTGCTGCACTTCCCATTCAGCTTATTGCTCGACAGGTTTGGAAGAAAAAGCATCCAGAATCTAAAGGTGCTCCTTATGGTCCTGCATTAACTCTTGCATTTATTCTTATGCTAATTTATGGAGGATACACTTCTACCTTGATAGGCTAAGTCGCAATGAGATATATAGCCGATTTTAAAAGGGATGAGTAAGAATAAAGATTGGTCTCCTCGCCTAGCCGAGAGCGAAGAAGTAGTTTCGGCATTAGGGCAAGCTCCTAAACGCCGTGCCTCTGATAGGCTAATCTCAAATTTTGTACCTCAACAAGATGACCCAATATCTGTAAATCTATTAAAGATACTAAAAGCTTTAATCTCACTTATCGTGGCGGGATTCGTAACCCTGGGATTTGTCTCTGTTATTATGGTTAGCACTGTTATAGCAACTCCATATATTGATGGGCGTTTTTTGGTAGTTGACAGAAACGCATGGAGCGTTGGAGCTGCTGAATATCAAGATATAGCTTATGAAACCAACGAAAATGAAAACTCTTTGATAGGAAAAATCTCATCCCACCTTACAGGCGCTGTGAGCAAAGGCTCAGTCGTGAGAATAATCGCAACTCCGCTTGATACAATTTCAAGCAATATTGAGGGATATGTCGTAGTTAATGGCTATCCAACAACAATTCCTTCCGATAGAATAATAGACCGCAAACAGATCGGCGACTTTTACCTCGTCGAATGTCTTGAAGGCTCATGTGGAATCCCAGGGACACTTTACGAAATTCCTACAAAGAATGTTGTAGGGGCAGTAGACGGTATTCTTAAATTCTTCAAAATCGAAGAATACGCCAGATAAGCGAGTCATAAAATGATTAATCCATTCCTTAAGAGTGCGGTATGGTTAGACGATAGCCAACGCACTCTATTGTTGACGGCTGCAGAATCAGCAGCTGTAAATCCAAAATCAGATACTCTCTTATGTCGTAGTGTAATTAAAGAGATTGAGAATGCTGAAATAGCGACTAAAGGACAAGCAGGCTATTTAGCAAATATTTTTGTAAAAGGTCTACGCTTACCAAAGACTACCCGTCCTGTAAATTTATGCTTTGCCGAAATCTCAGAGGTAATAACCTATTCTCCGATAGATATAAGTGAATTATATAAAGCACTCGGAGTTGATGAGAATGGATTCAGAAAATAAAGAATTCCAAGGTTTCGACACTAGTGATATTGACCCACTAGTATTTGTTGAAAGCGAAGAACAGCCTGAGTTGAGAGACGCTGTCCTAAATATCCCTAGACCCCTAAGAGAAGAAGAAACAGTTGGACCTATAAAAACTAGGGCAGAAATAGTCGCAGAGGAACTTAGCCGAGGGTCTGTCGCAACAGAGTGGGTACCTTCCGACGAAGAAGAAACAAAATCTAACAATTTAAATAAATCTGAGATAGTCAATAATCTATATCAAGGCGTATTTAAAGGCATTCTATTCATACTTCCTTTAGCTGTGATATTCATAGCAATTTCCTACGCATCATCACAACTCTAAAAGCCATATAAGCCCATAATAGTTAGGAAATTATAAATAGTAGGAGTAAATAATGTCAGTCATTCAGAAGAACATATCAATGGAAGAAGACATTGACCTATACCCCATTCCCACTAAGCCAAATTACACATATTACAAGTACGAACTCATAGATTACATTGCAGATACGCGAGTTTATTCTGACGATATCAACGAAATATCAGAGTACTTAGTTCCTGGGGGAAAAGATGACTATAAGGCTCTCCTATCTCATGCGGTAGACACACAGGTTGCCTTACAAGCACAGCTAGCAAACTTCTACATTGATGCACTCGTAGATGCTAAAGAATTTGAAATTCTTATGGGACCTAGACACGAACAGCCAAACCTAAATGTTTGGAACTGCCAAGTACCATTAGTACTAATAGATTCATTCTATGCACCGTATACTGAGGTTAAAGCTCCTATTGGTAGATACTTAGAAAATGATGATAACCTTATCTGGTTAACTCCCGGCAAAGGTGTTGAAGAATATCTAAAGAGTCTAGACGCCGCAGGAGTAATACAGTTTAATATATTAAAAAGCGAGCTACTATAATGACATGTAGACAATCAAGACTATCCAGTGCTACTATAACTTTAGCAAGATGCACTGGGCTTTCCGATTCTCAAATACTAGGCATCAATCACGACCTTATGAACGAAGGCAGTCAGTTCGAAGGCACAACAACAGCAGAGGATTGGAATGCTGTCATAGATAGTTTTATTGCTCAAATACAAGATGGCAGAATCGCTGTTCCCCCACGTTCCTCTGACCCTATTTCGAGGTTAGAGGCAGCTAGAACTGAAACCCCAGATGGGTCTAGAATCTATGCAGCTTTAAATATAATGGGAAGAGCGACATTAAGTGCAAAGTCGCACGACAGATATATCCTATTTCTAGCAAGAAGGCTAGGGCTTTCCCAAGAGGCGACACAAAGAGATTGGGAAGAACACTATAGAGAAGCTGAACTAGATTCTAGCCTAAAGGCAAGCGATTCCTTTATTGCAGATTGGGATTCGGAACTGGGAAGTGCAAACTTTTTGAGAGACCGCAAGTCCCTTTATGCTTATGAGCAGATGGAAGCCCGTAGGAGCGAATATGACGCCAATGGAGACCGAGAGGTAATCGCACTAAGACATTATGAGATAAGCCCGTCAGAATCCGATTACGGGGTTATCAGAGTGTCTGTAGCACAGAGCGGCGAACACTTAGAACTTCTAGAAAGATATAGCGACGGCACAGAGCAGCTACACTTTTATAACCTTAATGATTTAGAAGACGCAGACCTAAAAGATTACTTAGTAAATTACGATGAAGATAGCATTTGGGATAGCAGCGTAAGAGAGCAGCTAGATAATGCTAGAATTGCTTACCGCACTAATGCTGAGGTTGATAACGTTAGATACCGCTATCGCTGTGCTTCTTGTGGGCAATTTGCTTCTAGAGTTTCCCACGCATGCCCTGTTATAGGAAGCGAAGAAGCAATCAACGCTGACATCCAGAGAATTACGACAGGTACGCCTGCCGCCACTTTCCCCACTTTGCCAAGAGCAGAAAGCCACTATTTATTCAATGAAGGCATGCTAGTTAATATGCCTCACATTGATACTCTTTCCCGAGAAGGTGAGCGAGAGGGAGACATAAGATTTGAAGTAGCAGCTAGAATAGATGGATTTGAAGTAGAAGGACTGCTTCACATGGAATACGATTCAGATGAGGCGGCATTCTGGGTTGGTGCTCCTACTAGAATAGACCGCAGAATGAGATGTCTATGTCCCGACTATCAGAACAATCAATCTTGCCACCATATAGATGAAATAGTGTCATATGTCAATTCAGTAGTTAACAACGAAGTCTCCCCCGAAGTAAGAGAATTCCAAAACGGTCAAGTACTTGCGGATATTGCAATAGAACACTCTGAGTCAGAGTCCGCTATTGAAGAAGCCCAGAACAATTACCCTACTCTAAAAGTTTCTTTTGCAGAAAATGTTGAAGTCTTCGAAGAAATGTATAAGGAAGCTAAGAAAGCTCGAAAGAAGTTTGAAGAAGGCGAAGGAGAATTTCCTGTTCCTTATGTAAAAGAAAATGCTTTAATGGGATTTGCAACTAGAGAAAGCGGTAGAGGATTTGGTATCGAAATCGAATACGCTTTCCCTAATGATATGGACTATAACGAAGTTAACGATGCTAAAGATCGCATAGGGCAAGAGCTCTACGCATTAGGACTTACTCAATCCTCCAACCAGGGTGGATATGGAGCAAGTCACGGATGGTATCGAGACCAACATGCAAGAGGATGGAGCTACGAGTCAGACTTCTCTACTGGCGGTCGGGACGGACAGCAGGGTGGAGAAATCGTAAGTCCTGTTATGTACGATGAGCCAGAAACCTGGGAGAATATAGAAAAGATTTGTGAAATACTAAAGCGTAATGGAGCGTTCGCTTCTAGGGGAACAGGACAACACGTACACGTTGGGCTAAATGATTATGACCACAAGGTAGCTAATCACAATCGTTTATTAAATTCCTATTCCAGAAACGAAGACCTTATTTATCGTCTATCAATGAATCCTGAAAGAGGTAGACACCGTGGGTTTGGCTATTGTAGACCTAACGAATTGCCTAGCACTCCTTATGCTCGTATCTCTGCCGCAGCCGCTGCTCACAATAGCCACGGCTCCGCACTTAATATGCAGAGTGTAAGTGGTAGAGATAGCGACCATATTGAATTTAGAACTTTTGACTCTACTTTAAATCCTTCAATAATTCAGACTCAGATTGCACTATCCGTATTGATGGTTGAAGGAGCATTAAGAGGAACAAACAATCCAGCCCCCGTAGAAGGTAAAGTGCCTTTAGGTAAGAGGCTTGAGTTAAATCCAAGAAGAAGAGCTCTTTCAGGCGAAGCTTGGGATGAAACAACTCTGGGCACTAGACAATTCATCGATGAATTTATTCCGCAGCCTTCTGAGAATGTAAAAGAGAACACTCTTATTAAGCAAGTAGTAGGGCTTTTTGCAATGACTAAATGGCAGACTCAGGCAAGCCGTAGACTTGCCGATTTGCCACAAGATAGTTAGATATAATATAATTAATATATACTAATTACGGAGTTCTTATGTCTTGCTCAACTACCACCTTGGGTAAGTTCTCCGTTTCGTTTTTGAAAAGTTTTTATAACCTTAATGACAGCCAAGCAAAAAGTATTTTCCATACAAATTTAAGATTGCATAGAGAACACCCTGAATATGTTTCAGACATAGAATCATATCGCAGGAGTCTAGAAGACCTAAAGCATTCAGTAGAAAATTCTTCATTAAGCGAAGCGAAGAAAAATAGGCTTTTAGAAAAAATTAGCGAAATATCTTCTGCTTCTCCTACTGACCCAGAAAAATATGCGATTATAAATTTAACTATCAATGCTGAGATATCTAAGAGGCTGTTAGATTCTTATTTCGATAATCTCATAGCGGCTAATCCAGACATGGAGCTCACTAAAGAAAATCTCAAAGACAACTATAATAGATTACTAGCAGAATATGCAGAAAATAAAGAAGCAATAAATTCTAGGTGGGAAATCATAAACCATACTGCTCTTATTGACCCTATGCCTCAGGACAGGGGAACCCAGTATGCAATGAGCACTATTTATAGTCTCTCCCGCTGCAATCTATGTGGGCAATTTATAAGTCGTAGTGTCCCTTCCTCCGTCCACAACTGCCCCGTATCTCAAAATCTTAGAGAGGCAGCAAGGCTCTCGGGATTGCCAATTGGTTTAGCAAATCAGCCTACACATTTTTCTCCAACTCGTAAAGAATACTCTGAGCCATTGATGCCAATGTCAATGGACGAATTCCAAGACAGGTACGACCTATCTAAACAAGATATAGCGGAAAGAAAACCTTTGCCAGTTCTTAATTCGCCAGAAGAAGGTTTCGTTACTGCTGGTATTGCGGCTAGAGGAAGGAATACCTTTGGTATTGAGTTGGAAGTAGATTTTCCTTCAGAAGAGCCTGACTATGACGAATGGGAAGAACAATACGATTATGACTCTTTCTATTTAAGGCATAGGCTTGCGGCGGAACTACATAGAGAAGGAATAACTGTTTCTCCTCATATACAGCGTTGGCATTTCGTAGGAGGGCAAGATAGACCTGGTGGAGAATACCGAGAAGACCCTAACGCTTGGGTTTGTGAATTCGACCGTAGTATAGACCCGTATGAGGGGAACAGGGGAGTTGAAATAAAATCCCAGATACTTTTTGACGAAGCACAAACATGGAATAATATCGCTAAGATAACAGAAAATCTTGAACGCTACAACGCAAAAGCAACTCAGAGAACTGGTATGCACATTAACATTGGAGGACAAGAATTCTCAAACGAATCCCCTACCGCACATAATAATCTTTTGAAGCTTGCGGCTGCCTACGATGATGTCTTAATAAGGCTCGCACATAATCCTAAATCTGGAGTACAGCACAGAGGGAGATCTTACTGCTCGCCAGCTAGTCTGCCGCCAAGCGGATATGAATCAGTCTCTGCCGCTAGGGCATACTCTAACCATTACCAAGCCTTCAACCTAGGACACCTCCCAGGGACAGGAGAGAGCCACAGAGGCTCTTCTAGGGTAGAGGTTAGGTTCTGGGATGGTGCTACCGATTTAGGGCGTATACAAGGTGCTGTGAGCGTTTCAGCGGCATTAGTAGAGCTTGCGTTGAGAGGTCAGCAGCCAGACCACCCCGAACAACTAGCAGGGTACTCTTCCAGCAGATTTGGAACGGGAAAACTATCAGGCGAAGATTGGGAACTTGCGACTCTCCCATTCCGTAAATTTATAAGCTTACTTGAAATAGCAGGACTGAAGTCAGAACAACATAAAAAGCTATTTTTCCAAATGTTCGCCGAAAGCCGTTGGTATAGAAACTAAGCAGGCTTTTTAATCTCTGCCATCTTGAAGCCCTTGTGAGTTAGTCCCTTTTCCCACAAGCCTAGGATTTCAAAGTAAAGCTTAGCATATCTTTCCTCTGCTTCTTCTTCGGAATCTGCCTCTAAAACGTGGACGTAGTTAGACTCTTCAAATCCCTCTACAGCCGAGCAAAGCTTCTCTAGGCTATCTAGGTCTATCCAATCGTTGTCCTCGTCAGACTCCAACTCGAAAAGTGGAGGTGGCAGGTCAGGGGAGTCTGCCAAATCGTATACTTCTTCTACATAGCCTTCGACCTCGATTGGCTCAGCCCAGTTCTCAGTGATAGTTGTGCCATAAATCTTGTGTCTGTCAAGAGTTTGGAAAGCGGTGCGGTCGCTTACTGTGAACTTCTTGTAGATACCAGTGCGAAGCAAATATAGGTCAGTGTCTCGGCAAGAGGGAGTAAATTTCCTAGAGTTAATTACTGTTGCGGTTTCGGTGTCTACTGTGATTAGTCGCCCTTCTGGTAGCAAGGTTATGTTCCTGAACGAGATGGCACCCTTAGTCTCTTTCTCAATTCTACGGAACCAATCTGGGTTGCTCGCATAAACGAAGTCTCCATCATTAGTCCAAGCGTAGGAGATAGGAGAAAGTGCTCCCCTAGCAATCATAAGGCGACTAGGGTTTGTTCTATCTACGAAAGCAAGAGCAATACGCCCAATTGCTTTTCTCAGCACGCTAGAAATTTCTTTTCTGCTCTCACGGACAGTATTGATAGCGAGGTATAGAAGCTCGGAATCGGTAGCACCTAAAGCCTGCTTCTTAAGTTCTTTCTCTCCAACGATACTGCTCTTCAACACATCGCCATTGTGAGTCCCGACAAGCATACCCGCAAGCATAGGCGAAGCATTAGTAAGTTGAGTGCTGTTTCCCTGGGTAGCATAGCGAGTGTGCCCAATTACAATGTTGCTGTTAACAAGTTTATCGCTAGCGGTTTCGCTAAGAGGCAAGTTAGAAAAACGACCAGGTGCCTTAACGATGTAAGTGTTTCCAAGAGCTGCTTCGCTAGATGATGCTGCGACACGGTTTTCTACGGTAGAAGAAAAAGGAATTCCGCAATCAATCATTGCTAGACCAGATGAGTGAATACCGCGTTCCTCACTGTTTACTCCAAGTGCTCTAACCGTAATTGCCCCACGACGCATAGCGTCAATGTCGTTTAAGCTGTTTGGGTTCCTGACAATCCCGAACAAACCACACATTTGAACTCCTCTTTCTGTTAATAATATTATACTACAGAAAGACTAAAATAGCAAGTTTGATAGGATAAAAAACTAGATAGACATTAGAGCTCTAAGGTTGTATGCTACCACCTTAGCATTTTCAACGTCATCTCTTACTGAGCGGAAAAGAGTATTATACTCATCTGCTACCTGGGACTTCATAACCATGTCGGCTTCTAAGTCTTCACATAGTAGTTCAGCGTTAGCCTTGCGGCTTTCAGCAGAACCGCCGCTCTGCTGAACTAGTGCACGCCTTAAAGCACGCTGGTAGGCAAGCTTAGCCTCAGTTGCTTCTCTAGCCGCACGTCGCATCTCACGGCGAATTCTAGCCATACGAATACGTAGCTTTTGTAAATCTCTGTTAAGTGCAGCAAGATCCGAGTAGTCTACGCTACCGTCGGCACCATCTTGCCAGTCTTGCTTGTCTGTTGATTCCCACTCAGGCAGAGGGGTAGAGCTTGGAACAGGAACACGCTTACCTCCGTATACTGGACCTCCAGCAGGAACCTTGATTTCCTCGGCAGGTGCTGCGAAAGGGTCGTCTTCGTATTGGTTTTCCATCGTGCTCCTAAGCATTTATTAAATAAGATATCGGAATTCTTATACTTTAATTATAGCAGAATTAATTAACGATTAGCGTCATCCACACTAAATAAATCAAAGCGAAAGTCAATAGCGGGCTTATGATAACTCTCTCCATAATATTACCAGTGTGTGCGATAATAGGAACAGAGATTCTACTTCTGATAGGGTAGAAGAAAGGTACCCCTTCGGGAGTTAGTGCATCGCCAAGTAGATGAACTAATGCTCCCATACCTGCGGCGAGCCATAGCCAATCCCAACTTAGGGTAGAATTCTGGTTAAGGAAATGTAACAGAGCAACCAATCCAGCTGCTTCTAGGAGAACAATGATACCTTTAAAAGAACCTGAAGTCTTAGGAGGCACAATATTTAGTCCTCTAAATGCAAATGCGGCAAGCAAGAACATCATGATTAAAGGGGGCAATGTAGAATCTACAAGATTTAGTCCTAGCCCTATAAAATAAGATAGTAGAGCAAAGCCTCCAACAAACAAAAGGGAATGGGTGCCTTGTCTGTGCCCACCAGCTAGTAATGCAGTTATTTTAGCGATCCATTTTGAGACAAATCCAAAAGTGTGAGCGATGGTTGCTTGTGGGTGGTCTAGGTCAGGAATTAGTGCTGCACCTGCCGTAGCAATAGTACCAGCAATAAGTTCATATTCATTTAGAGGAGCCATTCCTAATGCTTCTGTTGCCGCAGGTGCGACAGCAAGCCAAGCGACAGCACCTGACATAGCATGAGAATATCCTAGCATAAAAGCCTCCTAGAAAGAATATACCACTAAAATTGGGAAAAAGCAAGAAATATTATTCAGATTCTTGCGGAGTATCAATTTCTTCTCCCTCAAGAGGAATCTGTTCTAGGTTAATTTCCCCAGTGGTAGACTCAAATCCGGAACGCACTACTACGCTAGTCTCTTCAACCCAATTCCATAGTGCCTTTGGAGAATCAATAGCGTTCGCCTGTAAAAAGAAAAAAGCTAGTACGGCTAACAAACCCCACCATATTACTGTTTTTAAAACTTTACCTATCATTTTTTCACCTCTTTTATATTCCTAACTAACATAAATTGTTTTGCCTAAAAAAGCTTCGGTCTCTTAGGTACTTTCTTCTCTGGCTCTTCCTTCGGTCTGAGGAAATCTTCTGGCTTACGAGAGACTTCTTCGCTATCAGTTTTTCTAGAGTTGGACACTGGGTTAAATCCAGTAAGATTTTCTTCTGGAAGAATGCCTTGCATCCATGGAGGCAGAGTCTCGGTTTTCTCGTGAGGCTCTAAAAGATCTTCTCCAAAATCAGCCTCTTCTAACATAGGGTCTATAATTTTTTCTTTATTAGGTGGTGAGGGGATAGCTGCAACAGGCGGCTGAGTAATAACTTCTAGCGGCTTACGGATAGTAGGTTTTACAGGCTTATACTCAGGTTTTGGCTGTGGCTTGGTAATTTGGCTAGGAGGTGTAGGCTCAGTCTTTTTAGGCTCCTTTTGGGACGCAGGCTTCGCTTGCCTTGCTGCCTCGGCACGAAGTGCGGCTAGCAACTCGCTAGCAGGAATAGGCACGCCTCTCTCCGCTGCTAATCTAAGAACATCTTCTACGGTAAGAACAATTTCTTGCTCTTCTTCCTCTTCGTATTCTTCTTCTAAATCCGAGTAGGGTTGAGCGGTACCTTCAGAAGCTCTTAACTCTAATTCCTCTTTTTCAAACGAGAAATCATCATCGTCGTCTTCTGCTGAAAAATCAATTTCATCATAGAAATCTATTTCTTCTACATCTTCATTTATTTGAGTTGCTGGAACAAAAGGTTGAGGGGAATCAAAGTCATCCCAACCTTCCTCCATTTCGTCTTCTTCATATTCGAAATCGAAATCAGGAGCATTTTGAGGCTCGGGAACAAATAGTGTCTCAGCTTCTTTCTTCTGCTTTGGCGTTACAATATTTTGGAAAGCCTCTTCTTCGAAACCAGGACCTATTTCAGTTTCTTCTGCAAGTATCTCATCTATTGTAAATGTTTCTCTCTGTGCTGCTGGTACATAAGGCTCTTCTTCCTCGACAGTTAAAGGTTCTTGTGCTAGAACGCCTACTTTCTTCTTAGGGTTTGATTCTTCGACTGCCCGCCCCGCACGAGCTTCATTTTCTTCCATTTGGGCACGTTTTTTATCAACCCAAGCAGTAAATTTTTCTCCTAAACCAAATGAAGAAATATTAGGCTTTTTAAAAGAGATTTTTTCTCTACTTTTCTTCTCTTTAGTCTCTACCTTAGAATTGTCTGAAACTTCTTCACCTTCTTCTTCAAATAAGAAGTCTCCTTCACCTTTTACTATCATAGAAGAAAGCTCTAAGAATTCGGGAAGGTTTTCGGGAGCTAGGAAGTAGGCTTGGAACTCGATTAGGTCATTACCTGCACGGTAAATAGCACGACCTTTAATAGGAGGCAGCTTTGTCGCCGCTTGGCTGTTCAAAGTCATATCCGATGGGGTTTTATCCATTCGACCTTGGGCGATACGTGCGTCCAGGTTAGCCTTAACCTCACCTGGGAGCACCTTAGCATCTGGTCTCTGGGTAGCTAGAACCATGTGGATACCAGCGGCACGACCAAGACGAGCAATCTTACCTACGAGTAGTGTCATTCCTGCTTTCATCTCATTTTGTTCTTTAATGACAGGGTCTGTCTTGCTAGCACCTGCTACGATTTCAAGCAAAGCGAAAACCTCATCGACCATTAGTAGAATAGCAGGAGGCACGGTTGGAAGAGAACGGAAGTGGTTAACCTGTGCTTCTTTCATCCTTGCGTAGCGGTTCATCATTTCCTGTTCAAGCTGCTGAACTAAAGCATAAGCTTCATCAATCTCAGTAGCTAGTTTAAGAACATTAGGATGCCCTGGATATTGAGACAACTCAACTCGCTTGGGGTCAATAAGCAGAACTCTCCAGTCTGGGGATTGCATAGCATGTAGCAAGATTGTTCTCTGTGTAACAGACTTACCGGAACCAGTGGTACCAGCGATAAGCATGTGAGGGAAAGTTGATACATCCCAAGCTACTTCTTCATCGCCAAATGTCTTACCTAGCGGGAATTCATTCCAAGGATGTTTATCTGGAAAAGGGTAGGATACATTGGTTGGCAAAAACGGAATTGGCGTACATATTACTCTATTGTTTGAAGTGTCCCATTCATAAGACCAAGCGTGTTTATCTGTTACAGCACTATCAAAAGCATTCTGGAAAGCTATTTGTTTTCCAAGCTCATTAGCCCTAAATTTGTTAGTGGAGTACATAATTTGAGTCTCTTGAGGGTAATATACATCTTTCCACTCAGAAACTAATATATACTGGTAAATATAAATTTTAGAGTTAGCCCCACCGTCATATCGCATTTCGCTCATCGCGACATTGAACATCTTTTCAAGTATTGCAAATCTATAAGCAAAGACTTTTCTTAGGTGCCCTATGCCATATAGCCATACTATTGTGATAACAACCCACGTCCACAATGCTATTGTCGGGTGAAGCAAGAATGATACAGGAAGCATTACTAAAGTGAGAGCAGTAAGCCACTTCCAGAAGAATGTCCATGTCAACCAAAGCAGAGCAGCTATGTTTTCGCCTTTTTTAGTAATTACACAATAGATGTCTTCTTTAAACATCAGAGACTTTACTTCTGCTAGAATGACAGAAAGCGAGCGTAAAGGCTTGCCCTGCATCTGATACAGATTAGTTAATTTTTTCCAACCAAAAGAGATTCCAAAAGCGATTAGAATAGGAATTATGAGCAGGATCCACCAGTTGCTCAAAATAAACCCTAAAGGGTCTATTTCTATCCCGAATACATCGAAGGGCATAACTCTTTGGCTCCTTAAAGTACCATATGTTCCTAACGGTATGGCACACAGTAATTTATCGGCTGATTATAAATGCCATAAACGAGAAAAAGGGGAGGCACCGAAGTGCTCTCCCCTTGGGTCTAATCCAAGATTAGAATGGAGTCTCGTCCTCAAAATCTGAGGCTACAGCAGGTGCCGCTGAACCACCAGCAGGTGGGTTCTTTGTTACTTTGGCACTTGCACGAGTTAGGTCAGGACCAAAGGTCTCAACCTCTAGCTCTAGAACAGTACGCTTTCCGCCTTCTTTTGCTTCATACGAACGGCTCTTTAGCTTTCCAGAGACAAAGACTCGCATTCCCTTGGTTAGCGACTCGCCAGCATTCTCTGCTGCCTGGCGCCAAACGGTGCAACTCATGAATAGAGTCTCGCCGTCAACCCAAGAGTTTGTTGCCTTATCAAAGGTACGTGGTGTTGATGCTACTGTGAATTTAGCTACTGCTACACCGTTTGGGGTGAAACGTAGCTCTGGGTCGGCTGTTAGGTTGCCGACTAGTGTTAGTGTGGTTTCGCCAGACATATCTTCCTTACTATCCTTCTACTTTAGGGCGACTTGGCAATCCGATTTGGATTGTTGCTCATATTATATTATATCGGCTTATTCGCCAACATAAACTTATTATACCATATTCCTAAGGAGCTACGTAAGAAATGTCCAGATAAGCGGGAGAGCTAGCGGAAGCCAACAGAGGTAATGCATCTCCAGATGACTGGAAAACCTGCAAGCTTATGGTATCTCCGGCAGTCAAAGACAAAGTACGAGAGCCATTTAGGTGAGAATCAAAGTTAGTTGTAGCAGGAGCAGAAGAAAGTAAAATGGTAGTTGTTCCGTTTAGCACAACTGCTGCACTTCTTTGACCCACATTGTTAACATTATCAAGGATTAAGGAGAAAGCAATATTATATTTACCATCTAATGGCACAGTAAACGTTCCTGCAGATTCTGTCAAACCAGAAGTGTCTGCGGACAAATCTCCTACGAAAGTTATTGCAGAGTTATCTGGTACAGATAAATCAGTACTTCTAGAAAGAGAGGCGAAAGGAGTACGACCTCCAGTTACAACCCACTCAGCACCTGTCCAAGTCTCAACCCAAGCATCAGCAGCTACCCAGACAGTGCTTCCTGCTGTCTGCCCTGCGATTGTAGCTTTCTCAGTCTGATTAGCAACCGAGTAAGTGTAAGCATTTAGCCTAGTAGAAAGAGCATACTCAATTGTTCCACTTACAGCGACAGAGGCATAAGCACCTGGACCAGCACCATTTTCATTCTGAGCATAAACGACTACAGTTAATGTTCCTGGTGGCACTTCGGTAAAAGTAGCAGTAGTAACAGGGTCTAATATTTCCTGAGAAGCTACTCCTGCAACGGATACAGTGTAGCTAGTGGCATCAGCTACGGCTCCCCAAGAAACTGAAATTGTATTATCGCTTGGGCTTGCAACAGTAAGAGAAGAAGGCATATCGGGTAAATCTAGGGCTACAGTACCAGGTAGGGTTCCAACTCCTCCAATTGCTGCACTTGGGCAAGTCCCAGGAACTACGTTTCTTTCGTCAGATCTGAAGATTAAAGTGCTACTAGTTACGGGGTTAGTTGCAGATAAACAATAAGAGCCATCATCCCAAATTGTTCCAGATAAGGTGGTACCTTCGGAGACGCTACCAGTAGCTACAGCAGTACTTTGCCCAGAAACAATAGCAGACCACGCGGAATCCGTAGTAGAGATTGCAACTTCAGCGGGAGGAACTCCTCTCCATGTTGTCAGAACTAAATCCACGGAGGAGCTTGCACCTAAGAGGTCCGCCTGCATGCCAGACTCTACAGCTTGGGTACGCTGGTTTAAAACTGCGGGGAGAGCAATCGCAGCAAGGACACCAACGATAGCGATTACGATTAGAATCTCAACAAGAGTAAAACCAGATTCTTTATTGGTCGCTCCAAAAAACTTGTACATTTAACCTCAATGATAGTATTCCGACTTGTTATTATTATCGGCTAAGAATCGAGTGAGTTATCCTTTTGGACAAGAATAGACGTCATGCCCAAAATCATCGCATATTCCGCAGTAAGGAGGTGCATCAGCGTAGTAGTCTTCGTCTATAGTTCCATCTAAGTTTCTAAACGCCATAGGTACTTCATGAATCCTCGGCGAAGAAGTTCGATACCATTTCTCTCCATATAGGGGAATAGCACCCTCTTCATCCTCTTCTTCATCTAGATATGCTGGCTCGTCTAAGTAAGTATCATAATATTTGTCTGAAGAGCTAGGGGTATCTAAGAACCATGGTTGGTAGTCGCGCTTTGGCGGCCATTCGCCTCTTCTTGCATCTTTATAAATCTCGTATTCATCGCTACCGTAAAAATCGTCTTCTCCCCAGTCATCAAGTTCCCAACGGGCACTTCTTGGACTTGGGTATCTAGAACTAGAGTCATAATTATATCTTGGCTTTATCTTTTCTTCGACTGGGTCTGCAGGAGTGGAAAGGATAGAAATCATTTCGTCTCGGGAATATTCTCTAGTACCCAGAGTCCCCAAAAGATAATCTGCTTGGTCGTATACTTCCATCTCAAATGACTCGGCTAAGCCTTTACCAATCATTCTTAAATAGTTTTTACTAGGCTTATTCGTAGCACCGTATCTTTTGTACCCTGTAGTTATTTGAGCATTAGATACTGCATCCTGTGCACTAAAAGAGCTGCTAAAGGTAAATACTGGGTAGCCTTTATAGTCCCCAATGTGAACAAGATTGTTGTATAACCCCGCTCCTACTTCCGAATTTCCATTTGCTAGTACTTCGCTCCCTTTGATAGATACAGTGGAACTTGACTTTCCATTTTCTTGAGCTACTACATCTTCAAATTGCTCAAATGTAATTAGATAAGCACGACCTAAAGCATGTCCTGAACTGTCATTATCCATAAATGCAATGCCGCCTTTCCCCCACCTATAAGAGGTGCCAGCAAAATGCATACGCCCTTCAAATCTAATTGCAGTGCTTTCTAAAGGGTCTGACTTATCGCGTGCACCGCTTTGAACAGAGGATGTGCCATCAGCACTTCCACCTTTTATATATTTCATAAAACGGTCAGCACTTAGGTTAGATCCATAAGATGCATACCAAACATATTTAGGATTGCCATCCTCATCTAACTCATACATTTCTTTTTCATCTCCAGGATGAGAGATATCCGCAACGGCACTTTTAACGGAGATAATGACAGCTTCTTGTCTCGCTCTCCTTAAAATATTTTGTAATGCGTGGAAAGTAGGTCCATCGTAGGTTTCGTCTTTGGCAAGGAACAAATC
The DNA here is from genome assembly GCA_964449745.1 of uncultured Polynucleobacter sp. Classification (GTDB taxonomy): domain Bacteria; phylum Pseudomonadota; class Gammaproteobacteria; order Burkholderiales; family Burkholderiaceae; genus Polynucleobacter. The sequence goes on along the minus strand of CAYVBV010000002.1, from coordinate 12,043 downwards.
GCGTTCGCTTCTCTCTAATAGAGAATCAGAGAGTTCTAAAGAGTATAGCATTTCCCTAGTCTCGGCACGCCATGTCTCAATTTCTTCGCGAGATGGTTCATCGAGCAAATCGCCTTCACGCTTTAAGGCATGGAAAAGGGAAGTCACTTTTTTGTCAGAAAGCCCAGAAAAGCTTCTGCCAAGGCGTGTCATAAGAGTGCCACCTTGTGTAGTTCGACAAGACATTACTTCCCTCAATATTGTTAGAACGTTCTAAGTTATTCCTAACTCTATGCTAAACCCGCGGACGGTTTAGCTATTGCGGTACTCTCTCCACGTCTTTGCAGTTGACTCTTCCATACATAATAGAGTTTTACCAGTCTCGGTAGTCATGCTGATTAGCCTACCGCGACGTACAGCGATATCGATTCTATTCATCAAGAATTTACGTGCACCAACCTTAATCTGCAACTCATAAGTATCATATGACCTACCCATTGGTGCTGTAGCCAAAGCAATCTCTTCGGGGACATTAGGTACAAGAGAGTTAATGATTTGCTCTCGGTCTCTTAGTGCTCCATCAGCTAAGGCGTCAAAAATTAGTGCTGTTTCTGCAGTAACTCGATTTGGTGCCAATTCTTTCACTGCAATTGTTTCTTCCCTATCGTCTAGGGAAATTCCAGAGGACAAGTCAATATTGTTGAGAACGGGAACATATGCTTCTTCTGTCGCTGGGCTGCTAGCAATCTCCGCTAGTTTAGCTCGCCTACGCTCTACTGTTCTTACATTACATCCAAGTCTAGAGGCAATAACCTTATTACTTGTACCAGCTGCCGCCCACTGGACGATTAAGTCATCTCGAACTTTGCCACGGGGTCCTCTTTCTTGGGCATTTACAATTTCACGGATAACTACGTTATTAGAACGCTGTTCAATCGTAGTACCTCCAACGACTCCAAAGACATTTTCTTTCATGGACATAGCCCACTCTTTACATTGCTCCAATAGAGGGCAGGTGTTACACGCAGCAAGAGCGATAGCCTCAGCATCCTGCTTTGCCTCTAACCTAGCTTTTTGTTCGCTGCTTTCCAGTGCTAGCCATTCCGAGTCATCCAACGAAATATCTAATGCTGGGTCTTCATAAATAATAGGAGATACTTGACATGGCGTCTTGCCTAGCATATCCTCAGGGATAGCGAAAAAGCTCTCGACGCCTTCAATTTCGAAGTCAATCATTTACTGGACACCTCCTAACAAAATAAAGTCCTAGATAAGTTATAACAGGATTTTTAGCAAATGTCAAGAAAAATAAATAATTATTTAAAATCTATATAATTAGATTCATTAGGATAGGCTATTCTAGCGGCTTTCCCTGCAACATCGTAAGCAGATTGCTCGTGCCCTCTAGTTCCAGCTTCCTGAGTAGAACCTGGCAAATCTGCTGGTCTTCTACCAATCAGAACTGCTGGGTAATGAGAATAGTGCATAGAACCGTTATTACCTGGAGGTACTACGATTGCCTTAGGATATGTCGCTACTATCGCACCGAGCACTATGCCTGCCCTAATTATATCCTTAGGGTTTATAGCCGCTCTCTTACCTTGGTGGAACCCTTTAGGGTCAGAGATACCTTCTACGCTTATAGGAATTGTAGTTGGAAAGTCTTTTAGGATACTTTGTATCTGTGCTACAACTGAGATAGCCCATTCCGTACCCGAATCTAAATCTTTTGGTCTCACTAACGTAGAGCTATGTAATACCACATCGCCATCTCTTACAACAACTCCCGTATATCTTGCACCAGGGTCTATTCCAATTATAGGTTTTCCAATTGGCTGTGATGAAAGCTTACCTGACTTCGCACTTCCTCTTTTATTTCTAGAAGACTTTGCTGCTTTTGCAGGATCGATTTTTCCACCCTTGGTTATGTCTTCCCCAGGCATAGGATTAAGACCGCAATTAAAACATACTTCGGGAGTTTCGGTTTTCCCAGCGTTGGTGTAGCGATTTCCTGCACCACACCATACGCAAGGGAAGTAACCTTCGGGAAGCTCAGATAAGTTAGCCATATTAGATAATATATCGGGTTAGTTGTGGCTAAGAATCTCTTTCTTAACTTCCTCTGTGTCCTTATCAATATAGAACTTCACAAACTCTGCTAGGACAGGGGAATGAATCTTACGAGACACTCTTACTCCGAGAGCAGCTTCAAGCCAATTAGAGATTGCACGAGTCTCAGTAGCTACGCCTGCTTTTTCGCATAGGTCCCTAAGCAGTGCGATTTCCTCTTGAGAAGGCTCGACGAATTTCTTGTCTCCTGCTACTGGCATTGACTTCGGCTTTGGGAAAGAAACCATTGCGTGTACTTTCTCTACTGCTCCCAATGTCGCCTGAAGAGCAGCGGCACCGCTTGTCTCAGTTGGAGCCTTTTCCTCCACCGCAAAAGTATCAGCAAGAGGGACTCGACCATCTGCGACAGCGAGAATGCCATTGAATCTCTCCATGGACTCATTTATTACACCTGAACGCCATGTCGTCTGAGCTTCATTGTTTCCTCCGATAGGAGCAGGGTATCTCTTATCTACTGCATCGAGAACTAATGCCATAGCCCTGTTGTACGAGTTCTTCTGACGGTCTGTTCTACCAGCAACTCTACGCTGGACTTCATCTGTAATCTCTAGCAGTACTAGTGCGAGAGACGCCGCTTGGGCTATCATCTCGTCTGTTACATCAACATTGCTCTTCTTACCATCTGAATACAAAGCGACTAGGTGGTCAAGAGAGAACCTTTCAGCAGATGCCGCGTGAGCAACCATATAAGAACCTGGGTTTACTCTGCCGTCAGAGTTGTATGCAGTCCAAGGCTTTTCCTCAACTGCAAACCCTCTAGAAATAGCAGATGGAGCCTCAGGGGTAGCAAACTCTTCACCAATCCCTGCTGCCAAAGCATCCTCTAGGGAAGCACCAGCAGTTACGGCATTAGCAACTAATGTGTCAATAATCGTTGCAGACAGGTTAAGCTGGCGAGCTTTCGCAAGCTCTGCTAGAAGTCGAGCTGGGCTTTCTACCTTAGGAGCCGCAGCAACTGGCTCAACCGCTGGAGAACTCGCTACTGGAGCTGCTGCAATTTCCTGAGCAAGTGCACTTGGAGCACCATTGGTAGGGTCCTCAGAAGGTGTGGTCTTAGCCTCGTGAGAGAACACCGAGTCAATTGCCACTAGAACTCTCACAACATCGTCTGCTGGACGTAGGTCCTCAAATTTTAGATTACGGTCAACAGTTCTTTTTCTCTGCGACTCAATGCGGTATGCAATGTCCCTCTGCTCTTCTTGAGCTTTTTGTACATACTCCCAAAGCTCCTTAGCCGTGGTGTCCAGAGAAGCGTAAACTTTGCGAACAAGCTTAGGGTTGTCTGGTGTAAAAACTACTTCTACGTTACGATAGCTGCCGTCTGCTGCAGCCTTGCCTTTCGGTAGGATTTCTTTAATCTTTCCGGTTCCTGTTTGCACCATTACTTCTGAGCGAACGCCATTCTTGTCGATGCCATCTAGTGATAGAAATTTAGCCATTTGGGTCTCCTGGTTGTCCTTGGTTTATATATATGTTATACCATATTTTTAGAAAACAACCAAGACAAAAAATATCCGATACTTTTAATACTATGATGGTAAATGCACAAAACTTCACTCCTATTCCTTGGGAACATCAGTCTGATGAAATGACAACGCTTTGGACGTGGGAAACCGAACATTTTAAAGTTATTGTAACAGGCAACATTAGCTCTGTATATTTTAGAATTCACGACAAGACTACCGACCAAATGTTTTTCGACGGACAAGCTAGAAGTTTTGAAGAAGGAGAAATATTAATTAGGGAAACTATAGGAAAAGCTTATCCTATTTCTCTTGGGTACGCACACTATGCAGGACCTCTTAGAACTACCTTCATGCTTGCGGACGGCGATAAAAAAGACCTAGCAAGATTTATCGATAGAGCAGTAGAAGTTACTGTTCTGAGTGCTGACGGTTCCAAACATACTTACAAAGGTGTCGCACAAATTAATAACTACTATCTGGAACTTCGTACAGAAAAAGTGCATGTAAAAATACTTCCTAGCCACATCTTAAATATAGAACCTGTATTAACAGTTGAAGGTCTTGACTCAGACTACGAAAGAATTGATGGCAGAATTTTCAAGGGTAAAGTAGTTCCAGGATGTACTGGCACACCGGGATTTATGCAAGATACAATAGAACATAATGGAATCACATGCCCAATTCATGAAAGAAATAGTCGCTAAGTTTTACTTAAAATCAGATATAATAATGACTATATCGAAAGACACTCTATCCCGATATTTATTTAGGACCAGAGGAAACCTAGGAGCACCATATAATGTCGACAACGCCTAATATAGATGTTAGCGCGGTAAACGCACACGAACCAGATGCCGAGAAGGCAGTGCTAGGTATAGCTCTTATGTCGGCTGATTCAGTAAGCGAGATGCGACGCAGGCTTGACACAGACGATTTTTACCTCCCTCTCCACCAAACCATTTATACTGCTATTTGCGAGTTGGATGATGATAGACTGCCCGTTGAGCCTACTGCAGTTCTTTCTAACATAAACAGAAGCGGTAAGGCAAAAAACCCTGGAGAGCTCAGTATCTACCTTGCGGAGCTTGTTGGATCGGCACCTTCTCCCGCTTCATTACCTCACTATGCAGGTCTTATCCGCGATGCTGCAACGCGTAGAGGTCTAGCTCACATTGGTGTTAAGATGCAGCAGCTTGCGGCTCTTGACGGTTCAGATAACACTAACGGAATTGTCGAAGAGATGAGAACCGCTTTAGACAATCTTGCTGTAGACCGTATTGGAACAGAAGTACCAGTAGCTGATGAAATCATCGCTATGACATTAGACGAAATTGATGCCCTAGCCTCAGGTAAAACTGTCGCAGGCATCCCTACTGGATTTACAGAAGTAGACTACGCTTTGAATGGACTAAGACCAGGGCAGATGATTATTATTGCGGCACGTCCAGGTGTAGGAAAATCCTCTCTTATGATGGATATGGTAAGACACGCTGCTTTCAAGCAGAAGAAAAGTGTGCTAGTTTTCTCCCTAGAAATGTCAAAAACAGAAGTTATGATGAGAGCCTTATCCGGAGAGGCTTATGTTGATTTACACTCTCTGAAAACCGGAGACCTAGACGACCACAAATGGCAGCAAATTTCTAAAGCCACCGCAAAAATGGCTGGAGCTAAGTTAGGTATTGATGACAATGCGGCAGTGACAATGACCGACATTCGAGCACAGGCTAGGTCTTTCCAAAGAGCCCACGGTCTAGATATGATAGCAATTGATTATCTACAGCTTATGAATTCAGATAAGAGAACAGACTCTCGCCAGCAAGAGGTATCCGAAATTTCTCGTGGTGTAAAGCTTCTGGCAAAAGAGTTCGGTGTGCCAGTTCTTGCACTTTCGCAGCTTAACCGTGGATCGGAACAGAGAGCAGATAAAAAGCCTGCTATATCAGACCTACGAGAGTCAGGAAGCCTTGAGCAGGATGCCGACGTGGTTATCCTACTACATAGAGAAGAAATTTACGATAAAGAGAGCCCAAGAGCGGGAGAAGCAGACTTTATTATTGCTAAACAACGTTCTGGTCCAACGGGAACAATTGTTTTGTCGTGGCTTGGTAAATATAGCCGATTTGATAATAGGACTATCCCAGATTAAGGAAAGCATAATATGGTCGAAGAACCTAACCTACCAGAAGTGGTAATTAATGCTATTCCGAAAGCAATACTTAAACTAAATGAAAATAAATCTTGGGAATCTTCGCACAGTCTACGCAATAGTATTGAGCTTTGGATATCTTCGTCTTGGATATATGCTCAAGAATTAAATCTATCACCTGAGGATTATGTCGAATGGATGTATCTAGGATATTGGAATCTTGCTGGTGATACAGGAGACTTTAGACTTGTCTCTGAATATACTAAATTGGCAGGCTCTCAAGGATGGGCTTTAGCCAAAGCGGGTATCTCATTTCAAGAAGCCGTCAGGCTAGCAAGCGAAGATGGGATAGAAGCTCTTATAGAAAATGCCAAAGTTATGTCTGGTTTAAGTGGACTTCACACTGAATATGAGGAAGAAGAAATACCAGCACAAAATCCTAAGCCTGAGGCAAAAGATTTCGGCATAGATTTCCCCTCTTTAGACTAGCCTCTGGCTTTCTGCGTCTCGGACTGCATCCAGGGGAGACACTCCACTAAGCAAATAATCTTTTAGAGTCTTTGTGCCGTTGGTAGCATTATATACTCTTGTTGCTTGATGTGCGGTGGCACCATATTTAGAATAAGTATAGATATTTGCATAGATACCAGCAGACATAAAATCAAGCATAATCTCGTTGCTAACGGTTCTATTAGCAGAGAGAAAAGATACAAAACCGTTCGGCTTGCTAGGGGAGACAAGTTTACGTCGGATTCTGGCTATTCTATTCTCTCCAAGATTCTCGATTAGAAATGAAAGCCTATCTACTGTCGAGACGTGTCGAAGCTTAGTTATAGCATTAGGCTCTACGACTGTGAAATGCGACGCTAAATCAACAAACCTAGTCGTGAGTAAATCACTTCCACTAATAATTCCAAAGCGGTTAGAGCCAGTGTAGTTTTTGAAATCTTCTATATTACGAATTCTTCTATGTGCATTATTCTGATTCTGAAAATTATTTCTGCGGAACCAACTCAAAACTCGGTTTATTATTTGAGTATAAGCACCAATTCCATTAGTCTGAGCTAGGTGTTCTACTGATGCAAAATGCTTTAGAGTGTTTACTGCGTGAGTGCCATATCGAGTGTTGCATAGAGAACATTGAGACTCGCTTCTCCAATATGAATCGGCAGACACAGGAATAACGCCCTTAGGGTCTTCTAGTCCAATTTCAGCCCTATAAGCCTGTAGAGCAACCTTATAAATTTTAGATATTTTAGAACACTCAGAGCCATTTCCTCCAAGCAGTTCCATAACTAGCTCTTCTTCAAAAGAATGGTAAGAAGATTCGAGATCGCCAGCGAGAGACAAAACGGCGGTGTGGTTTTCTTCTCCGCAGGATACGAAAAAGTTAATCTTGTCGTATCTAGCTCTCATCTGTATACTCATAGTTTTCTCCTTACATATATAATAGCAAATAAAAATAATAAAAGCAAGTTAATTTCAGATAAAATGTCGGAAAGTGTGCTACAATAATTACACAACAGAAAATTGCAAAAAATAAAAAGAATGATTTGACAAAAGACAATTTATTCTATATAATATAAATATAAGGTTAATAACCTTCTTATTCAGGAAAGCAAGGTAAACAAATGAGTTATCAAGACAGCGCAGCCGCATTGGGCGTAGCAATCGGAGCAAAGACCCCCGTCATTCTATGGGGAGCACCAGGACAGGGTAAGACCTCTGTTCTAGAGGCAATCGCAGAGCAGACTGGTCGTGAAATCACAACTATTCTAGCCTCCATCCGCGAACCTTCCGACTTTGCTGGTTTGCCACACATCGTAGATGGCAAGACTAAGCTTATCGCACCAGACTGGGCTCAGAAAATCAATGAGAACAAGTCTTCAAGTATTCTCTTCTTCGATGAGATTTCAACAGCACCACCCGCAACTCAAGCTGCTATGCTTCGTGTTGCATTAGACCGAATTGTTGGCGACCTCTATCTTGGAGACGATGTTTCAATCGTAGCCGCAGCCAACCCACCAGAGATTGCTGCTGATGGTTGGGATCTTGCCGCACCAATGGCTAACCGCTTCTGCCACCTTGACTGGCACTTGCCAGCCGAGGTAGTGCGAGATGGTTTTGCGACAGGTTGGTCTCCTATTCGTGTTCCAAATCCAGACCCAGAGGCAGTTGCCACTGCGACTCGTGAAGCTAGGTTGCTTGTTGCCGCCTTCCTAAACGCTAGACCAGATATGGTAACTGTTATGCCAAAGGCAACAGCCGAGGCTGGTCGTGCTTACCCGACTCCTCGTTCGTGGGAGATGGTTGCAACACTTTTGGGTTTTGCAACTGCCGCTAACTCCTCTGCTACAACTCGCAGACTTCTAATCGCAGGTGCTATTGGAGTCGGAACCGCTGGCGAGTTCCTCTCCTACATTGACGAGCTAGACCTTCCTAACCCAGAAGACCTACTCGCAAAGCCTGAAAACTTTGAGCCACCTACCCGTGGCGACAAGGTTTATGCCATCGGGGCTTCGGTTCTAGCCGTAGTAAAGGAGAACAACACTCCTGACCGCTGGAAGGCTGCTGGTCGCCTAATCGCTGTAATCGCAAAGTCTAACCACAGCGATGTTGCGGTAGCAATTGGAAAGCGTTGGATGCAGATTCGCCCAAGCGATAATGTTATGCCAGATGCAGAGAGCCTAAAGGCACTTGCTCCAATCTTGAAAGAAGCAAAGATTATCTAGTTTCTTTCATAAACACAAGAGGGGGTAGAAAATCCTGATAAATTCTACCCCCTCTTTTTTATTTTTATACTTGCAACCAACACAAAATCGTGCTATACTATTTATATACCTGGGGAGGTTATAATATGTCAGAACAGACAAACAAGGTCGAATACGACAAAGCCGCAGTTACTCTACGTCTCAATGCGGCACGAGTGCTTGCTAGCGAAAAGCAGCCTTACCTTTCTCTCGCACTATTCTCAATGGTGCCAGTAGTGGTTCCTAATCTCGGAACAATGGCATCCGACGACAAGTGGAGACTATACTACGACCCTATTACAATTATGGAGTGGTCAGTAGAGCAACTTGCTGGCGTTTTACTACACGAGGTAGGGCACTGCATCCGAGGACACTCTGAGCGATTCCAAAATATGATTGGAGAGCCAAAGCAATACGCTAAAATCTTCAACATCGCAGGAGACAGCGTTATCAACGCAGACCTCAAAGATGCAAACATTGGTCTGCCAGAAGGTGCTGTATATGTAGACACTCTAGTAGAGCAAGGCTATGATGTAGCTCGCACTATGAGTGCAGAACAAATTTACCAGGTTATCAAAACTAAGGCGGAGTCAGAGGCTTGCACCTGCGGCTCTTCTTCTGAGAATTCAGAGGAAGGACAGAGCCAGGCTGATGACTCCTCAGAAGGCAACTCTTCTTCAAACAACTCTGAGAAGCCTGAGGATGGCTCAGGAGAGGACAAGAAGGGAGCCGAGAGTAGTGATTCACAATCTACCCCTGACGCTTCTAAGGGCGAAGGCAGCTCTTCTGGAACAGACCCAAATTGCCCTGTGCACGGAACGCCGAAAGGTTGGGACTGTGGCTCTGGTGCAGACGGAATAGCAAGAGACTACGAAATCGAAGGAGACAAAGTAGATTCTGGAATTGACTCAGACCGAGCTGACATTATCCGTCAGAAAGTGGCTACTGAGATTGCTAACCACTCAAAGAACAGAGGAAATGTTCCTGCTGGGCTTGAGCGTTGGGCTAAAGAAATTCTTGAGCCAACCGTAGATTGGAGACGAGAGCTTTCCTCTATCATCAGAAGGAGCTTTGCTCAGGTCGCAGGACTAAGAGACTACACTTATTCTCGCCCTTCGAGAAGAGATGCCGCTATGCGGAGTACAGGGCAGTCTATTGTTCTTCCTGCTATGAGACAGCCAGCACCGCCGAAGGTGTCAATCGTTATTGATACTTCTGGCTCTATGTCAGATTCTATGCTGTCTTGGGCATTGTCAGAAACCCAAGGGGTTCTACGCTCACTTGGCTCAAACGGAAGAAATGTAAAAGTCATTTCTTGCGATGCCAAAGCAACTATCCAGCGAGTCTCAAAAATCAGTCAGGTTTCTCTTTCTGGTGGCGGAGGCACTGATATGAGAGTGGGAATTGACGCAGCTATGAAGGACAGGGAAAAGCCTGATGTAATTATAGTGCTTACCGACGGATATACTCCCTGGCACGACGAGCCACTCAAAGGAACAACTCTTATCGTTGGGCTAACTGATGAAAACGGCAAAAACCAAGTTCCAGAGTGGGCTAGAGTTGTGTCTATAACCCCAGAGGAAACCGTTTAGCAAAACACTTCCTGCTCCCCAGGAAAAAATTAACCCCCTAGTTGATTTGACTAGGGGGTTAATTTATGATATAATTATTCTGAGACTTCCTCTACCGCAGCGGCGTCTGACCCAATAACGATCTCGTCGCTCTTTAGACCTGCTTCATGCTGAATCTTCTTTTCAATTTCAGCTGAAATCTCAGGGTTGTCCTTAAGGAACTGTCGAGACTTTTCCTTACCCTGTCCAAGCTGAGTGTCTCCATAGGTAAACCATGCACCAGACTTCTTGACGATATTAAACTGGACTCCAAGGTCAAGCAATCCACCTTCGAATGAAATGCCCTCACCGAAGATGATGTCGAACTCGGCTTGCTTAAAAGGAGCTGCAACCTTGTTCTTTACTACCTTAACACGGGTACGGTTTGCTACTGCATCAGTACCATCTTTGAGTGTCTCGATACGACGGATGTCTAGTCGGACAGAAGCGTAGAACTTCAATGCCTTACCACCAGTTGTAGTCTCTGGGGAACCGAACATAACGCCAATCTTCTCGCGAAGCTGGTTAATGAAAATTGCAGTTGTGCCAGTCTGGTTAAGAGCTCCTGTAATCTTACGTAGAGCCTGGCTCATCATACGAGCCTGTAGACCTACGTGAGATGCTCCCATTTCGCCTTCAATCTCTGCTCTAGGCACTAGTGCTGCAACAGAGTCAATTACGATTAGGTCAACGGAACCTGAACGAATCAGTGTATCTGCAATCTCAAGACCTTGCTCACCTGTGTCAGGCTGGCTGATAATCATGCTGTCTAGGTCAATACCTAGCTTAGAAGCATAAATTGGGTCTAGAGCGTGCTCAGCGTCAATATAGGCGACGATTCCGCCCTGCTTCTGTACGTTAGCTACTGCATGTAGAGCAAGAGTAGTCTTACCAGAGGACTCTGGTCCATAAATCTCAATGATACGTCCCCTTGGGTATCCTCCAACGCCTAGTGCGATGTCTAGTGCGGTTGAAGAAGTTGGGATAACTTCTAGCTTAGTTTCTGGCTGCTCTCCCATTCGCATGGCTGAGCCTTTACCGAACTGCTTGTCAATTTGAGCAAGTGCAGCATCTAATGCGGCTAGCTTCGCTGCGGATGGTGAATTCTTTTCTGTCATAGTTTATGGACTCCTGGTATTCCTTAGTTGTATGTTTTATATCGGGAATCTAGGACTTCTATTTTCCCTTTGCTTTATTATTTTAGCATGTCTTAGTATATCTCTAACGACAAGCAATACTAGTGCTCTAGCCTACCCAGTAGCCAGTCTCTACGTTTTGACAGTACGTCCAAATCTGCATCAGCATTTGCTGGACCTGGCACTATTTTTCTTGTCAAGATATGGATGTCAGAGTGTGAACGACCCATCCTAACTGAGAGTTTATTTACAAGAGCAGTTATCTCTTTACGCAAATCCATCAACTTCAAATGTAACTGCTCAGGCGGTATGCTAGGGGAAGATATTACCTCAGCAGAGACTTCCGAAGATGCTACAAGTTTAGAAGACTTAGATTCAAAAGCCTTATCCCTAGCGGCAAGCATTTCAGCGGTCTCTTCAGGGGAGAGGAGTCCTGGCACAGAAAACAGTCCCAGGTATTCGCTTTCCTCAGCGGATAAACCTTCTCTTATTCTTCTAGCAGTTATAGACTTACCACTATATACGACATGGGCAAATTGAGCTTGACTTCCAATAGCCTTATATTCATTCAACTCGTATTCTGCCGCTTCTCTTTCCTTGTCATTAATTTCAACTTGAAGCATCTCATCATCAACAGGAGTAAGTTTAAAAACTGAATGACCTCTTTGTTTTTCTAGGTCTGCCGCAAGTTCTAACAATGGTCTAACGGCAGGTAGAAAGACGGTTGCAGTTTCGTTAGGCTTTCTAGCTCTTACTACACGCCCTACAGCTTGTGCGAAGAACAGAGGAGTTCTATAAGAGGTAAGCCATACTAATACAGCAAGGC
>CAYVBV010000001.1:79859-91644 GCA_964449745.1 uncultured Polynucleobacter sp. | reverse complement strand
GCTCTCTGCTCTGCCAATTGAGCTATGGGGCATTGTGCTAGGTTGCCCTAGCAGGTTTAGTATCGGCTACTTAGCTGAAACTAGGCGACGCTTAGTGGCATCGAACACCTTAGGGTTCTTCTTAAATGCCTTACCGTTGCGACGGTCAGTTGTGGTCTTCTGAGGAGCAGGAGCTCCGCCCTTGCCTTTTGCCATTTTTCCTTCTTCCTATTTTGTGAACTTTTGGCTGTAAGAAAATTATATCATATGCTCCGACATTTTTACAACATTTTTCGCAATATTTTTGAATATTTTTAGATAAGTTGCGGAGGCAGGATTTGAACCTGCGACCTCCAGCTTATGAGGCTGGCGGGCTACCGAACTGCCCTACTCCGCTAAGAATATTATTAAAAAAGAAGTTCCTGTACTATATACATAAGACTTATAATACAGGAACTTCTTTTACAATTCTATACCCGTTAATTCTCGCAGAAACTTTTCCCGCTAGAGTATAAAGTTGTAGTGTGGATAAGTGGATTGCTTTTTACCACCAGTGCCTAGCTAATTCGGTCTCTGTAAGATCCGCTTTTGAGCACACCCCCTGTTTAGGTTACTAACCTTGCCCGTTAGAGCCAGAGTTGCCTTATCCTCCCCATTTAGCTTTGAGGATTATTCAGCCATATCCCAGTCTCCCCGTCGAGAAACTGTTTGTGGACCCTGAGGATTTGCACCTCATCGCTTTTGAAAGCGTCTTCCCAATTCTTAAAAGATTCAGGAGGGTCCTGATGAGTTTTTACTCATCGGATTTCTAAGCTGCGTTGCTTAGCTTTTATACATAGCCAGGATATTTCAACCAACTACGTATAATATTATTATAACATATTGTAAAAAATAATGTTTGACAAAAATTAGAACTCGTACCCCTACTCTTTTGAGCTAGCCAGCTAAGTAGGGGCACGAGTCTATTTAGTTATGACGCCGTTTCGCACAACGCGTTTGTGTTTTTCCTTCCAATCAAAGAAGTAAGAAACAAGCAGATAGAATATCGGCTATTATTTAACTCTTTTTTCTAAAAATATTTTTAATTCTATTAGTTAGTTTTTTTGCTTCTTGCTCAGCAACAATTCTTTCATAATTTTCTCTAGCCGCTTTAGCCTGGGCTTCGAGCTCTGTTAACCTAGCCTTAGCCTTACCCGCTTCTTCTTCTCTCCGAGCGGCACGTTCTTTATATATGGCTTCTATGTTTTCGAAAGCCTGAGATATTTCGGTAAGACCTTCTGAAAGCGTTTTATTTATTTCTGCTTCTTTGTTATACACATCTTCTATACTTGCAGAAACCTCTTCAAAAGGCTTTTGGGGTAATTCGACGCTATTGTTAGACGCAGGTAAATTTGGGGTTCCTGGCAAGCTTCCTTGTAGTTTTCCATCTTTACCTTTAATATAGCGTTTTTTGTTTCCCATTTTTCTCTCCTAGTCCGATATTATATATCTAACTATTATAAAAATATTTGGGTTAGAAAAAATATTAATATCTATTACATTATATAAGTATGGAAGATGAAGAACTACGCCGAAGGCTAAAGGAAGCTGACAGGTTTAGTAATAACGATTTTCCTATACTAGGAGAAAACATAATTATGAATGCTATCGAAAATGATATGCCTAAAACTAATACTACTAAGAATAAATTTTACCCTATTTTAGCTGTAGCCTCTACCCTAGCTGTCGTAGGCGGCATCGGAGTGGGATTAAACACTACCAGCGGTACAAATTCAGAGATTTTAATCACGCTGTCTTCCGAGGAAAGAAGCGTCGGCTCAGATTTAGCATTAGGAGTTCCTAATAGCGAAGCCTCTACTGACGCTATGTGGTATCAGCCATTTAATTTTATATATATCCCAAGCGATTCCTTGTCAAGAGAAGAAGGCTATGCTACTGCTTATAGAATAGTGCTACCTAGCAATCCGCAGAACTATATCAAGACAGTAGCAAAAATATTCGGTATAGAAGGTGAGGTCCAAACAGATCCTTATGGATATGATAAGAATTTCTATGCAATCGGGGATTGGCAAAATTACTCCAACCCAAGCGTAACCTATAGTAACTATGGAGGAGGAAACTGGAATTACTCGAATCCAGTTGCCTACCAAAATATAGACCAATACCCAGAAGAATGTTACATTAGGGAAGAGGTACGTCCAGATAGCGAACCTAGAGATACTGCGGGCTCCACCAGTGGCTCTACGGGCAGTGGCTCTACTGGTAGTGGCTCCGCCGCTTCTGACCCATCTATTGAGCCAGGTTATCCAGAAGATGATATTAAGATTATCGAACCAGACTTCGACATACCTGAATATTGCTATGACTGGCAGCCTAAGCCTCCCGAAGGGTTACCAAGCAAAGAAACCGCAATAATGAAAGCAAATGATTTGCTAAAATCTATATATGGTGAAACATTTCCACTTCAAGCGTATGCTGACTATTATTCTATAAGTGTTTATGGATCGAAAGAAATAGAAGGTTCAAACACAAGCCTAGCCTTTGGAGTCTATTGGTATGGTCCAGACATTTCTTATGCCTACGGCTATTCTGGCTCTATTGAGAAGATTGATAATGTTAAAATAGTATCGGAATACGATGCATTATCTAGAAGCACAGATAATAGATGGCTAAGCTACTACTATGATTATTTAGCATACCCTCAAATGTTAGAAACTAATGTTGGGTCATCATCTTCTCAGGGCGGCGGAACTATTGGGGTTGACTCAAGTGAAGCTACTATTTCAGTAGATGCTCCAGTACAAGACGATGGATTGAACTCTGACGAAATAGTCCGTGAACCTATCCCAACGGATATAGAAGATTACCCTGAGCCAGAAGATAAAATTGTTAAGGCTATAGCTGCGGAACTGAAGCTTCTAACTGCCTATGGACCAAATGGGGAACTCTGGCTACTCCCAGGATATGTTTATGAGTTCGAAGAAAGTAGCGATTATTATTTACCGAGGATAGCAATAATAGCAGTTGATGAGTCTATTCTAAAATTTGAGTAGTACTGCAACCAACAATTCTGGACGTCTAATAAATGTTTGCTTCTTGAGTTTCTCCATAATAAGCATAACACCGATAAACAATTTGCTTATTGAAAGGACACCAAATGAGCTACGAAATTGTAAAAAATATTTATCAGGGAGCTGAGGACAGTCTCTTAGCCCCCGTAAAAGAAGATGGCAGAGGCTATCGTTATGCTATGTACTACAATGCTTTCGCTGATGCGGCTTTCGCCGATTCTCATGACGAACTGCTAAGCGTTCTTATCCCTGGATACACTTCTAAGGATGAGGCGACTCGCATGGATGCTAGAATTATACTTGCACAAAACATCGCTAGCCAGATTCAAGCTGAGATCCTAGCGGAAGTATCAGATGAGGACTTGACAGATAATGAATTCGCGATCCTTACCGCACCCAGAGGGCTTCGTCAGCCAGAGGTAAGGTTCTGGTCCAACGATGTCCCATTCGTCGCCGTAGAGACCTCCTACGCCCCTTACACAAAGGTTCCAAAGCCCGCTAGCACTATGTCTAATGGTGCGTACGACGCGGCTAACCTTTGGTGGATACGTCCAGTTGAAGAAGAAGACTTTTTAATCAGCCTCCACGAAGTTGGACATATTAGGCTTCTAGAAAATACAAATCTCGACGATTTCTAAAGTTCTAGATAAAAGAATAAACCTCCCAGTTTTAGTGTCCAAGGCTGGGAGGTTTTTTCGTCCAGAGAACGCCGATAACAGTTAGGAATAGTTTGGACGGTTCAGAGGAAAGTCCAATAACAAAGGAAAAGAAATGTCTTGTAGAACAACTCCTGCTGGTTCAGCACTTACATCGCTAGCCCGAATAGCGGATGGACCAGGCTCCCCATTATCAGATGTCTCAACTCTAAGCTTGTTCCACGCTCAAAGGAGACTATATCAAGAAGAGCTTGAAAATAGTAGAAACAATTCTTTTCTCGCAGAACGCTTACGTTCAGCTCACCCCGACGACTGGGAATCCCGTTTAGAGAATGTCATAATTGCACGCAGAGCAGGACTACACTCAGCAGAAGACCAAGATATCAGAGCTATATATCTGGGGATTCTCGAGAGGGCGGAACAACAAATCCTCAATGACGAAACCTTAACCGAAGCCAGGAAGGCTTCTTTGCTAGCAAGAATAGAAGCTGCAAAATCGGCAGATACCCCAGACAGGGCTACAGTATTCGCATTAGGTACTATCTCGGACGAGGTAGAAGATGCAAGAGAAGCTCAACTTTCTTTGCTCTCTGAATATTCCGCGGTTATGGGAGTTTCTCAGGAAGACGCCATTACAAGGTTGAGAGAACTTGAGAATTCTATAGATAGAGCAAGAAACGCTGCAACAGATGAATACTACACTCATGAGAATAGGGAATCCGCACGACAAAACGGTATAGTTGACGAAGCTGGCATGGTAAGAGCCTACACTATCATGAAAAAAGAGATAAGAGATCGTAGAATCTCTGAGGCGACTGAGAGACCTAGGCTTATAGACACTCATACAGATATCCCGAATGGGGGTTCTCCGGCTCCTGGCACCCCATATATAGTTCTAGCATGGGGACAAGACACCATCTCAGGGCACACTGAATTTAAGATTAAGAACACCGAGACTGGCGAAATTGAACTTAAAAGCTATCGCATAACCAATAGTATCTCTAATGGTATGTCAGGGTCCTACACGCCTTGGGGTAGGAGCAATAATTCGCCTATGACTCCTGGAGAATACTGGCTCAGCGAAATTGCTAATAGGGGCTGGTATACTTATTCTTCCGAAGAAGACGCGTTAGCTGCGGGTGCCGCAAGCCGTTGTGCCCTTTGTGGACAGTTCGCAAATCTTTCTCACGCATGCCCTGATAGATTTGGAGGAGCAAGAAGATATGTTCTGAATGCCAGAAATGGTGAATACGTACGCACTTCTGGTCAGACTATTGATTATGAAGCCATGAATAGCAACGGTGAAGGCATACCAGCAGAACTTAGAGTTGATTTACCAATGGTTAATGATTACAGGTCTGCGTTTAGAGAGACGGGCATGATGCTTATTAGAAACGTTTCCGCTGGTGCCGACTGGAGAGACAGAACTAATGAATACTTAACTGGTAATCGCAGAGGTTGGATAGCCATACGCGGAGATGTTGCTATCATCCGTCAAGAAGACGGCACCATAACTGCTAACACTGACGCACTAACTTGCACATGTGCAGAATACCTAGCAAACAATTCTTGCCGCCACGTTGTTGCTGTTGGAGCTGCCGCTATAAAAAGAGCCACTCCTCCGACTCGCTCGGCTAGAAGCATGACCCCAGAGGAGCGAGAAGAGCTAGCAAGAAGAAAACAAGCAGAACGTGAAGCCGCATTGGCATCAGACTGGACTAGAAACGAAGAAACTTTAGCTGAAGCTAGGAAACTTTTCGCCAACAACGCAGAAGTTTCTTACTACGAGAATTTCTCTTCATTCGTGTCAGAGTATAACGCCGCGAGAAGTGAAAAAGAGAATAACGGTAAAGTTAACATTTCTTATGCCAAGGAAAATGCATTGGGAGGATTGGCTACTCGCGAATCAGGTCAGGGTTTTGGAGTGGAGATTGAATATGATTTCCCAGAGACCATGACAATGCAAGAACGCAGGGAAGCGGAAATCAAAATTGGAACTGCACTGAAAGAAGCTAACATAACGCCTAGTGCCGAAAAGTCGGGCTACCACTCAGCCGCACAGAAAGGCTACAAAGATGTCCATGTTGATGAATCTGGCAAGGGCACATGGTCTTGGGAGCATGACGGTAGCGTTGCGGGAGAAATCGTTACCCCAACAATGTACGATGAGCCAGAGACATGGGAAAAACTTGAAACAGTTATCAAAATTCTAAAAGATAATGGTGCAGTAGCTTCTGCTCGCACGGGAGCTCACGTTCACGTTGGAACAGGAGCACTATTCGGACAAGACCCTAATAAATATGCAGAGTTAGCTCGTCTTTACACACAACATGAAGACGTTATATACAGGCTTGCAACTGACCCAGAAAGAGGTACCCACCGAGGAATCAAGACAGGGTTTAACTATGCATCTCCTAACCCTAGCGTAGCACCTAGCGGCTTTGCCGACTATGCTGCCGTAAGACGCTGGCAGGGATACAGAACTAGGGCTATCAACCTAAACGGTGTTGTAATGAACGAAGATTATAAGAAGTCTCACGTAGAGTTCCGAGTATTCGACGGTACCCTAGACGCTGGGGCTATTCAATCACAGATTAAGCTTTCTGTTGCTATGACGAATGCTGCGGCAAGAGCTGCAGATGAAGGTGGCACAACTAGAAAGAAGGAGCCTATCGGTGTCCACGCTGAAAGAGTAAAGAGCCGCGGAAGACGCAGACCTACTGAAGAAGATGTGAAAGAAGAAACATCTACTTTCCGCTCTCTTCTAGACACCCTATTTACTAGAAAGTCGGATAAAGACCAACTTGTCAAGATATTTGCAGCTAATGAATGGGTTAAACTGACTAAGGCACAGAAGAATAGATTTAATAACTAGTATAGCGTCCCGATACACAATACGCTATACTATTACTAATACAGAAAGCAAGTATGTCAACTATTTATTTAGCCGCAGATGGCGAAATGACTGCGTCCAGCATACCTATGGGCGGCAGAATATTTCAGCTTGGGGTAGTTAAAGTTAATAGAGTTGATGCAAGAAAAGTAGAAGCGGGAGAAAGTTTACTCCTAAATTTCTGCCCAGAGGAATTTTATTGGAGCGAAGAAGCCGAAGCAGTACACGGCTATTCCGAAGAAGAAGTTTTATCTTTTCCCCCTGCTGATGAGGCAGATAAAAAATTCTCAGAGTGGCTAAAAGCCCAAGGTGTAGACGAACTTAATAAAGCCGTTATAATCGGTTTCAACATTGGAGCTTTTGATTTACCTCATATCGAAGCCGTGCTACCAGAATCTAGAAAACTACTATCCCATAGAACGATTGACCTAAACGCCTTATGTTTTACTTTAGAGGGATTTGAATACGGTGGGAACGAAACGGCATGGACAGGATGGAAACGTTTAGCTAAAAAATACGCAGAACGCACAATCCATCTGGCACACAATAATCTAAACACCGAGCAGGCTCATAATGCTCTATACGACGCTTATCTACATTTCTATGCTTGGCAATTTCTAAAAGCAATTTCTATGGGAGAAGAGCTCGCGATACCGAATATTCCTAGCCGAGATAGTGATGTTAGACGAGCATTAAGAGAATTGTCAAACGCATATACCGCACAAGAGATAGCTGCTAAGACTGGTGTACCTGAAGTATTTGTCAAAGGCTGGTTAAATGGCGGACGTGCCACTAGACGAGATTATATAGATTCTATTATACGTCTAGTAAAGCAATAGTGGAGATGGGGGGATTCGAACCCCCGTCCGATGAGCATCTAACTGTTCTTCTACGTGTGTAGGTCAATTTTTTGAGTATTAACTAGGCATTGACCAAGCCTTCTAATACTTTTGTAATATTTTTGAAGAGAACAATTACTTAAACTCTTTTTTGCCTTATTTATTTAAAACTATAGGTGCCCAACTAAGGCTATTGCTACCTATAGTGCACTAAGCAGTTTCTAGGCTGCTAGTGCGAACTCTGTCTTAGAGTTTGCATTTATTTTTGTTTCCCGATTCAAGAGGTACAGGATTCTCTACACGCTTCACCAGCTTTCAACACACCGTCGAAACCAGTCATCCCCTTAGAGACATAATTATTATATCAGTTATAATATCGGCTGTCAAGTAAGCTTTTAATTATATACTGGTACAGTTAGTCTGTCCCCTGGCTGTATAGGACCATCGATAGAGTTTAACTCTACTACTTCATAAATCCATTCTCTCGGGTCTGAGTTCGGAGCAAACTGTTCAGCGAGGCTCCATAGAGTATCTCCCTGCATTATTACAATTTGGTCTGTCTCATTTGGACGCACCGAATTGTTGGCTAGGAACAAAGAGCTAAACATAGAAAGCACGAGCATAGCCACAATAGCTACTCCAATTTGCCTTCTAACATATACTGCCTGCATTTTTTAATCCTTTCTTAGATAGAACAATACTACCATATAAAGTATTTAATGTCCAGTAAGGAACAGTCTTAAGTGGCTGTTTTTTGGATGGCGAAGTTTCGCGATAGCGGTCTTCTCAATCTGACGCACCCGCTCTCTCGTAACTCCAAGTTTTGAGGCTATTCCTGCAAGGCTTTCTGTATCTTTGTCAACAAAACCATTTAGCCCAAAGCGGTACTTTAGTACTGCTAGCTCTTTGTCATTTAGCCCACGGAAAGCAGCGTCAAGTCTCTCCGCCAAGTCAGCATTAATAGCTTCCTCCTCTGGTAAAGCGGAATCGTCCTGCAGCAAGTCCCCTAGCTCAGAGTCTTCTTCCCCAACAGGAGTGTGAATGGAAATTGGCTGAGATGAATAAGATTCAAGCTGCCTCAACTCATCAGTCGTAATTTCTGCTGCATATGCAAGTTCTTCCTCAGTGGCGTCTCGTCCTAGCTTAACAAGCAACTCATTCCTAAGGCGAGAAAGCTTAGTCATCTCATTTACGCGGTGCTCAGGGATTCTGATAGCGTTTCCTGTATTAATTACTGCTCTCGAGATATATTGTCTGACCCAAGGCATTGCGTAGGTAGAGAATCTCCAGCCTCGCTCTGGCTCAAATTTGCCAATAGCGTGCATTACGCCGAAGATTCCTTCTTGGACTAGGTCCTCATACGAGAGCCCGCGATTTAGATAACGTCTTGCGACGTGCATGGCAAGACGGATATTAGCTTTAATAAAACGTTCTTGTGCCCTGGAGCCTACTCTTACCGCACGCTCCGCACGTCTAATTTCGAGAGGATCCACCCCGCTGGTGTCGCCCGCCAAGAACTCAGATGCCGAGGTACCCGCCTTCATATCAGCAATAAGGGCTACTTCTTCCTCTGCGGTTAGTAGTTGTTCCGAACCGTATGATTCGGTAAAATCGTAGCTGTTAAATTCTGACATAAAGACTCCTCGGTTTCCTGGGTTTCCAAATTTGGTAGAACTATTATAACATACTTATACGACATTTACAATAGTTTTTAAGAAATATACTTTGTAGCTTAGATAGATACTATATTACAGTACAAAGGCAAAAATAGCAAGACCAATTGCTGACAGAACTGGTGCACCAACTGCTACACCCATTTCCAAATTAGATAGCTCGTCTTTGTTTCTAGCTACGTATGCACCTGAAACCACAGAACCAATTCCTGCGACAACAAATCCTGGAACGAGAAGCATATTGCGTAAGTCTTTAAGCATCGCTTCGTTTCCGTCCTGATATACCGAGCTAATGTCGTACGCAGTGTTGAATCCAACATAAGCGATGAAAAGTAATACGGCTAGAATGCTAAAAAGATTACCAGTAATTTTTAGTGCTTTATCCATTTGTTTCGGTGTCCTCTGTTGGCGTGTCAATTTTACTATCAAAATATCGGCTAAAGTCAAAATTGCCTGTGGCAATTAAGCGGTCGAAATAAGTATATGATTTGGGAGAAGCAAGAATGATGCTATACTCCGCTTTACCAGCTTTAAAATAGAGTACGTTTTCATCTCTACGAACTTCTGTGATTTCGCTTTCATAGAACTGGACGGTCATAGCTTGTACGAAGTTTTTAAGATCGTCTAAGGCGTCGCTTTCCAGGCTACTAGAGCCAGGGAAGATAATCTCTGTTCTTTCATCTAGGGGTGGCAAAGGAGCTTTTTCTTTAACTCCCTCATACTTATCTGCAACATATTGTGCGATATCGACAAAGTTTGCTCTTTCATAAGCTGTTGCATATAACCAAGTAAACATTCCAATCGCAGTTGAACCAATAAGGGCAGCGACGAAAATGCGGATTAATCTTAGATACATTGGAGGAGCATAGGCGATCTTTGTTTTTACTACTTTGTCTGTTTTCTGCGCACCACGCAGGGAATCGCTAACCTCTAATGACGGGTTAGCTTTTGCTCCTTCTGCCGCTTTTTTATCTGGCACGCATTCCTCCTACAAACTTCATACTAGCATATCGGCTTAACGATAATACGACCATACAGATTGAATTGCTATTGATAGTATAGCCGATATAGAAAACAACTAATCGCAAGGGTCAACTATTATGTCAGAACTAAACTCTCAAAATGGTGCGGAAGAGCAAGAAGAAGTAGAAGAGCTCTCCCCTCATGAGATGCGCCAATATCTGAAAAACAGGCGTAGAAATATAGTTCTAGGCTCTTTGTTTGGGCTCGGAGCAATTTCGCTATCTGCTTTTTTCCTTATCGCATCCAGTCAAAATACGAGTGTTGATATTTCTGCCGTCTCTAACGTAATCAATAACGAAACAGCCACCGTGTCTACCTATGACTCTGAGTGGTTCGCCAATGCATTCGATATAGTAATAGATTCAAACGACATCGCATACTTTACGAACTATGAGCTTAATCAAATCTATAAATTAGAAAATGGAAATACCACTATTTTTGCTGGTTTCAATGGGACAGGAATCAAAGATGGTAACATCGAAACGGCAGAATTTAATTCTCCCACTGGGTTAGCACTACAAGGCGATAAGCTTTATATAGCTGACCAAGCAAACCACAAAATAAGAGTTATAGACTTAACCAATATGGAGGTCTCGACTCTTGCGGGTGCGGGTGACAAAATTTATGGAGAACCTGGCTTCTCCGATGGTGACGCACTTGCTGCCCAGTTTAACCTGCCGACGGGCTTAGCAGTAGACGAAGACGGCACCGTATACGTTGCAGACTCAGAAAACCATGCAATACGCAAAATATCAAATGGGCAAGTGTCTACTTTAGTCGGAGGAATAATTGGTGATGCTGTCGGACCGAAATCTGCGGCAAGGTTTAACAATCCAAAGAGCCTTGCAGTGCTAGATGAGACTTACCTACTTGTTGCTGATACCTTTAATAACAAGATAAAGAAGGTAAACAAAATAACAGGTGAAGTAGAACTCTTCGCAGGAAATGGGCAAAGAGACATGAGAGATGGGTCCCTCTCAAATTCCAGTTTCTACTCTCCTTCTGACATTATTGTGACAAGAGCGGGAAACATATTCATCGCAGACACTTTTAACCACGCTATTCGAGTTATACCAAACGCGAGTAACAACGTGTACGTTCTTACAGGAACTGGTGAGCCTGGCTTTAAGGATGGCAAAATGTCAGAGGCTATGTTTAACTCCCCAATTGGTATCGTCGAAGAATCGGACGGTGCCGTCCTAGTTGTAGACCGAGGGAATAAGACTATTCGCCGTATGCAGTAGCATCATATAGCATGTCCCCCGAAGTGCTCTAAAATATTTGGACGCATTTTTCAAAAAACTAACTGAAATTAATTTTATTTGCCGATAAGTATAACTGACAGGATTTGCTAAATAGGTTGAACTATCTAGTGGATGCTTCCTCTCTAAACCCCTGCGGGATGCCCGAGTTAGAATATGAGAGGAAAACCTCTCTGTTGCTCCGAGGAGAAGGTAGAGTCAAAGTAGCCGTCAGGTATTCTGACAAGTGAGACGGCAGGCTAAAATCAAGCATTAGCCATCGGAGCTCTCACTTCCTTTAACTAGCCTTTTCCATAAGATGTATCTTATTATTACATATATGTAGATAATTATTGGAGTGCTACCAATAATAAAAGTATTAAAGTTAACGTCTTGAGAAACTAATATTA
>CAYVBV010000001.1:41936-79759 GCA_964449745.1 uncultured Polynucleobacter sp. | reverse complement strand
AACTAATTTTAGCCTATAGTTTTTAACTATAGATTAAAATAAAATCTTTAAGGGGATCCTCTTCGGAGGGTCCCCTTAAACTTTATCCAAAATATATCAAAACAATTTTCCTAAAATCTTTTTTATCCGATATACTATCTGTAGGTAATGAGAAGAAAGATAAGGTTCAATGTCTGTTCTGACGGCTAAAAAAGCAGCAGCGATAGATTTCACTATTGTTGGCGTGATTCTAGCGCTTGTGTCGGGACTTGCGTTTATGTATGTGTCATCCCTGCCCGAATACGAAAATCCGGTAGATATTTCTACTGAGATGCTGTTGGTAAACGATTTCGTAGAGGACTACTCATATGGTGGTGCCACATTAACGCAAGATAAAGAAACAGGAATCATAACTGCAACTCTTGATGGAGAAGTAGTTGGAGAGATTTCAAGCACTTATTTAGAGCTTGTTATCTCTGATTCTGGAGACTCAGTTACCTACTCTCTCAAGCAGAGAATAATAACTGAATAACAACTAAATATGGGAAAATCGTTTAGTTTCCTTTTAAAGCTTGCGTGTGGCAAACTAAACGTGTAGCAATACGAAATAAGCCCTAGGGAGAAAATCCCTAGGGCTTATTTTAGTTCTAAGTTTTATTGTATCTTAGCGATAAGTTCAGCGACTTCGCCATCACGCTTATATTCTATAGTGCGTATAGTTACTGGATCGTCAGTAGGATAAATTCGCTCTCTTTTCACAAGTACTTTATCTTCGTAAAAATAATTGTCTACTATGCCATTGTTATTATAAACAACTTCTATGTAGCCGTCTCGAACCTCAGCAGTTACTGAACCAGTGGATTGAGCAAGAATTAACACTTGATGTCCAAATAACCATTTAGCAATATTCTTATTCTCTCCTTCTAGCTGTCCAGTCGAGAAGGTAGTATCTGCGATTTCATATCCATCTGGGTAATCATAGAAAACCGCAAGATTGTTCTCTGTTAAGGTTGGGTCGAAGGCTAGCGTAACATTAAAAACTGTTCCGTCTTGTGTCGTACCCGTGTACTTTTCCAAAGAACCTAGAGTTGTAGTTGAATGTATAGTGTTAGTAGCTAAGGCTTTAAGCATTGCAAAGGCATCTTCGGTAGGTAGTTCAGGGTATTCAAAATCGCTTGGTTTCGTTGGAACGGCTGGCTTGGCTATATCGACTGTACCATTATTCGAATTACTTGCGTTCGTTTCTGTCGGGCTAGGAGTCTGAGTTTCCCCGTTTTCTCCTACAATATTTACGGAGTTTTCAACTCCATCTAATCCCGTACTGGAACATCCAGCGACCAGCAATAACGAAATTGCTATGGTAGACATTTTAACAAAAGTGCTTTTCATTGTTTTCCTTATCAAAACTAACTTTTAATAATATCGGCGGAGTCATAGCACACTATACTACCCGATATATTATTTATGCCTAAAGTTTATGCCACGTTTGACTACGAGTTAGAATTATTAAGAAAATACGATTACATAGTAGCTGTTGACGAAGTTGGACGCGGTGCCATTGCGGGACCCGTTGTCGTAGCCGCAACTGTTGTATCATCCGAATCCTATCCCAGCATGCCGAAAGATTTAGCAGATTCTAAACTTATCAAAGAGTCTGCACGCGAAGAATACCGCGATATAGCCGCGGGTTGGGTACGCTCTTATGGTATAGGTGCTGTGGATGCTGCTAGAATCGATTCTGAGGGCATAATAGCCTCTTTACGTATGGCGGGGGAAAGTGCTGTTCTATCCGCTCTAAATGGCGTAGAGGGCTTCTCCGATAAACGTGGCATAGTTTTACTTGATGGAAGTCACAACTGGCTATATGACTCTAATGTGCCTCTTTTTACTATTACTAAGACTAAAGCTGACCGTGATTGTGCTTCTGTCGCTGCTGCATCTATTATAGCGAAAGTGTATAGAGATAACATTATGGTTGAGCTTGACAAAAAACATCCTGGATATGGATGGGGCGGCAACAAGGGGTATGGTGCGAAGGCTCATTATGAAGGCATTGAGACACTAGGTCTAGTTGATGCGATACACAGAAAATCTTGGATAAAAAAATAGAGCCAGATTTTAAAGACCTGGCTCTATTTTAGAATAGTAGTTATTCCGAAGCACCTTCTGATTCACCGGAAGCACTATCAACATACTCGTCGTAGGCTCTCTTGACATCTCTTAAGTAAGCAATCCCGCTACCATAAGACGATACGTAAGCAGCCAGAGTTTCTTCTAGAGTGCCAGGAGTATTGTCAAAATCAATAGTTCCTAGTTCGAGGTCTAGTTTCTCCTCTGTGGGTGTGAGAACAAATTCTCCAACCATGATGTTATCTGGGTTGTCTAAGCCTGTCGAAATCGAGATACTTCCATCTTCTCTTGTTTCAACTTTCCCTTGCCCATCATAGGTAAAGATGCTGTCGTTACCGTAGTACATTAAGTCTAAGACCTGTTCTGCTTCTTTGTAGTCCTTAGGGTCTACATTTAGCTGAGATAGCATAAAGTCGTAATACCACTCTTTACCCTCTGCGGCGAAGGATTCCCCAAGCTCTGAATCCCAGAAAAAGAAGCCTGCTTCTGCTCCTCCACGAACTCCTAGGTCTTCTAGTTTCTGCAATGCACAGAAGCTAGCGAAGTCCTGATAGCGAGGGAACCCTCCCATGACAGGGAAGTTAGTACGGTAAGAGGACTCAATTAGAAGTGGGTCATTAATCCAAATTGGAGTCTCACTGTACTCAGTAGTAGATACTAATGGTAGGCTGTCTGGCAACTTGACCAATCTGTATGTTACCTCTTTGCCTTCGTAAGTTGTTTTAGCCCCGTTGAAATCAAAAGCACATGTGCCGTCTTCGTAGAAAGCAATTTTACCTTCGCCTGACCATGTCTGTAATAGGTCTGTTTTAATAGTTTCGTTATATGTAAATGTGTACTCGCCGCGTGGGAAGAGAAGTTCCTGTGGCTCGCCAGAAGCCCATTTCGACTCATAATCAATAGCTTCTGATGTAGTAGTTGTGTCTCCTCCAGGTGCAGCAGTCTCTTCTGGATCAGTAGTATTTTCTCCGCTTGTGCATCCCGCTAGCAAAAGAGCCGCGACACCAAGCAAAGCTACTCCAGCTTTTGCGTTCTGCTTCATATTGGTTGTATTCCTTCCAAGTAACCTTATTTCCAATATCGGCTAAACTATTTTCTGAAAATCTATCTGGGTTTTCCCCGATATCAAACTAGGAGGATATTTTGGCATTACATAACCTATCGAGCTATAATCAGGACGGACCAAAGAAGAAGTCTGTCTCAAAACTTGGAGTCAATTCGCATGACCAAAATGACATCCTAGACTCTGCTGATACAGAAGGCAAGAAGCCTCGTAAATTTGTTAAAATCGAGAATATGTCGTATGAAGAGCAAGTTGAGTTTGCGAAGGAAAGCATTCTAAATTATCTAACTATGGCACCAAGAACTAGAAAACAATTAGAAGACAAACTGAATGACAGAGGATATTCCGAGGAGGCAATCCGCACGGCACTAGATAGGATGGAGGAAGTGGGCATCGTCAACGACTCCGAGTTCGCAAAGCTGTGGGTTTCTGCAAGGCACAACAATGCTAAGTTAGCCCCCTATGCAATTAAAAGAGAGCTCTCGCTTAAAGGTGTGGCTGAGGATATAATTGAAAAAGCTTTAGAAGATATAGATGAAGACTCTATCCTAGAAAGAGCGAAAGAGATAGCGGAGATTAAAATAAGAACTGTAAAAGGAGACCGAAACGCTAAGATTAAGAAAATAGCGTCTGCAATTGCGAGAAAAGGGTATCCCTCTTCGGTAGCATTTTCAGTAGCAAAAGAAGTTATAGAAAATGCAGGGGAAAACACAGATGACATGTTTTTAGACAGTGGAGAAGAATAGAATGTATAGGTATTCTGCTGC
This sequence comes from uncultured Polynucleobacter sp., assembly GCA_964449745.1. Lineage (GTDB taxonomy): Bacteria > Pseudomonadota > Gammaproteobacteria > Burkholderiales > Burkholderiaceae > Polynucleobacter. The sequence goes on along the minus strand of CAYVBV010000001.1, from coordinate 75,820 downwards.
AATCTTTATCCCTGCATTTCTAGTCTCCTCTGCAGTATCTTATGCAGCAATTGAAGAAGCTGCTATCTATTCTCAAATATCTTATACAAATATAGAACAAGTAGGCAAATATGAATTCTATGCTGTCGCTGACGGTTTAACTTATTTTGGCAATAATCTAATTTCTAATAACCAGAACGGCGACTTAGTAGATATCGATAATAATACGCTTACTAATAATTCAAGTGCGTATAGTGCGGATATATCTGCTCTTTCTGATGCTACATTAGCTGTCGCTTGGAACTCTAACCAGCTAAAAGACCCTAAGATTGCTGATTATGTTATGATATCCGAAGACGGAGAAGACTACCAAACGTATAAATTCGATGATATTTTTGAAATAGAAGGTATAAGCCTAGGATTATTAGAGTTGAACAAATATAGGTTCACCAATGGCGACAAAATATATGTTTCTCTGCCCTTGCTACAGGACGAAACAAATAACAAGATAATCGATAAGGCAGGCTGGTGGGTTATAGGGTCGCTTCCTAAGCCAGGAGAAAAAGTCATTTATAGCCTATCTTCAAAAAAATTAGATAAAGCAGTTGTTTCTTTTGGGCTTTCCGAATTAGAGGAATCTCAAAGCTATCGCGACAATAGTAGACGCCCAAATAAAGATTTTACCGCTTCGAAAGATATCAAGTTAGACGATTCTAAAACTGGGGATTTCTACTTTGATAATTTTATAGACGACTCTAATAAAGCACTATTTTATCTAGTAGCAGATTCAACTGGGGAGGAAATCCCCTCGATTTCTCTTTCTCTAGAGACTAGCGAATCTACTTCTAACTATTACACTGCGTATTTGCGGGTAAGGCTACCTGAATCTATATCTAATAGCGAAGCCATAATTACTATTGAATCTCCTGGGCTATATGTTCCAAATAGCATGTCAGTGCCCTACGGTGAAGTTCTATCAGGACCTCAAACTGATGAAGACAATGATGATATTTTTTCTTATAACCGTACTAATAGTAAGATGCAGTGGAAGCTCAACTCGGGGAAGAGCCAGCTAAATAATACAGATAGTGTAGTATTTAGATTTCTGGTCAACGAGATTGGAGACTTTGCTAATGCTAGAGCTAAAATCGAAATACCATCTTTGAATTTAGTTGAATATTCTAATGGGCTTCCGATCGCCAAAAATAAAATAAATGACGTATCTTTGCACTCTTTCTATTTTGAGACAACTCCAACAAGTGGGAACCTAGAGATCGTAGCTTATGGCGATTCCCTATTCTCCGAAAAAACAATTTCGATAAATATATTAGTTGAGCCACATATATCTATCATGGAGGAAGAACTAGTAAAAAATAAATGTGAGGCGTTTTCTAATAGGATAGAATGTGAGCTTACACTATCTAATGGTTATGGGTATAAGTCCATAACTTTATTACATCATCTAGACCCTAAAATTTATGGAGTGGGGTCTGTTGAATCCTTAAATATTGAATTCGATCCGAACTCTACAAATAATTTTAGCGTTATAGAAATCTTGAAAAAATAAAGACCCGATATAACATTTACTGTGGTGTTTAAAACCTCCTCCTTATCCCCACAGTTTATAGAAGAGGCACTCATTAAGGGTGCCTCTTCTTCCCTTTTGTCGTATAAGAGTTTACCAAATACCCGATACTATTATTATGAGTATTGAAGGAAGCAATGAAGAAAAGCTTAGGCTAAGGTTTTTCAATAGACCGCATCTTTCTCCAGAAGAATCAAAAGCTGAGACAAAGAGTGCGTTGCGTTCCTTATTGATTGGAGCATTGGGTGGTATTCCTGTCGCCGCCGCCGTGTTAGGATTTAAAACTCTAGTAACTAATATTACAGGGCTTGCTAATATCGAAGTAGACTCTTACAGAGAAGTATATGAGTTAGGTATTTTAGGGGGAACCTCCCTTATATTACTAATATCCACAATAACTTTAACCCCGCTAGCATGGCGTAAAATTAGTAAGCCTGAAACTCTTACCAAGTTGGCGTATATAGCTTTATTCCTTCTAAGCTTTGCTCTGGGTATCCTAATCTCCGCTCCGTTTCTAAACGTTTTCTGGGTTAGCTGGTGGTTAGGTGGAGTAGCGACCGCAGCATGGTGGACTTGGAGCCAGCGTTGGAGGGGAGAAGGCGTAGCCCCAAGCCCATTAGCGGGTGTGCTTAAGCCTGAAATTCATCCAGGACAGATTTGGTTTGCTAGCGTACCTGGCAAACAGGTGACTAAGGTTAGACCTATAATCGTGCTAAATCCAGTCCCTAACTCTCCACAGTGGTTAGTGGCGTATTTCACTTCCCAGAAACCTAAATATCAAAAATTTGAAAAAATGTATAAGTTCGTTCCTAAGGGAACAATTCGAGGACTTTCAATCGATAACTGGGTGTCAGTTGCTGATGCGAAAACCTTAGCTAGGTCTTATTTCCGTACCTATACTGGATTAGCACCAACTAAGCTTTATGAAGATGTCATGGCGGCTTATGGCATACCTCCAAACCCTATGGCGAGAACTATTAATGAAGTATCAGCAGGAGAAAACACAGCCCCTACCCATAAGGCAATTCTAAAATTGCTAGGGCTGAGAAAATATGATGATATTGATCCAGCCGAGACTATCTCCTGGCAGACTGCAATTAGACTTATGAATTTACCAGTAGATTCTAGAGAAGACCGCAGAAGCAAAGCTAAGCGTTTAGAAAATCGAACTGAGGATAATACTAAGAGTTAGCCAATTATTTTAATTTGGTTTGGTGTAGTATCCTCGTAAGGCTCAGAGTATCCAAACTTATATATCATTGGTTGGCGGTTAGTAGTCTCATCATTTAATATTGTGTACGATGCGACAAAAGCGGATGACATAACTCCTAGACTTATAGAAGACAAAGCAAGTATTATAATAGTTTTTATAGGCAGCGTGTTATTCATCTTCTATATCATCGGCATCGTCAAGGAAAGACGTATTTGATATGTCCTCAATGCCCTTTACACTTGTGATGTTGAAAGGTGCTCTTGTGATGCCGCTTAATATGTGAACCATTTCAGGATTAGAAGCGGCTGAATCTCTGAAAGCTCCCACTTCCCAAAGTGTAGCTATAACAAAATCGTTCCTGTCAGGAAACAAGAATAAGGTGGGAAGAGGAACTATATACAAACAGTTTTCTATTACAGGAGGTACATTGGAAGCTCCGAATACCGTGATGCCAGAATATAGGTCTACCTCACTTGACATGTGCTTGTCGCCTGGCACTTCTAAGTTTAGAGTCTCGCTTTCTCCAGGTGCATGAAGCAGCTCAGGGCGAGGTATCCGAGGTAAGCTAACTAGCCCCGAATGAGTATTTATATAAATCTCGTGTTCGAGGCAGTTAACTAACCTGTAATTATTTGTCATTAACTGCTAGTTTTTCCTTAGCCTTACGGGAAGTCTTCTTCGCCTTAAAGACGAACTCGTCATCAACATAATCAACCATTGCAGTCTCTCCTGATAGAATCTCTCCCATTAGAATCTTCTCGCTAAGGTTGTCTTCAATGTTTCTTTGGATTACCCTGCGTAGAGGTCGTGCACCTAGAACAGAGTCATACCCAAGCTCTGCAATCTTTTGCTTTGCGGCAGGGGATAGCTCGATTGCCATGTTGCGGTCAGAGAGTCTTCCATTAAGGTCGCTTACCATTAGCTCTGCAATCTCAATGATATTTTCCTCTGAAAGCTGGTGGAAGACAATCGTCTCATCGATACGGTTTAGGAACTCAGGGCGGAAGTTTTTCTTCAACTCCTCAGAAACGGTCGCCTGCATACGCTCGTAAGTTGTCTTAGAATCGTTGTCTACAGCGAAACCGAGGGACTGACCCTTATTAATCTCTCGGCTACCCAAGTTAGTAGTCATGATGATTACTGTGTTCTTAAAGTCCACAGCACGACCTTGCGAGTCAGTTAGCCTACCCTCGTCAAGAACCTGCAAAAGAGAGTTAAAGACATCTGGGTGTGCCTTTTCAACCTCGTCGAAAAGGATTACAGAGAAAGGCTTACGTCGTACACGCTCGGTAAGCTGTCCACCCTCTTCATATCCTACGTATCCTGGAGGAGCACCGAATAACCTAGCTACATTGTGCTTTTCAGAGTACTCTGACATATCAAGAGTGATAAGGGCATCTTCCTTTCCGAATAGGAACTTCGTAAGAGCTTTAGCAAGCTCTGTCTTTCCTACGCCAGAAGGTCCTGCAAAGATGAACGACCCAGCTGGTCGCTTAGGGTCTTTCAATCCAGCACGAGTTCTGCGAATTGCTCGCGAAAGAGCCTTAACGGCATTTTCCTGCCCAATGACAGCGGAGTGCAACTCATCTTCCATCTGCATTAGCCTACTAGTCTCTTCTGCTGTCATATTTGACACAGGTACACCCGTCATGTTTGCAAGTACATTAGCAATATCCTCAGATCCAAGTGTAGGCTTAGTAATCTTGCCATCAGCGAGTGCTTCTTCTGCCGAGATTAGTGCTTCTTGCTGTGCCTTCTTGACTTCTTCGATTAGTGCATTAACCTCGGCAATTCGCTCAACATTTTCTGCGGAGTTAGCATCTGCAAGTTCGTGCTCTAGTTCGGATAGTTCCTTTTGGAAGCTAGAAGTGTCAACAGAAGCTTTTGCTGCCTTGAGTCTAAGCTTAGAGCTAGCCTCATCAAGCAAGTCAATAGCCTTGTCTGGGAGGAAGCGGTCGGGTAGGTAGCGGTCGGAAAGTGCTACAGATGCCACAAGAGCCTCATCTGAAATATTAATACCATGGTGCTCTTCGTACTTAGACTTCAAACCCTTCATAATTTTTACTGAGTGCTCTACAGAAGGGGCTTCAACGGTAATAGGCTGGAACCTACGCTCCAAGGCAGCGTCCTTCTCTACATACTTGCGGTACTCATTGAGAGTAGTTGCTCCAATAGTACGTAGCTCTCCTCTTGCTAGGAGAGGCTTCAAAATGTTTGCGGCATCCACAGAACCTTCAGAAGCACCAGCACCAACAAGAGTATGCATTTCGTCAATGAAGATGATAATGTTCTTACGTTTTTTTACTTCCGATAGAAGCTTCTTTAGCCTATCTTCGAACTCACCACGGTACTTAGCTCCTGCAATCATTCCAGGGAGGTCAATTGTGTAGATGGCTTTATCCGTCAGTGCCCTTGGTGCATCTCCATTAGCAATAACCTGTGCGAGACCTTCGACAACAGCAGTCTTACCAACACCTGGCTCACCAACTAGAACAGGATTGTTCTTTGTGCGACGCATGAGAGTTTCCATCATTCGCTCAATCTCGATATCGCGACCGATAACAGGGTCTAGCTCGCCAGCACGTGCCCTAGCAGTTAGGTCATAAGCGAACTGCTCTAGTGCGTTCTTCGACCCTCGCTGACCTCCGATTCGACCAGATAGAGGTCCTCCTCGGCGGTCCTCCTCGACGTCTTCTTCATCCTCGCCTTGTTCGACCATGTTAGAAACGTCTTTCTGGTTCTCTTCATCGAGCTTAGAAATGATAGCCTTACGTGCTACCTCAATGTCAATTCCCTCTTTCTCGAGAATTTCGCTTGCAACAGTCTCTCCTTCACGGATTAGACCTAGTAGCAGGTGCTCTGTGCCAATGTAGTTGTGTCCGAGCTGTAGAGCCTCTCGGAGTGCCATTTCAATTGCCTTCTTGGCACGAGGGGTAAATGGGATTGGTCCTTTAATAACAGCGTCCCCGGCAGGAACCAACTTAGTTACTTCTTCGAGAGCCTTTTCAGCACTGAGACCTGAAGATACTAGTACCTGTGCTCCGATGCCATCGCCTTCTCTAAGTACTCCTAGAAGAAGGTGCTCGGTGCCGAGATAGTTGTGCCCCAGACCTTTCGCTGCTTCTTGTGCTAGTACAATAACGCGACGTGCGCGGTCTGTAAATCTCTCGAACAAAATGACCTCCAATTAAGTCTTCTTTAATACTAAATATAGTATATCATAACTTTTAGTTTGTCAACACTATTCGCATATAATTCTAAAAGTTTTATTTTCTGATATATCTATTATACACGATGATTCTGTACTTATTCCCGTTTCTCCAGAATAAGTGGGCGTAATCCTTATCATATATTTATCGGAACTTAGTTGAGAAATATTCTTAATTGATATAGAAGCTGCTCCTGGCTTTGTGGTCTGAAGTGTCTTCCAAGAACTAGATTCTGAGGCGTTCTTAATTTCTATAATGTAAGATAATTCTGGAATTGAAGTCCACGTTATATTTACTGTGTTATCTAATTTCGCCAATGACACATCGTCTACATTATTTTTTAATGGGTTTGTTTTAAACTCAATTCCCCCAACTGTATAGTGGGTAGCCTCGGTGAAGGCGTATACGATCGCAGTCAATTCCCCTGCGAGGTTCTTAACTGGGTAGCTATTGCTTGTAGACATGTAGGTATTTTTGGAATCTTTTTCGCTAGACGAAACTTCTATCATATAGAACAGCACCCCTGGTATTTTTTCCCAATTGAGATTTTGGTTTTCATCATCCCACGAAACTGATTTAGCTGAGAGTGTCTGCCCAACTCTAACATATCTGTCTAATCCATTATATAGGTAGATATATGGATAAACTTTTTCCAACAAAATAGAATTGTCTTTTCCTAACTCCGCTGTGTATGATTCCTGAGACGAAATCATGTATTCAATTTCTAATTCGGGGTAGTGGTATCCGTCAATAGATAATATATTGTCTTTTAACGTAGCTCCGGTTATATAATAATCTTTATAGACACGATTAAGCTTATTATTAACACTATCAAACCAATATATAGAGTTATAGTTAGATGGCAACTCCTCAACTAACAAGTAGACTCTCCCAATTTGCACCACTACTGGAGTTTTATCACTGATAGCGTCAAACTTGATTGGCGGGGAAGTAGAAATAGAGATACTATCACTTAGTACTCTCACGCTTAGAAGGCTTTCTTCTATGATAGGCTCACCCTCAGAATTATTAGATATAAGGAAGGAAGAAAAAATATTTAGGTCATTTACACTTCGAATTTCGTATAATATCTTTTCGCCTTCACTTAACGATACAGTTTCTGTATAAGTATTTTGCTGAATGAGATATTCAGTCTGCGAAGCCTGTACATCTCCTATCAGTAAACTCTTAGTAAGAATAGTTTCTCCAATAGAGCTATTCCAGTTTAACCTAACTGTTTTCCCACCTGCAGCACTTGGGAATAACTCTCCCTGAAAGTCAAGTTTATCCTTAGTTATAACAGGTAGGGTTGTAAATTCATTTAAATCGTATTCTTTGTCATCAATAGAAAGCTTACACTGGTAGGTGGTATTTGGGACAAGATTTAGTATTTTCGTCGAAATCGCAACTATATTTTTTGATTCTGTACCACAGGTGATTATGGGAGACGCATTAACCACTTTTTCGTTTACATTGAATATAACAGTATCTTTTGAGATATCATAAAAAGAGTAATCTAAAGATATTATATTTTCGTTGTTTTTATTTTCTGATAAGCTTTCAGGAGCGCGAGAATTGTGATATACGAATAGCATAGTGCTAAACACGAATGCTGATATAGCTATCGCTGTGACAATATTTATTACTCTATTTTTCGTCATTTAGGCTCCTCATTAGATATCGGAATACCCATCTTTTAGTGCCAATACGCACCATATGCGTTAGGAAAACCTTAGTTTTATTAGGAAAAGGTAATAAGCATGGTAGCAAAGCAATGTAGCAAATGTGGTAGGTTCAAAGGAACTGCTACCCACGTATGTGCTACTTCTAAAGTTAAGAATACCGCCGTAGTGCCTAGTGTGCCTCAGAAAGTAAAGACCCCTACAGCTCCTATCGCATCTAACCCAGATAAGCCTGTGCGACCAAATGCTAAAAAAGTTGCGGCGATTCTGCAAGACGCAGCAAAACTGCAAAATACTATTAAAGCATTAGAGGTAGCTATTTATAGTAAAAACGAGAATTCAGATTTAAGAATAAAGCTAGAAGCCACTTTCGGCAAAATTGATTGGAACGCATAATGGGTAAAACTTTTCACCGTAAAACAGATGGATCTATTGTAGTTAAAGATGGAGCCAAAATTATCAATAATCTACCTCGTAGACCCCAGCTTGCGGACGGTTTGCCTGTGCCTGCTAAGATACCTGTTACCAAGTCCGCCAAGTCTAGTACTCCTGTTGGGTTTAGTAAGCCTAGATTGTATGCAAGAGAGCTTGCAGAGCTAGACTCAAATATAGACTTTTTAAAAACCGCATTACTGGAGCATCCAGACGCAAAAGTTATTGTCTCTGACTTAGATGGTGTAACTACTGAGCACGCTTATAGCGAAGACGATGAGATCACTATTAAAGAAGCTATCGATCTGTACAGATTAGAAAAGGCTATTCTAAGAGAAAAAAGGACAATAGCCGAACAAGAAGAAGACGCTAAGAAGGGGCAAGTTAAGATTCTGTCCTTCGGAGACAAGCCTCTTGGCACGGCGGCAAAGGAATCCTTCCACGAGCCTAATACTAAAGAGTGGCTACTTTCTAGAACACAAGGAATCGGCGGTAGTGATAAGCTTGGATATGTAGACGAGAATGGAGAATTCGTAGCATATGACAGTATCCAGAAGCGTTCCTACTTGAACAGCGTGCTAGCAGATAAAAGCCCCAACGCAATAAAGAAAATTCTTGAAACAGACTTCGCTGCAGTCGAAGAAAAAGACCAAGCATTGCCATTAAGAATTGGAAATAAGCTGGAGAGAACTATCCAATACGAGTTTGCTAAAAATCACTCTGAATACACGCACTATGACGACAAGAACACTAGAACTGCAGAAAAGAGACCATGGCACAGGTTTAATCCAGACGGCGTCTTACAGGATAACGAGACTTCTCAGTTTGGTATCTTCGAGGCTAAGACCGCAAGAGATAAAGAGACATTCGAGAAATCGCTTCCAGGATATCTAGCACAATGTCTACACAATGCTAGTGCTGCGAATCTAGGTTTTGCAGTATTGGTAGCGGATATAGAAGGAGAGCCAGAACAATTCGTTTATAGAATTGATTACTCTTTAGAACAACTGCAATCCTACAGAGACGTAGTAGACAGAGCATGGCTATTACACAAGCCGAAGTACGATAAGAGAGAAGCTAAAGGCGAGACTAGCCCTTTGAAGGCACACTAACTAGATTAGTGCAATCTTCGGATTCTTTTGCGATGGTCGCTTTTTCGGTAGCGTCAATAGTAAGCTCCCAGCGGTATTTTACTGCCACCCAATCTGCTAAATATGTACAAATATAGGCGTTGCTAGGGGGAAGCCAATCGCTTGGGTCTCTGTCGCTTTTAGCTCTATTAGACTTAGCTGAAACTGCGATGAGAGACTTGTCATAATCTACGTCGTTGGCGTAGCTTCTCCGCTTTGCATCATTCCAAGAGTGTGCACCGCTTTCCCAAGCCTCTTTAAGAGGAACCATGTGGTCAATATCTACATCTGATGCATTAGACAGAGTCTGGTCATCGTATAATGATAGCCACTTGCCTGTTGATACTTTACACTCTGCTTTATCTGCATAAGAAACCTCGATGATGCTTTCTGTTAACAATACAAACTCACGGGCACTGCATTTTCCTTCTACATTGACCCAATGACGGAATTCTTCTCTGTCATAAGAACTGCTTTTCTCTTCGTCTTTTACTTCGAGAGATTCCAACAAAAGAGAAATAGGCACAGTTGCTCCAACTTCTACCTTATAAGATTCAGAAGGCTTCGTGTCCTCTTCTTCCTTAGGAGTTTCTTCGCTAGGCGGAGTATTGATGGTCTCACTATTGGAAGAAGCCTCAGTGGCTTCTGGCTCGGAGGCACGCAGAATAAAGCTAGCTGCTATTAGAACGCCAGCTATCACGAAAATGCTGAGGAATATCATTCCCCATTGCCACGTATTGCTTTTCTGCATGGTTTCCTTTTTCTATAGTTTTACAGAACTAGATTAAACTGCCTTAGGGTCTACTCCGCGTGGAGCTTCGAAAACCTTAGCACTTGTTAGTTTCTCTTGGCTCATCATTCCGATTGGTAGAAGAGTTACCTTGGTGAAGCTTAGTCCTGCTTCCTTGGCGACGGAGATGCCTACACGTCGTAGTGCTGGGATGCTTCCTTCTGGGTTAAATAGGGCTAGGCACTCTCCAGTGTCTTTATTCATGATAGCCCAGTCAGTGTGGATCGCTGGCTTGTACTCTACGCCATCTTTAATTTTGCTCTTATTGTCTTTTTTCTTCGACACAGTTATTCCTTATCTCGCCTGTCTTTTTAAAATATCGGCAGTTATACTATACCACAGGTTTTCTTATATTTCTACTTAGCCGATATTTTTTTAGAGGAGAAGCTGATGGACGAAAGCGTAAAACTGCCAAAAAATGTGGCACTAGTCGCACAAACAATGCACACTATGCATGAAGACATGTCCAACGTATTATTATTAAAGAAACAAAAATCTTGCTCTCACTCCGACTACAAGTATGCACATGAGGAATACAATGAAGACTGCCGCTATTGTGCTATTGACGCTTGTATGATAAAACTCTGCAATGATTGTAGCAAGGAATATCGCTAATGTCTAAATTTCGCAGGAAGAACAAAAACATAAAATTAACAGGTTATTCCCCAATAGTTCCAGATAAAAGTGGAAGAGGAGTACTATCTGAGGAAGAACTTCACAAACGCTATAGAATGCACCAGCTGGGGAAATCTTCCGCTGCACCTGCAGACCCTAATGCAAAAAATCTAAGAAGTGCTCAACTTGACAGAGAGCAAGGCTTAGAAATGGTATCAGATTTTCTATCTCGTCTTCTAGGTATTGACAAAAATATTATTACACGTTATAAGGATATCAATATCATGTATGAGAAAGGCGATATTGTTCTTCCTTACTCTAACAAAAATATTGAAGTTAAGGTGAGAGCAATAGACCCAGATAGATACCCTATGAATCACGTGGGGCTAGGCAGCCTAAAATTTGACCCTAGACATAATGATGGATTGAAAGAACTTGCTTATAAATTGGGTATAGATGTTTTATTGCTTGAAAACGCTACAGTTAGAGAATTCGGGTTTGATTCTAAAGAGAGTTATCTATTAGGTCATCCAGAGCATTTTTCTCTTGCCTCGCACTCTCTATTGAGTACTGTTATGACTATATACGTAAATTACCAACAAGGACATATCTACCTATATACCCAAGAAGAGATTAAGAAACACATAATAAATGCAATAACACTCAGTGGTCTTCGAAAGGGACAAGGAGGAGACGACCCTAATCTTATATCTGTTCTGATTCCCCTAGCCAGATGGAGATTTAGTAAAGACAAAAATGGATTATGGCGTTATACAGGACTGGTAAATAAAAGTGTTGAAGAAGAGAAAAGAGCGCTAAAAGACTATTTGTCTTAGAATCAACCTAAAATAGACATTCTTTGATATATAGAGACCTCCGATAATAATAATGAGCCTAGGAGAAGCTGATGAGTAATAAATCTTTTGTACATTTGCATGTGCACGCTGACGGCTCTGCCCTTGACGGATTATCTCAGGTACAGAAAATGGTACCTAGAGTATTAGAACTTGGACAAACGGCACTAGCAATTACAGACCATGGGTCTATGTCCGCAACCTACGATTTATACAAGGCTACAAAAGGCACTGGAGTTAAGCCTATCTACGGCATAGAAGCCTACCTAGCACCAGCCGTTCCTCGTACACATAAAGAACCCGTAAGATGGGCTAACGGCGGCGGAGATGACGTCTCTGGCTCTGGTGCCTATACTCACATGACTATGTGGGCTGAAACCAATGAAGGACTGCATAACCTATTCCGACTATCCTCAGAAGCCTACCTAACAGGTTTTTACCGTAAGCCCAGAATGGACGAAGAACTCTTAAAGAAATACCACAAAGGTATTATAGCCACAACTGGATGCCCATCTGGAGAAGTTCAGACATGGCTAAGAATTGGAGACTACGAAAAAGCTAAGGCAGCCGCTAAAAAATTTGCGGACATTTTCGGAGAAGGAAACTTTTTCGTCGAGCTTATGGACCATGGCTTAGACATCGAAAAGACAGTTATTCCACAGCTTCTACAAATAGCTAAAGAATTAGGACTACCTACTGTTGCGACAAACGATTCTCACTACACACACCAAGAAGACTCACACGTCCACGAAGCATTACTATGTATTGGCTCTGGCTCTAAACTAGATGACCCTAATAGGTTTAAATTTGATGGTAATGGGTACTATCTGAAAACAGCAGAAGAGATGCGTGCCATATGGGACGATATAGCACCTGACGCTTGTGATAACACTGTAGTAATCGCAGATAGATGTGTCGCTAACTTCGAAGATGGGCACAACCTAATGCCCGAGTTCCCAGTGCCAGAAGGAGAAACCGAGTCCACATGGCTAGCAAAAGAGGTGCAGCGAGGCTTAGAGGAAAGATATCCAGAAGGTGTGCCTGAAGACAGAATTAAACAAGCTGAATACGAAGTAGGAATTATTAACCAAATGGGTTTCCCAGGCTACTTCTTGGTTACTGCAGATTTCATCGGTTGGGCTAAGAATAATGGCATTAGAGTTGGACCAGGGCGTGGTAGTGCGGCGGGTTCCATCGTAGCATATGCTATGGGTATAACAGACATTGACCCGATGAAACACGGTCTAATGTTTGAGCGATTTTTGAATCCAGAGCGTGTATCTATGCCAGATATTGACGTTGACTTCGACGATAGGCGACGCGGAGAAGTAATACAATATGTTATTGACAAATACGGAGAAGATAAAGTCGCCAACATCACTACTTTTATGAGCGTTAAGGCGAAGGCTGCTATTAAAGACGCAGCACGAGTTCTAAATATGCCTTATATGTTTGGAGATGCCTTAACTAAGGTATACCCTCAACCAATTGTAGGACGAGACTTGTCTCTTGCTGACGCTTATGACCCCTCCCACGAGAGGTATGATGAAGCAGCTGAGTTCCGTGCCCTAGCTGAGTCAAATAATGAGTATAAAGAAATTGTTAAGCTCGCACGTGGTTTAGAAGGAGTCAGACGAGGACACGGTATGCACGCAGCTGGTGTTATCATGTCTAAGAAACCTCTCGTAGATACAGTACCACTTATGAGACGCGATGCGAATTCGCCAGTTATGACACAGTTCGAATATCCAACTTGTGAGTACCTTGGACTTCTTAAGATGGACTTCCTAGGTCTATCTAACTTAGGAACAATAGACGAGACTTTAAGGCTCATTAAACAAAATAGGAATCAGGAGATTGACCTTAATAAAATTGGGGAAGACCTAAATGATGTTAAAACTTTCGAACTCCTAGCCAGAGGAGAAACACTGGGAGTTTTCCAGCTTGACTCTCCTCCTATGAGGTCGCTGCTTAAACTTATGGAGCCTGACCAATTCGAAGATATCTCTGCGGTTCTTGCACTTTACCGTCCAGGACCTATGGGTGCGGGATCTCATATAGAATATGCTGAGCGTAAAAATAATCGTAGACCTAATGTCCCTATTCATCCTGAGTTAGAGGAAGCTCTTGCTCCTATCTTGGACGAAACCCACGGATTGATTGTATATCAGGAACAGGTTATGAAAGTGGCACAGGACCTTGCAGGTTACAGTCTAGGAAAAGCTGATTTGCTTCGTAGAGCAATGGGTAAGAAAGACCCTAAAATTCTAGCACAAGAGTTTGCACCTTTCCGTGATGGAATGCGTGCCAATGGCTATTCAGACGTCTCTATTCAGGCTCTATGGGATGTTCTGGTACCTTTCTCCGACTACGCCTTCAACCGTGCTCATACAGCAGGATATGGTCTAGTCTCCTATTGGACGGCGTACCTAAAAGCTAACTTCCCTGCCGAATATATGGCAGCGTTGTTAACCACTAATGCTGACAACAAGGATAAGCTAGCATTGTATCTTGGAGAATGTAGGCGTATGGGCATCAAAGTACTATCTCCAGATGTGAACGAATCGGAATTGAACTACACTGCTGTCGGTGAAGATATCCGTGTTGGTCTAGTTGGGGTAAAAAACGTTGGCGAAAAAGTTATTAATGCTTGGCTCGAAATACGTAAAGAAAATGGTCCAGCAAATGGATTTGGAGATTTCTTAATTCGTGCAGACGGAAACTTAGCTACCAAGAGAACTCTCGAATCTCTAGTCAAGGCTGGTGGGCTAGACTCCTTCGGACACACTAGGGCTGCCATGTTCTCTGTTATAGAAGACGCATTGAAGATATCTAAAAAGGCTATTAAATCCGCTGCCAAGATGGAGGTAACACTCTTTGAAGACGAATCTCTAGATGTAAATATAGATGTACCTGAAATTTCAGAATGGGATAAGACTGAAAAGTTAAAACTTGAAAGAGAAATGCTTGGGCTCTATGTTTCTGATCACCCTCTTGGAGAATATGCAGAAGCCATTAGCCTATTGTCCAGCATAAGTATTGCAGACCTTAGAGATGCAGAATATCCGCCTTCGGATACGGTGAGGCTTGCAGGGCTAATCTCGGCAGTAGAGAGAAAGACAACTAAGAAAGCCGGAGAGCCTTGGGCATTAGTAACAATCGAAGATTTAGATTCTTCTATTAATGTCTTTGTATTCCCAAAAACTTATTCTCAATTCAGCGACCTATTGGTTCGCGACTCAATTTTGCTATTCACAGGAAAAGCAGAAAAGAGAGACGACGGTTCTACTTCAGTAATCATTCAAGACATTTCGAAACCAGACTTAGGCTTAGCCCAAGTTAAAGCTGAAAGAAGAATGGATAGAGTGGAACGAGGAGACATGACCTTAGAAGAAGCAAAAAGCCAGCCACTTATTCGTAAGGTAATAGACCCAGATGTAATAACTCCAGTTGTAATTAATATGGATGAAGAACAAGCTACTGAAACTGCTGTTAATAAGTTAAAAGATGCCCTCCTAGAATATTCAGGAACTAGACCAGTGCATATCAGAATGAGGCATAAAAACGGAGATTTCAGAACCTTTGCTCTACCTGAAATTTATAATGTTACAGGAGCTAGTGAGCTGGCAGCCGAAATCCGTTCAATATTTGGACCTGAGGCTGTGTAATTATGACGAGCGAAGAAGAGTGGAACCCAAATGGCGAATCGTACGATTTTGCAGTCGAAGACTATCTAAATAAACTTAGTTCTGCTATTAAAATTAAATTGTCTTCCTACTCTGTTGAAATAAACGGAACCGAGGCTAGGCATTTTGTAAAAAAATGGTTTAAGAATCTAGAAGAAAATCGCCCTGATGAAGTCCTGAACTTGCTTACGGATAGAGCCAACTCAATTGAGGAGTTGTCCAGCGATATAGTTCAAACCGTACTTTTAGATATAGCCGAAGAGCGACCAGGCACAAACCCTTGGATACATGAAGCTAGCATTCCTCTCCCAGAGCATTTGCTGCCTAGAATAATTGCTACTCTAGCCGCGTGTTCTATTATCTCTGCGGCTAACGATGCACTAGATTGGGGACTCAATGCTACGGCAAATGCTCTCGCCGCAAGCAACTACCATGCAACTGCAATCGCAAAGAATAAAATCCTTGAGGACGAAGACGCAGAAATTTTAATAAATGATGAAATCAAATCATATAGGGGTAGAGTAATATTAATTCCTCAGCCAGCCTCCGCCTATCTTGCACGATTTTTTGAAAACACGCTGATGAGAATAATAGATCAGAATTGGTCTGTGCCTAAGGAGCTCAACTCTTGGACAGAAACAATCGCAACTTTAAAAATAGAAAGCGATTTGCTTAGACACCTAAACAACCTATATGGCAGAAAAGCATCCCCTGGATCAAGCTCATAATTTCCTTATTTTATTGGCATAAAATAATGTTTTGTGCTATAATATTAGTATGGAAAAAACCGATAAGAAACCAATATTTATAGGCACCTCAGTCTCAAACGACTATGCTACTTTGACTCCTGAAGTTATTACTCTTGAAGGCGAAGTAAGACTCAAAATGACACTAGCTAATGGCGAAGACTTGTACCTTCCCCTAGAAACTCTAACTATCTTAGGGCAGAACGCTCATCGTATGCAGAGCCAATTGCGGCAAAACCTAGAAGAGGCTAGATTCTTAGAATACTACCCTCTAAACCGTCATGACAAAGAAAGGTTCGAGATAAATTCGAGAAGATTCGGAAATGTTCGTGGCACCGCTTTTGTTTCAAAAGTTATATATTTGAAAAATGCAGATGTTGCGGAAGACGGCACTCCTTATCTAAGCTGGGCACCAGACGAAAGCGGTATCCACGGATGGAAGCTATCTCTAGTGGGCATTAATGACACCCCAATTGGGTGGGCGGCATGGGATGACCCATCAGGTGTAGATGACCTTATCAAGATGCTAGACGACAAGGATAGCTGTATCGCTATTGCAGGAATAGTAGCGGCAGGTCCAACTTCTGAAATGTCAGCAAGAGTTGCGGCTAAGGCTCTCCGTTCAGGCAGGAAACTCCCAGGAATTAATATTGCTAAGATTCGCAAAGTACTTCATGACGCTGGGCTAGATAACCAAGGTTCAACAGATTACCAGAATTGCCAAGCGAAAATTCTAGCTATCAAGAGTGGAGATAAAAGAGTTCCTATCTCTGTTGCTATTGCTCCGCCAACTAAGTTCAAGAATCAGCCTGAGCTGAAGGAGAAAGAGTTGGAAGGTTTGACCTGGCAGCAGAGGCGACAAGCTGAAATAGATTTGATGCAACCCCTCGTCGACGATTGGGGTAAGAAAATTGAAAAAGCCTTCAATGATGCTGGTTGGAGAAGCCTAGACTTGCCTAAGCCTAAGTACTACTACGGATATAGCAATACGGATTCAGGAGTAAAATGGTTCACTCTTATCAACCACGATTTGTGGGCAGACATCTCCGCTGCGGCTACGACGGCGGCGAAAGACTTCTACTTTAGTCGGTCTACCAAGATTTAGTGGATAAGAAAAGGGCTAGGGACTTTTAACTAAGACCTAGCCCTTTTTTCTATATAGTTATATTAAAATATAGACGCGATTTGCCCAAGCAGGGCGAAACCTCCAACAAAGTATCCTACAGACTTCCATCCTTCAGAAATGTCTTTCTTCTTGTTGAAAAAAGGAAAAAGGAAAGCTAAAGTGAGAGCAGAGTAGCTAGGATTTACATGTAACATAGTCAAAAGAAACACTGAACTCACAATGCTAAAAACATAAAGCTGTTTCTCAGCGTATGCTGGCTTTTCCTTTAGAAAATCTTTTATCCCAGATTTTGCTTCTGAAATTTCACTTTCATTTCTTGTTCTTACTTCTCTAATCTTGTGTAGAAAAGCCGCTTCTTCACTGATTTGAGCTATGTCATTTTTATTCATATTCATATGATAACAGATTTTTACGTAAAACCAAATAATAAAATATAGTTAGGAATAGGGTAGAAAGATAAGAAAACCGATTAGCCGATATTAACGAGGAAGTATCGACTACATAGAAACTAAGAAAGGTTTCATTTAACAAGGAGAAACTCAATGGCATCAAAGCCTCCTAAGGGTCGCTCAAACGGAGGACTACCGCCAAAGCCTGTAGCCCCACCAAAGCCTGTAAACGTACCATCTGGAATATCTTCTAGAAGAGGGCGTCCAGCGGATAATTGGGAAGCCCGAAATGGACGAGCCAGCGACCAAAACAGGGTAATCGCAGTACGCACAAACGAGGGCAGGTACTGCCACACAAGCTGTGCGGATGCCTCAAAACAGTATTCGCCGTCTAAAGTTTCTGAAGACGCACTCGTTTTCGCACACATGGCGAATAGAGTAGCCGCATCGGGAGGAATGCTCTGTCTTTTATGCAACACTTTTATTGTGCCCCCTTCGAACCGCAGAGATATTCTACGAGCCGAAATGGCTTGGGAAAAGGCTAACTTAGCTTTTAAAGAAGGCAAAATATCTAAGGAAGACCTTCTAGCGGCGAAGAGAAGATTCTTATCTGCTGCGACTAAATCAGCCCCTAAGAAATAAAACTATTTTCTAAGCTGAATCATTACTTTAAGATCGTCAGATACATTCGGATTTTTCATCAGAAGGTCAACGGCTGCTTTATCTCCTGTAGACGCAATAATATTCAAAAATTGCTCATCCCTTGAGAATTGAGCTAGGATAAGGTCAGCTGATAAAACTAATTGGCTGAGGGAAGCATTCACATTATTTACTATTCTTCTTAGGATGTAGTGAACTTGTTCTAAATTATCATCTGTATGCAATAAATACTCTTTTAACTTTCCATCCCCGCAATACATATTCGCGTTGCCCCATAGTTCATGGGAATAGAAGATACTGTAATTTTGTTTCTTTCTTAAGCTTTCTTGAATATCTAAAGATAGCCCATAAGGCAGTAGGAGTATCTTCTCAGCTATTGTAAAATTTACCGCTTCTGTAATACCACTCTCAGAAAAAATTTGAAATATATTAGAACGGTTATGGGAGAGTTTTTCCTCATTTAGTATAAGCCCTGCACTCATTAGAATGGAAGCTCCTGGTCTTTATCTTGCAATGACTGGTAAACATTAATTAAATCCATTTTCTCTGCCGTGGAGCTAGAGCTATCTAACGAAGCAATAATTTCTTGAATATCTGCTCTTGCACGCAAATTCAATTCATATGCTAACATTTCATAGGTATCCAAGTTATCTAGTTTTTCTCCTAGTATAAGCATAATAGAAAAATAGTAATTGGGCGATATCTGCTTAAACCTTGTATTATAGGGAGTCTTTCCATTTTTCTGGTGCATAATCCAGCTAGTATGTCTATCCTCTTTGAAAAAGTGAATGTTATCGTTCACTAATGCTCTTAGGATAAGCAGTCTGCGAAGAGATGTAGTCTCATCACCATCTAGTTCATTATTAAAGACATAACCAAGGTATCCGGTGTCTGAAATATAATTAACTATGTCTTTAAACCTAACAATTGCTTCTTTTATCTCGGTCGAGTACTCTACATTTTTATATTTATCGCCAAAGGCTATTTCCTCAGCAATAGATACCCCGCCTACTATTGAAATAGAGAGGAAGATTAGGTGCTGTAAGTGGCTATTGCGTATCTCTTCTGCCCATACTTTTTGTCCCAATGAGCCAGTCTCTATTGGAGGAAGAGAAGACATACTCAGACTACGCATAATCCCTTCGTTAGATTCTTTTACCTTCTCTAATGCACTAAGGTTCAAGCAGTTGTTACATTCTCTTTCAGAAAGGACGGCAGTAGCTTTTTCAATTGATTGCTGTTTGTAGCTTTCGAACTTATCCGCTGCTACATCAAAGATATCTGTCAGGTTCACTCTATGAGTGTAGGGGTGTCCGCAAGTGCCTTTAATTTTAATGCTTACGCTTTTTTGTTTCTTAGGTTGCATATTAGAGGCTAGCTCGCTTTTCCATAAACATAGGAGACATACTAGTAGAATTTTGGCTATAGAACTCCCACACCTGACGAAGCTGTGAGAATACTTTATAAGGTTCTGATAGGTCTTCTACAACGTGTAGGTTATAGCCATTAGCTGTTAGATGAACGACTAGCCCGCCGTCAATTTTAGGCATGGGCAACATCTGCTCTAATACTTCGTCATACAATTCTTGTGCATGGGCAAGAGAGCTTAACTGCAATGCAGCTTCTGTGTGTATACTTTTACCTGTCTTATAATCTCCAACATATAGCTTGCCATTTATTTCAGCGATAAAGTCTGCGGTGCCAGCATATTGGTGTCCCTCTGGAGTTTTACCGTAAGCGGTAGCTTCTAAGAATTTGAAATTAGGAGCCTGCTCTAATACGAATTTCTCCCAACTCTTAACATGCCCCTTTATATCTGGGGTTACCTCTGGAGTCTCGCCATTAGCTAGAACTTCGACTGCTTCATGTACTTTGTCGCCTAGCTCGGCTGCACTATTGGATGTACGTAATGCGGCACCAGCAATCCACTTTATTGCTTCTGCAGGCTTAGACTCCATCAATCCAGGGTGAGTAGTATTGACCTGTACGGCGTCTTCTGCTGCACGCTTTGCATACCAGGTCTGCAAAAACGGTTTATTCATTACGTCTATTACATTTGTGACGCTAGGCATAAGTAGCCCGTTTTTCAAAGCTTCCGCATGTGGTTTTAAAGAAGCAACGGCTGTTTCAGGACGCTGGTAAAGGCGACCATATTTAGTTGAATGAGCTAGTCTTGGTGTAGTCATAATAATCCTTGCGTTCTCTACTTATGTTATACCACATTTAACAAGCAGAAAATGACATTTCGCCATATTTAGATATCGCCGATTATATAAATGTCGCAATTCGGAGGAACTTATGGACTATACTTGGCTAACAGTGATACTATCCCTTGGGTTTGTGACCGCATTGCTAATGGCTGCATTGCCGTTAGGAATGATATTGGAAGATAAGAATAAGAAAGAGTCTTAATCTAGATGGCAGAAGAAAACAGAAGTTATAGTGCAGACGACTTTACGGCTCTAGAAGGGCTAGAAAGCATTCGTAAACGCCCAGGTATGTATGTGGGTGGAAATGGACCTTCCGCACTGGCTCACTTACACCATGAAATCTTTGACAATGGCGTTGATGAAGCACTTGCTGGGTATTGTACTAGGTTAGAAGTAACCCTTCACAAAGACAACTCTGTCGAGGTATCTGATAACGGGCGAGGTATTCCTGTAGATATTAACAAAAAGCTCGGAGAATCTGGCGTAAAGATAGCTTATACAAGACTACACGCTGGAGGTAAATTCGGCGGAAGTGGTTATAAGGTTTCTGGTGGGCTCCACGGCGTTGGTGCCGCAGTAGTTAATGCTCTTTCAGAACGCGTAGATGTCACTGTTCACAGAGACGGCAACGAACACAAGCTTTCATTCAAGAGAGGAACTCCTGTTCTATTTGATAGTGATAAGCTAGATGCAAAGTTTAAAGAAATCAAAGATATTCAAAAAACCGGAACCTCTCCTAAAGGTTTTACCGGAACCACTATTAGGTTCTGGCCAGATTATGCCTTGTTTACCCCCGATGCCAAAATCGAGAGATCGGTTATTGTTGAGCGAGCACGTAAGACTGCTTTCCTAGTCCCTAATCTAACTATCAATGTCCGTGATTTAAGAGAAGAAACTCCTTTCGAAGAGACTTTTCACTTTGAGGGTGGAATCAAAGACATGGTTGACTATAATACTTCAGGTAAGCCTCTAAGCGATATCTTTTATATTGAAGATGAAGGTTCCTTTATTGAAACCATTCCTGTTATTGACTCTACTGGGAACATGGTAAACACAGAAGTTGAAAGAGTCGTAGAAGTACAGATTGCGTTCCGCTGGGACAACGGATATGACGCTAACCTTGCTTCTTTCGTAAACGTAGTAACTACACCTAAAGGTGGAACTCACGTTAAAGGATTCGAAAGAGCACTAGTTAACTCAATCCGTAAAGCATATGAGGGAACCCGCATTATGCGTCAAAATGAGGAACCGCCAACAGCTGAAGATATCATGGAAGGTCTAACTGCCGTAGTATCGGTAGCTGTTCCAGAGCCGCAATTCGTTGGGCAGACCAAGGAAGAACTCGGAACCGCTGGGGTAACTAAAATTGTTCAAGAGGTAGCGACTAGCGGTATTAAGAATTGGATTGAAGGAAGTAAAACCAAGAATCAATCAAGACTAGTCTTAGAAAAGATTGCTAACGCTGCTAGGAACCGAGTAGCATCCCGTACACAAAGAGAAGCGGCACGACGTAAAACTGCCTTAGAAGGTGCTTCTATGCCCGCTAAGTTGGTAGACTGCCGTGCTATTGGAGTAAACCGCTCTGAGCTTTTCCTCGTAGAGGGAGACTCCGCTCTTGGTAGTGCAAGGCAGGGACGTAATAGCGAATACCAAGCACTTCTTCCATTGCGTGGTAAAATTCTAAACGTTCAGAAAGCCTCCATGGCTGACATGCTTAAGAACGCTGAATGTGCAGCAATCATTCAATGTATTGGTGCTGGTACAGGCAAGAGCTTCGATATTGAACAAATGAGATATGGACGTATAATGCTTATGGCTGACGCTGATGTCGATGGAAGCCACATCCGATCTCTTCTCATCGTTTTATTCGCAAAGTATATGAAGCCTCTTATTGAATCAGGTAGACTATATGCCGCTATGCCTCCTCTACATAAAATTGAGGTTATGGGCAAAGGTGGAGAGACTATCTACACTTATACACAAGAAGAGATGGAACAAACCGTTGCTGAGCTTGAGAAGAAGGGTAAAAAAATCAAGACTCCCGTTGCACGATTTAAGGGTCTTGGTGAGATGAATGCCGAAGAGCTTTGGGAAACTACTATGAACCCAGA
Organism: uncultured Polynucleobacter sp.; assembly: GCA_964449745.1. Lineage (GTDB taxonomy): Bacteria > Pseudomonadota > Gammaproteobacteria > Burkholderiales > Burkholderiaceae > Polynucleobacter. Next base: position 53,403 of record CAYVBV010000001.1, on the reverse strand, counting down.
AACCCGTAGCGTTAGAAGAATTACTATGGACGACGTAGAGGCTTCTGAGGCGATATTGGAACTTCTGTTCGGAGATGAAGTGGCACCTAGAAGAGACTGGATTATTGAGAACTCAGACAAAGTTGACAAAGAAGCAATTGACATCTAAAGGAAAAATGAATGGCTAAGAAACTACCAGGAAATGACGCAGACGGCGAAGTATTTGAAGTCGCAGGAAAGCAAATTTTTGATACTACTCTCAAAAATGAAGTAGAGAAGTCTTTCCTAGAATATTCCTATTCTGTAATCACATCCCGTGCACTACCAGATGCCAGGGATGGACTTAAACCTGTTCACAGAAGAATCCTTTATGCGATGTATGAAGCAGGACTCGTGCCAGGGCATGCTTTTGTTAAGTCTGCTCGCGTAGTCGGAAGCACTATGGGTTCATATCACCCTCACGGAGACTCAGCAATCTATGAGGCAATGGTAAGATTAGCCCAAGATTTTTCTTTGAACACTCCCTTGGTAGAGGGACATGGAAACTTTGGTTCTCCAAATGACTCGGCTGCAGCAAGCAGATATACAGAGGCGAGACTAGCTAAATACGCCATGCTTCTAGTCGAAGGGCTAGACGAAAACACTGTTAACATGGTGCCAAACTACGACGGCTCCATACTAGAACCTTCTGTTCTACCCGCTGCTTTCCCTAACCTACTAGTAAATGGCTCTTCTGGAATTGCGGTTGGTATGGCGACCAACATGATTCCGCACAACTTGAACGAAGCAGTATCTGCTGCTAGGTTCCTCATTAAGAAGCCTAATGCTACTTTAAAAGAACTAATGGAAATAATCCCAGGACCTGACCTTCCTACAGGCGGAGTCTTAATCGGTTTAGATGAAGTAGAAAAAGCATATACTGATGGCAAAGGCTCTGTACGAATCAGAGCAAAAGGCGAGGTTGAACCCCTGGACGGCAGCAGAGGTAGAATGAGTTTAGTCTTTACCGAACTACCATATAGCGTCGGTAGCGAAAGAATTATAGAAAAGATTAAAGACGAGATAAACAAAAAGAGATTACAGGGAATATCAGATGTAAAAGACCTTTCGGATAGAAGGCATGGCATTCGCCTGGTAGTAGAGCTAAAGACTGGCGTTAACCCAACCGCAATGCTTGCAGATCTTTATAAGCTTACTCCTCTGGAAGTTTCTTTCGGTATAAGCAATCTTGCACTAGTTGACGGAGCACCTAAAACGCTAGGTCTAAAAGAAATGCTAGAAGTTTTCCTTACGCATAGATTCGAAGTTGTCACTCGCAGGACTCAGTTTAGGCTTGACAAAGCAGAAGCACGTAAGCACATTGTAGAAGGTTTACTCAAAGCACTAACAAATATTGATGAAGTAGTTAAAGTAATTAAAGCTAGCAAGGACACACAAGAGGCACGAACTAACCTTATGGGTAAGTTTATTTTGACCGAAATTCAAGCAGGGCACATTCTCGATATGCCACTTAGAAGACTTGTCAGCCTTGAAGTAGAATCTCTACAAAAAGAAAAAGCCGAACTTGAAGACAAAATTGCAAAATACAAAGAGATTCTTGAAAATCGTAAATCACTTGAAAAACTTGTAGATGAAGAGCTTGCAGACATTAATAAAAACTTTGTCTCTCCTCGTAAGACACTGCTTGTGGGCGGAGAGCTTAAAGAAATAATTGCAGCTGAGCAATCTCAAACAGCAACTCCGGATATCCCAGATAACGCGTGTGAAGTTTTCTTAACATCTTCAGGGCTAGTTGGAAGAATAATGGCTAGCTACGAAGAAGAAGGCAAAGCAAAGAAAGCTAGACAGAAACACGATGTGATTACTCACATGGTGGGAACCTCGGCACGTAGCAATATCGTTCTAATCTCTAATATAGGAAAAGCATACAGAATTCCAGTTCTTGCCATCCCAGATATCGGAGTACAAAAGGGCTATTTATCCCCTAAGGGTTCTATAAATGCAAAAGAGCTAGCAACGCTCTCTAAGGGAGAGAAAATCGTTGGAATAGCTCCCGCAACGCATGAAACCGCCGAGGGTATAGCAATGGGAACAAAGCAGGGTACTATTAAAGTAGTAAACTTCGATTTCCCAACTCGCTCAGAAGAGTTTGAAGTTATGGGACTAAAAGACGGCGACGAAATATTAAATGCGAATCTTGTTTTTAAAGAAGACGAATTTGTATTTATTACATCCGATTCATCCTTGCTACATTTCCCAGCGGCTTCTGTTAGAGCTCAAGGAAGAACGGGCGGTGGCGTAGCCGGAATGAAAGTTTCATCCGATTCCGAAGTTGTTGCATTTAACGTAGTATCCGCTACAGCAGTAGAACCAGTAGTGATAACCTATACTGGAACGACGGTAAAGATGACGCCATTCGCTGCCTATCCAGGTAAAGGTAGAGGTACAGGAGGAGTTCGTTCTCATAAATTCCTAAAGGGCGAAGAAAAGCTAGAATCAGCGGGTGTTTATTCTAATCCTGCTCTTTCTGATTCTAAGTTCGATTCAATCGCACTACCTACAATGGATTCTCGCAGAGACGGTTCTGGAATTAAGGTGGAACAGCCGTTAGAAAATATAGGGTTTGTAGTTTCAATAGACTAACTCTGTGCTATAATATATATTATATATAACACTATAGGAGGTTATAGTAATTGTCTAATGACAACATTATCACTGTGATCCGCACAGATATCAAGGTTGCTAAAGCCGTAGCAAATGCAGATCTAGAGCTAACTCCTGCTATTATTAACAGCATTTGGAAATGGTTCCAAGACGTAGAGATTCTAGTGCCACTAGATATTATGCCTATATCTTCAGAAGAAAGAATTCTGTTAACTAAGGATATCCTAACAGAAATGGATGACAACTTTATTATTCTAGAACAGAAAGTTCAAGAAGCACTCGCGAAGGGTGAAGATTTTGACGGACCAAGCTCTCCCGAAGGTAAAAAGGTAGATGCTCTTTGGAAAGAGCTAGCGGGATGCTACGCTTCTGTTGTAAATGAAGAAGTCCCTGACCTACCTGAAAGCATTAAGCGAATTGTAGCAGAGACTATTGTTACTGAGGTCGCAGATAAATACGACTTGTCTACTGAGGATGCCGTTGACAAGATTCTCGGAGATTCTAAACTTCGTATGATGTTGAGAATGTCAGGGATAGATCCCGATTTCCTTCGTTAAGGAAATTATCTTTGAATCGCGGGGAACGCTAATATTTTCTAGTCTCCCCGCGATTTCTATTTGGATGGAATCTACATGAATATTAATTTTAGATATTAAACTTAGCTCATCTTTAAATAAAACTTTATCGCCTGGCTTTAATTTAGCCCCATGGGATAACGATAGTTTCTCAAAAATTGCGTTACTTTTTGCTATACAGTAATCTCTTATTTTCCATATGTTGTCATAGTTGTATACAAGCAGCTCTCGATTTTCATCTTCCGACATTAAAGACTGCCACGTATTTTTGTAGATAGAATTATATAGTTTATAAAGGATCTCTTCAGGGTAATCTTTAAGGCTAACATTTTTTCTTATAGCCTCTAATGTTCTATCTTTACGATTCCAAATAATGTTAGAAGATTCTTGAGGCTTTGTCGAATCTGCAGTCTTCTTGCGGCTAGCAATATCCGCATATACCGCCTTATTTTTAGCTTCCAGCTGTCGATATTCGTATAATACTCCACCAGCTTCTATGTGCCCCATAGCGTATGCCATATCAGACAATTTTGACAAAATTGATACAGAGTTTCGGTCTAAGCAAACTTTTTCTATAAGAGGAATCAAATCATATTCTAAGGAAAAATTGCCAGACCTTAATAAGGCATGTATCTTATTGAAAATATCTAAAGACTCTTGCACAACTCTCTTTTCTTTTCACGCTATACTATATAGCATCGGCTATTTCATAAATACTACAAAGCCGATTAATATATTATGGGCAAAGGAATTATAAACTCAGACGATATTGCAACACTGAAAGATAAAGTTGCAATAGAAGATATCGTTGGAGAAATTGTCACGCTTCGCAGAGTAGGCTCTCTATATCGCGGACTATGCCCCTTCCACGATGATTCACGCCCTTCCTTCGATGTAAGCCCAGATAAGAAAATTTGGATTTGCAGATCTCACTGTGGTTCTGGCGATGTATATAGCTTTATACAACAGACGAAGAACTTATCTTTTGTTGAAGCTGTAGAATTTCTAGCAGATAAGGTAGGCTTCCAACTTCGCTATAGCGGTGCAAGCAGCTCTGACGGGGAGTCTAGAAGCAAACGAAAAATTCTAATAGAGATGCATAAGATAGCAACAGATTTTTATGGAAGCCAACTTTCGACTCCAGCGGCAGCCGAAGGCAGAAAGTATCTCTCTGAACGTCAATTCACAGAAGAAGACATTGCGGATTTCTCAATCGGATATGCCCCAAACGAATGGGATGCTTTACTAAATTTGTTGAAGGGTAAAGGGTATAAAGAAGAAGACATTATCCTAGCAGGCTTGGCAAGCAAAAATGAAAAAGGTAAAGTTTATGATAAGTTCAGAGACCGTTTAACATGGACTATCTATAACACAACAGGGGAGCCTGTTGGATTCGGGGCACGTAAACTTTCAGAAAGCGACCAAGGACCGAAATGGTTAAACACTCCTGAAACCCCAATATACAAAAAATCTGAGGTGCTATATGGGTTATCTAAGGCTCGTACGGCAATAGGGAAAGACCAAATCGCTGTCGTCGTTGAAGGGTATGGCGACGTAATGGCATGCCATCTTTCTGGTGTACCTTACGCTGTTGCGGCATGTGGAACCGCATTTACAAAAGACCACGTTAACATGATTCGCCGTATAATTCGAGATGGGGATAGCTACAAAGGTAAAGTTGTATTCACCTTCGATGGCGATTCCGCAGGTATCCAGGCGGCAAAGAGAGCTTACAAAGAAGCAGAAAGATTTGCTTCTCAAACCTATGTAGCAGTAGCACCTGAAGGGATGGACCCGCTTGACCTCAGAATCAAGAAAGGTCCCCAGGCAGTACAAGAGCTCGTGAAAAGTGCTATCCCAATTGCAGAGTTTATGATATTGGAACAGCTTAAAGAATATGACCTTTCGAGTGGAGAGGGACGGGTGAATGGGCTAAGAGCCATTCTACCTTTACTCAAGGACATCAAAGACCCACTTCTCCTTCAGGAGTATATTAAGAAGTCAGCGGGCATCATCGGAATAGCCCTAGAAGACGCTCAGAAGGCTTATAACTCTTATCTGAGGAACGCTAAGGAATCATCGGGAGATGGCTTCTACGGCGAGCCAGAGGCTTCTGAAGAAGCAATCACAGTCGTATACCCAGATCCTAATAGCGTAGTTCTTTCTGCGGAAAGAGAGCTAATCAAAATTTTGTATCAAAGCGACACGGTACACAATGTAGACCTTTTTGGCGGAGCATTTAAATCTGAGGTATACGGAAAGCTTTTTGAAGAATATGCTTTAATACCGGAAGGGACAAAACCCGTCCAAGTATTAATCGATAGAGTTGAATCAAATCCTGCGGCGAAAACTTTTTATACTCTTCTTGCTATGGAAGATACCCTAGCATCGAAAGATAAGCCTAAGGAAAAAGAGATACTAGAGAAGCTTGCAAATCAAATTCTTTATGCAGATACTGAGGAAAAGATTAAACGATTAAGATTACGCATGGGGCAGATTTCCGAGGACACGGATGCCATAGCAGAAGTTATGGGTCAAATTATGCAGCTCGAAGCTTTTAAGCGAACACTTAAATAATATTATAAATAACAAAGCAAAAATTTAGGGCTCCCCATTTCTGAGGAGCCCTAAATCGCTTGATAGGATGAAACTATTTGCTACTAGTTAGTCCAAGTAACAGTAGCTGTACCGTCTCCTGAAACCTCGGCGGTTGCATCGGAAGGTGCAGTAGGTGGAGCAGGGGTAGCAGCAGCAGCGACACCCGCAGGGTCTGCTCCTGAAGCAATCCAGTCTCCACATCCATTATCACCCATGCTTGTAATTGCGTTACATGCTCTTACACGGATGAAGTAGGAAGTGCTGTCTGGCAAGGAACTACTTACACTACCAATTGTAACAGTCTCACTTAGTGGTGCCGAACCAGTGATAGTCTTAGAAGTAGTTCCAAGAGGTCCAGTGCCACCGGAGTTTCCGAGGAAGTCAGGCTGTACGTCGTATTGTAGTTCATACCTAGTAATGTTTGAACCACCATCGTAAGGCTTGTTCCAAGTTACTGTAATGTAGTAATATGTAGTTTGAGTTCCACTGACATCTTCAGTGTTGGTACCACCAGTTGCTAGAAGGCTAGTCGGTGAAGCTACCAATACATTGTCTGGCTCAGTAGCGGTTCTAATGAATGCTTCACCAGTAGATTGGTTAGTAACTATTCTGAACTGACCATCTCCAATATAATCGCTTCCTGACCAGCTTCTTACCTCACCTGCGTTGTTGTACGCGGCAATGGCAATGTAATAAGCCTGTCCTGGGGTAAGTGCAAGAACACTTGTTGCGAAGGCAGGAGTAGATGTGCTAGTCTCGGTTCCTGTGATACCATAAAGAAGTGTGGAATCGCTTGGAATCACGAGCTCTCCAACGCTACCAGTAGCATTCTCAAATGGTAAGGTGTCCTTGTCCCAGTATCCTCCGACTGCCTCTGCATTGTATCCGCTTCCGGAAGCAGTTGCATCGAAAGTAATGTCATTAACATTAACATATCTTATAATGTATCCAAGGATGGGGTCGCCACCATTGCTTGTAGGAGCACCCCATGAAATGTTCATGGTAGGACCGTTAGAGCCTAGTGCAGTGGTAGGTGCGGATGGAGTAGTGAACATAGTTGCTGAGTTAGAATCGTTGGATTCGTCGCTCCAGCTTGGGTCTCCGTTGTTTTTAACGGCTACAGTACAAGTGTACTCGACGTTTTCGGTTAGACCATCAATAGTAATAGGGTTTGTTATAGCAACGGTTTCAGTAACTGAAACTCCGCCAGCGGTAGGGGTACAAGTAGCTCTTGCTTGGATCAGTTCTAGCTCTGCAGACTGTCCACCGACTGCTTCGCCGGTAGGTGCGGTAAAGCTGACTACGGCTACTGTGTTGCTAAGTGGTGTGAAAGTGCCAATTGCTGGGGCTTCCGGGGCAGAAATAGGTCCAGGGATAAGTCCGCAAGAACCATCAGTAACCTCAGCAGAGCCACTGTTAACCTGGATATTACGGTCTCCGACCCAAGCCGTAATACAGAATCCGGTGTATGGGTCTGCTTCAGTTCCAGAACCAGTAGGTACGAGTCTGGTAATTCTACTAGGAGTTACAGAATAGACTGCGGTAGCGTTTTCCCTGCTAAATCTGAAAGTTTGCCTTTCGTTAGCCTCGTACCGCTTATAATCTGCTGGGGTTCCTAGATCGAACCCAGTGGCTTGTAGTCCACTCATTCCTCCAATTGATTTCTCAATTGAATCAGCCATAAATAGCATCTCGCCCTTGTGAGCGTCAACTTGGGCTTGTTGTATAACAGAAGTGATAATAGGGGTTGAAATTGCAACGACTATACCGATAACCGCAATTGTTATCAATAGCTCGATTAATGTCAAACCCTTGTCCAACTCCCTGCGTTCGTTGGTAAGTTTGTTAATCATAAGTTTTTATTCCTTCAAGCATTGAGAAATGGCATTTTGCCAAAACTTATCTACTTTATCGGCGGGAGGTGAAACGGAATATAAAAAATATAGATAAAGCTACTTAGCCATCTGATTTAAAGCTTGTAAAGCCTTCACAAGATTGGGGACCTCTATTATTACAATATCTTTTGAAGTTGTACTTGCGAGCAATTTTTTGGTACCGACAGGAACCAAAGCTCTCTTGAATCCCAATCTCGCTGCCTCTGCTATGCGTTGATTAATAGAAGAAATCCCTCGCACGTCCCCTGACAGTGCTACTTCTCCAATTGCTACTACATCTTGAGGGATTGGTTTATCCCAAGCCGCACTAGCTAGTGCCAAACAGACGGAAAGGTCTGCGGCTGGCTCAGTAATCTTCATCCCTGCTACTGTGGCTAAATATGAATCTTTATCAAACATGCGAATTCTACCATGTCTTTCTGTTACCGCATTTAGCATAGCCATACGCTGGTTATCTAGTCCAGAGACTCCGCGCCTAGGGTTAGGGGCATTAGTTGGGGAAACCAAAGCCTGTACTTCCGCTAGAATTGCTCTCTTGCCTTCCATAGTAACTGTAATGCAAGTTCCGGCGACAGGCTCTTCTCTGCCAGTTAAAAATAGTCCTGAGGGGTCTGGAACTTCTTTAATGCCAGATTCTGTTTGCTCGAAAGCAGCAACTTCGTCGGATTGACCAAACCTGTTTTTAATTGTTCTTAGAAGACGCAGGCTTGTATTTCTGTCGCCTTCGAAAAATAGAACCGTGTCCACTAAGTGTTCGAGAGTTTTAGGTCCCGCAATATTACCATCTTTTGTAACCTGTGCAACGATAACAAAAGGCACATGCGTAGCTTTTGCAACTCTAGTTAGAGTGGCAGAAACTTCTTGTACCTGGGCAACTCCTCCCGCTCTGCCTTCTACATCGGGAGACGCGATAGTCTGAACGGAGTCAATAATTACAAGATCGGGGTTTACTTCTTCTATGTGTCCTAAGATTACCGACAAATCGGTCTCGTCTGCGATATAAAGGCTGTCTGCATCCGCTCCTGTGCGGTTAGCACGAATTGCAATTTGTTCAACGGATTCCTCTCCGGAAGCATACAATACTGTCTTTCCGGTCTTTGCGTAGTTCTGAGCCATGGCAAGAAGCAGAGTAGATTTTCCAACCCCTGGCTCTCCAGCAATTAGAATAGCCTGTCCAGAAACAAGCCCTCCGCCTAATACTCTATCTAATTCTCCGATACCCGTGCTAGTGTGCTTTTTTCTCTCTGGCTTTACTTCACTTACTCTCATTGCATGGCGAGTTACAGAAGTCGGGGTGATACTAGTTTTAATCCCAACGCCACCAACTCGTGCAGAGCCGACACTTCCGCCTTTAGAGCTGCTGCCCGCTACTTCTACTACTGTTCCGAATTCCCCGCATTTGCCGCATTTGCCTACCCAGCGTGGGAAAGTTGCATCGCATGCACTACATTGGTAAGAAACAGATGATTTAGCCATTATATCCTTTATATCGGGTTAATTACCCTCTTGATATAATATAGCACATTTAAAAATGCCTCTGTTATTAATTTAGCCCAGAGAGCATCATATTGCTATCTAACTGAGCAATCATTGATTTTCCAGTTGTTCGGATAAGCTCTAAAGTGCTAGGAGGCACATTATGCTGTCTAACAACTATTAGTTCATGATTCTTAATAACAGCACCTAACACGCGGTTGGGCTTAGGCGAAGGATCTATTTCGGAATAGAATCCAGCTGTAAGAGCTAGAGTAGCAACTTTTGAATACTTTGTTGTTTCCGAAATGTTTAACATTCCAGAAGTCTTATCCGGCATATCGAAAACAGTAGTGGTGTCCCCTAATGAAACAGTCTTAAGTTTTGAAAACATTAAACCTGCGTAGTCGCTTCCAAAAGATTCAGTGTAGTGCACTGCATACATTCCGTTAATGCTTGAAATTGAAGATTCTACTTTCACAAAGTTTTCTAGAACTTCATTAAGAACAATTTGCCATTGGGCATTGCTCACCATAGGGGCATTCATCTCAATGAGAGCACCATTAAAGTTGCTCGATTCATCATCTAGAAGCCAAAGCTTATGTTCTGTGAAACCCATTCTAAAATCTTTCTGTGTCTGTTATAAATATATACTATCACATAACAGGACGGAAAAGCAAATTTAGAATAAAGAAAAATACGCTTCGCTTAGAGGAGCTCCGACTAAGACGCCAGCCCAAGCTCCTACCAATAGCATAGGACCAAAAGGAATTTGTGTCCCCTTCTTCACAATGCCAGTTGCTAGTAGAACTCCTGCGGGGATTCCGCCAAGGATAAAAGCACCCATAATACCAACTAAGGTTCCACCAATTGAATACCATCCGACAATCGCACCCAAGGTTGGGGCGAGCTTCACATCTCCGAATCCTAACCCTCGTCCGCCTGTGAGGAACCACATGAGGAAAAAGAAACCAAAGTAAATTCCAGCTCCTATCCCAGCATTGATTAAGGAAGGCAGGTTATCAGTTAGTAGCCCTAATGCTCCTAAGTATAATACTGTTATGATAAAAATAGGGTAAGTTATAACATTAGGCAGGGTCATAGTATCAAAATCAATCATTGCTAATGCTATACTCGCAGAGGCAAGTAGGAGTAAAAGAGGTAAGATAGGATCGTACCCATAGATAATTCCTAGCCCCATCCACGATAGACCAGTAGCTAGCTCCACTAAAGGATATCGAGAGGAAATTTTAGATTTACAGTTGCGACATTTCCCTCTGAGCATAAGCCACGATATCACTGGAATATTATCTATACCTTTAATTTGGTTATCGCACTTAGGGCAGTGAGAACGACCCCCGATGCTTTTGCCCGCTGGTACCCTATATATTACGACGTTTAGGAAAGATCCAATAGCAAGACCAAAAAGAAGTAGGAAGGTATAAAGGTATAGGTCTAGGATTGCTTGCAATTTAGTCTCTTTCTATAATTAAAATGGTGGTACGAGTTCTACTGTTGTATCGGAAGGAACTAAAGTTCCAATACCTGCCCCCATATATTCTACAACTAAATATGAGTAGTCTCCAATTGAGACTGCATCAATTACTTTCACAGATGAGTCCTCAGGGATATCTAGCCCCAACTCTTCTTTTACAAAAATGGAATCGCCTGAGGCAAGCCTGCTAACTACGGGAAAGAAAAACTCTGGTTGTGTCATAAACATAGTATAACACAACCAGAGTTAATAAAAGTTACTTAGTGTTCTCGATTTGCTTTTCTAAAAGAGCAATCTTCTCATCTAGAACCGCTAGTTTGTTAGCAAGTTCTTCTTCAAGCTCTCGAACTTCTCGGCTTCTTGACTTGTTGCTGAAAGGAATTCTCATTTCCTCGCCACCGAATATTTCCTCCTCGGATGGCAGAACAAGCTCAGGCTCAGCAAAAGCCGCAAGCGTAGAAGGCTCTTCTACCTCTTCTACAACATCTTCTTCTACGATGTCTACTTCGGTAGAATCAGCGGTGTGAGAAGTTAGTTCAGCTAAATCAGATGAATCTTCTAACTCTTCTTCGAAGGAATCTTCTAGGCTCTCTGCTGTCGGCTCTTCGTAGTTGAGTGATTCTGCTGGGTACAGATCGGGGTTCTCTTCATAGACAACCATTTCTACATCTGCTTCAGCAGCAAGCTTTTTAGCCTCCTTCTCGGCAAGCTTAGCGGCTTTTGCGTCAATGCGTGCTTGCTTTGCAGCGGCTTTTGCGTCAATGCGTGCTTGCTTTGCAGCGGCTTTT
>CAYVBV010000001.1:0-41836 GCA_964449745.1 uncultured Polynucleobacter sp. | reverse complement strand
TGCTTGCTTTGCAGCGGCTTTTGCGTCAATGCGTGCTTGCTTTGCAGCGGCTTTTGCGTCAATGCGTGCTTGCTTTGCAGCGGCTTTTTCCTCAATGCGTGCTTGCTTTTCTGCCTCGGCTTGTTCCTTAGCAGCTTGCTTTTCTACTTCCGCTTGTTCCTTAGCAGCTTGCTTTTCTGCCTCGGCTTGTTCCTTAGCGGCTTGCTTTTCTGCCTCTAGGCGAGCCTTCTCTTTTTCTGCCTCTAGGCGAGCTTGCTCTTTTGCTTCTTGTGCGGCTAATTTTTCTGCAATCTTAGCCTGCTTTGCTGCCTCTTTAGCAAATTCGGCATCTCTTTTAGCCGTTTCTTTTGCAATTCTCGCATCTTCTTTAAGCTCTTCTTGTTCTTCCTTAGAAAGAGGCTTCGCATATTCCATGCCGATCATTTCGATGCTTGGCTCGTCCTCATCGTCATCTTCGTCAGCCTTCTTTCTCTCGGCTGCTTTAGCCTCTTTTATAGCTTGTTTAGCGGCTGCTGCTTGTTCCTTAGCGGCTTGTTTAGCGGCTGCTGCTTGTTCCTTAGCAGCTTTGGCAGCAAGCTTTTTGGCAGCTTTTTCCGCTCTATCCGCTATCTTTGCTTCGGTTTCGTCTAGACTATCATCTGACTTTGTAAGCTTCTGAGCTTCTTTTTCGGCTTTAGCAGCTTCCTTCGCTGCTTTCTTTTCCTCTCGCTCTTCTTCAGAAAGAGGAGTTGCTAGTGCAAACGATAGAGCAAAGATTAGGAAAGAAAATCCTAAGATACCTATCCCTACTAGGTCAGCACCTACCCCTGCAATTTCAAAATCGGGGGCTACTGAGGGTACAACAAGTAATACAATGACGCCCACGACTGCTAGTAGTGCAGAAATAATTAGTGGGGCTTTTGGTAAACGCAAAGGCATAAAATCTCCAAGCTAAGTTTTATGCTTCAAATATCGGCTACTGCATAACTCAATTAGTCTAATGAGATTTGTGCGTTAAAATATGTTCCAACCTCAAAAGTATAAGAAGTAAATCCTAGGTCTAAATCGAGAACGGAAATTGTCTCATAGCCATCAGCAGTTTTAACAATTTCGGTCTTCTCAATTAGATGAGCGATGCCAACTTCGTCGATACCTCTCAAAACACCTTCTGGGATGTTGTTGCAATTATTGTTTAGGGAAACAGTGAGCACTACTTCATTATCTTTAGAGCCGTCCGTTAGGATACCTTGGGTTTGACAAATTCCAGAATCTGCCATTGCATCTCCTGGCTTTACGAAGAAGAAACTACTGACTGCCATGCTAGCCAAGAAAGCCGTTGCAAGGACACCTAAAGCCTGTCCTACTGCGGGTTTGCTACTCATCAATTCTCCTATATCTTATACTTATATTATACCTTAGACTCCGACATTTTGCAAGTAAATAAGAGGATTACTACTATTACTCGCTCCGATAAACTCAATGTATGAATACCTCACAACACTGGCTCGCAGATAAAGAATATATCACAAAAACTAAGTTTAGTGCAAGAAAATTTTTCTTTAGATTTTTCCTTCTAAGCTTACTAATTGTTTTTATCTTTTTATCTTTCCAAAACCCTTCCACTGCACGGCACCAGATAGCGGATGGGGATGCCATAAGAGGACAAGCAAGCTATATAGAGTTAGGTGCTGGATGCGTCGCTTCGACAGAATGGCTAGGGTATGAAGATTATAAGCCCGAGGCTAGCCTAATATCAGGGAGTTTTTATTCGGACGCACTCATTGAGGAGTATCCCGATTACGATGGAAATAAAGATATCACAGCAAGAGAAGTTGAAGATTTCTTTATTATAGATTCTGACCTAATGGGCGATTTTGCTATTGCAAATAATTTATATTCCAAAAATTGGACTAGCCTGCCGCCAGTATGGGGAGACTATGCAAAGCAGAATTGGGAAGGAGCCCGTATAGACGCTTCATACGCATCGTATTTGCTAAAGAAAAATGGTATGGGCTTCGCTGATGGCGTGCGTAAGCTCTACGATGGTTCAAATGTTGTCTGGTATCACCCAAGGTTATCTGACGTGTCTAAGTCTTATATTTTAGAAGAGCTAGACCGTCATGTTACAAATCGCATTATCAGTGGAAAAGAGGACTTTTATCTGCAACCGCTACCAATCCCAGAAGCTGAGTATGAATTGTTCCCTAGAAATATTTACTATACAAAACTAGGATTTACCCAAAGTTGCTTAGAGTTTGACTCTCGAGTCTTTGACACTTTTTATGAACAATAGTAGTGCGTCCAAACCGTAATTACTGCAATACTGCACCCAAAATCTTTTTCTCCGATAGATATAATACGAAATAAGGATTTATGATGTCAGAAAAATCAGAAGAAAACCTAAACGAGCAATCTACTCGCCCTACCAGCGTTCCTCGCCAAGCGAAAAAGCGTGGAGCTGACGTACAACGCTATACGGTGGATTTATCTAGAGAACAAAGGCGTGCACTTTCCCTGTGGAGTGCGGAATGGGAAGTCGATAAATCTAAAATTGTAAGAACCCTTATTTATCTTTTAGATGCCGACAAAGATTTACGAGAAAGAGTCCAAGACGAGCTATTTTACGAGGATGAAAGCGAATCGGACGAATAAAACTACGACACATCCTACGTCCAAGAAACCGTTAGATATAGAGTATAACCCCTATATTTAGCGGTTTTTAGTCTCTAAGCCCTATTTTACGGGGATAAAGCCGAAAACCCTTATAAATAGCGGGCTGTGATGAGGTATAACTTAGTTATAGAAGTTATACAAAAAGTATAGCAGAAGAGATGAGAAAATGGACACTGAGAAAGATAACAAAAAGGTTAACTTTTCATTCACAAAGTTAACCCTTGGTGTCGCCATGCTCGGAGTAATGGGCGGAGTTTTCTTCGCATCTTTCCTTAACACTCAAACTACAGAAGCTAGCATTGCGGAGTCTAAGCAATCAATTATAGTAGAAAAATCAGAGCCGCTTTCTGAAACCTCTGACACAACTGCTTCTTCTGAAGTCTCAAACTCATCGAGCAGAAGCATTTCCATATCTAGCAACACATTAGAGGAACACCTATCAGAAACTTCTGAGGTTATTAACACAGTTATTTCGGAAACCACTATTACAGTATCTGATGGTGCTCCTAGCCCAACAGCACAACAGTCTCTGACAGATAATGCTACCTCTGCGAATATCGCTCCTAAGCCATCTCCTAAGCCCTCTCCCAACACAAATCCAGCATCTCCCGCACCAGTTGTAGATGAGCCAGCGGCACCTGTTCAGGAAACCCAGTTTTGCCCTATCACTAGGGAACAGAATCCCTCAGTGTACGATGCTTGTATTAGCGGCTTCTCTGCCCCTACCATTGAGTGGGTTGGATATCACTCCTGTAAGAAAATTGAAGACCCTAATTATGGAACCGTCGTGAAGCTTTGGGGTAAAGTCAAGCTAAGCGGTGGAAACTATGGGGCTTATTATTGGGATCGAGCAAGCGATGGAGCATATGGCTTAGTGACTGCGTCAGTAACTGGAGCACCTTATGTAATCATGTGGGATGCAACGGCGTACTTTGAGTCAATGTCTTCAAAGTATAGCGGTGCAATCACTACAGTGTCAGGAATGGGCACCAACTTTATCGATGAATCCCAGATTCCCGCTGAATGCCGTTTCTAAATCCGTCCAGTCGCCAAGGAAAACTTCCCCCGATAGACAAATAGTAAGCATAAAAGAGGGTCTTACTATGTTTAGAAAAATTATCACCAGCGTCTTAGCCGCTACTATTGCTGTGCCAATTGGTCTCAGTGCTGTGCCTGCCTACGCTGACGACTATGACCCTAATGCACCAGAGGTTATCGCACTAGAACAAATACCTCAGACAACAGCCGTAGCTTCCGACCCTGGTACGGCTTCTAACCCCTCTCGCTGCAACCAACCTTTCCCTGCTAGCCCTGTTGTAATCTGTGGGTATGCTTCTTTCGCCCCAAATGCTGGTGCTCAGCCATCTGCGTGGGGAAAAAGAGTAACTAGCGGTCTTCCAGAAACAAACTGGACTGGTGCAAGCTGGACTTCTATGCCTTGGAACTCAGGTTGGGATAGTCGAAAGTATTCTGACTGGGGATCTTATAAACGAACTAGAGACCCATCCGCACCAGGTGCTGCTATACCTACCTCATTCCGTAGTAATATCAATGCGGCAACAGCTGGGAAAACCCTTGACTACTATAGCAGTGGTATTTATTGGAGAGATTTCAGATACTGGAATGTAGACCACCAAACATCAAGAAAAGTACGCTCAGTTACTGTGCCACAAGGAGAACTTGTACCTGAAAAGAAAATTGAGATCGGCACCAAGCCAAATGTATTCGTTATCACTATTCCTGCTTACCGTAAGAACCCTACGCCAGTAACAGTCTATCAAACTATAGTAAACGATAACATATGGGGAAGAAGTGGCAGCACCGACCCTAGGACTTTCTCAAATGCTGGAACTTATACTTATACGGAAGTAACTCATTATTATAATCCGTTCTGGATTAGTCGTACCGTGAGTTGGGGAAGCAAAACCTATTATCCCACTCCAGAAATTAAGCAGGTGTGGTGCCAAACTGAGCTAGGTCCAGGTGAAATGACTGGACCTTATGACCACGATGGTGGCTCTTTGAAATCTCAAATTGGAATTAACGATAGCGACTTAGACCCGCAGACGGTTGAAAGACGTTGGTGGACTCGTCCTCCTGCTTCTGATGCCGCTAAGACAAAACCTGGTCCAAATGGCGGATTTATCTTAATGTCTAACATTGGGGTCGCATCCGAAAACACCCCTGGGGTTTTTGTGCCAGGCAACTCTACAGCAGAGAATTTAGTGATTAACTGTATAGAGGATAAGCCTTCTTACCTAGCCTCGGCTAGCAATCAGCCTTGTAAAGTGTTAGAACCAGCACATCCTCTGTTTGGACAAGAGCTGCCTGCTTCTCATGAGCTTTGCAATACTTTCGTGCCAGGCAACTATCTAAAAAACCTAGGACAGAGTAAAGAAGTTCTTTGCACTTATACAATACGAAATTGGATTGGGTTAGACCGTCAAAATCTAACAGGGAATTATAATTCCATCTCCTTAGGAAGGTCAACAACTGCCGCAGAACGGGTTTCTTTTGTTCACTGTGGCATACCAGCGGATGCAGAATCTAATCCTGATAGACCAAGTTCCCCTAACAGCATTTTCTACCCAACTACGCGTGCTTTCTGGGCTTGTGCAGGCGATACTCCTGAAAAGGGAAACAAAACTTGGCATCCAGACCCAACGTACGACTTCTTGACCTGTGGACAAACCTTCCAGTGTATTGTACCTAGCGGAGACACGCGACCACTAATTCGTGAAGTAGCAAGTAATACTAGTACTCGTTCAATATCTCAGCTTCTCGCAAGTGGTGCACAAGCAGAAGTTAGTTGGGATATTCCAAGCGAAATCCGCGTTATCGCACGAAATGGTAGCGAGGTTGGAAGAATATCACCAGACTTAAGAAATTCTTGGCAGACATGGACCGTTATAGGCAACTCTGCTCCGTGGAAGTTTGATGTAGATCCAAACGACCCAAGCCAATCTGTCTTCGGAAACAACCAAGCTAGTTCTAACCCAAACAATAGCGTGTCTCTTCTTAACTCTGGGGTTAATGGATGGGATAGTCCTAACATTTATCTAAGAGGCTACAAGGGCACTACAGTTGCGGATGGAAGAATCAGCGTGGGCGATATCGTTGTAAATTCAGGAGAGCTCATTCCTTTTGGAATCTACACGGAATACAAGTCTACAATTGAAAAAGATACAGTAGTATTTGGCAGACCAGTTACTATGAACCAGCCAGTTACATGTACGATGGACCCAGCCTACCTGTATTACCTATCTGGTCGTGCTACGGGATAAGTACAGCAGACTTTAATATATCTGCGTACTCTGCTTTTTCAGAATAATTAAACTCATAGCTGTAGACAATCTTCTCTGTATCAGATTCTGTGATAGAAGCAACTACGCCATCTTTCAATACTACATTAACCTTATAGCTAGTAATAGGGCTAATATATTCAAATCCAGTTGAGGTTTGGAAAGACTCGTAGGAAGCGGCACCAGGGATGTTGTCAACAGGTAATGCGTCCGCGTATAAGATGTCTTTGATTGCTGAAAGTTCGAAGCTCAATAAGTCAAGTCTAAAATAAGAACCCCCATTAGAGAATGCTGCAAGCATCTCTGGGAAGATAGGAGCAATGCTTCTGCTTCCGTCATCTTTATAATCAACAACTGTTGCCGCTTCGGGTGTTTTGCCAAGCTTAACCAAATAGGTAATAGTATCTTCTTCTCTGTCTAGAGTCTCTACATAGTACCCGTTCTCTTCATAATAAGAGATGGTAGTTTTTAAAGTTTCATTTAATGCGTTATAGCTTGATAGTGAGCGTCTTTGTAATTCCCTATCTGAGGAGAAACCAGGATTGGTAAATTCTTCTGCTGGCTGGCTCTGTGTGGGGCTAGGAGAGGCGTTGGGGCTGGGAGATGGGCTTCCATCTAAATCAGTGCTAGGACTCGTGCTACAGCCCGCTAAGATAACCAACGAGGATAGCACTGCCATAAGTTTGATTTTCATAAAGTCTCCAAGTTAAAGTATAACATATCTATACTAGTTTTATCTATCGGATTATTAGTGCTTTCATAAAAGTTTGTCAGACAATGTAATACGCGAGAATGCTAAACCTCCGATATAGGATTCGGAAAATATAACTATGAAAAGCAAAATCTTAACCGTCAGAATAAGCGATAAACTATTTAGTTCGCTTAGTGATTTTGCTGCACTCTCAGACAGGTCAGTTAGTCAAATTTGTCGTTATGCTGTCTCCTCTATTTCGTCGGACGTACCTATCTCTAATTTGAAAGAAGATAATGAGGATTTAACCTCTACCGCCGTCTCTTTTAGACTTACAAATGGAGACGTATCTTTCCTTAACGAGGTTGCTGTTAAGAATAGTTTATCCTTATCGGATGTTGTTAGATATGCATTACTCCAATGGCTAGAATCCACAAAAACTAAAAATACTCACATCATCCCTTCTTCGGAAATGAAGGGGGAGAAGTAATGGCTAGAGATACTAAGAAGACCACTACCAGATGGGCTAGACTCTCAGTAGGATATTACAGAGACCCTAAGCTACTAGAAGTAGGTCCTGTTGGCGAAATCGCATTTATAAGACTTTTGGCACTTGCAAGAGAGACAGTTGAGGATTCCGAGGAAAGCGGTTCAGTACCATATGTACTCGCTGCGAGAGAGCTTAGAGAAGTTTCCGAACTATATAGTAAAATTCACAGGGGAAAGAAAAATCTAGACGACTTACTTGCCGAACTTGCTGCTGTTAAGCTTATCTCTCGCAAGGGTAAAGCAATTATAGTAGAGGGGTATGCTTCATGGCAGACTACCAGAGAAGAAATTGATGATATTCGAATTGCAAATAAACAAAGAGTAGCCGCTCACAGAGCAAAAAATAAAAAGACCAACAATACAGGAGAAGATGACATGCCTCTATATGAGACAGAAGTGGGTGCTTTTGAAGACCTACGCGAAGAGGGAAAGATTAAATCTGGAGGTAAGAAAGTTGGTAAGCACGGCATTAACCCTAGACAGGTTGCTGATGCCGAACGCATTATCGAGCACCTCTCTAAGGTACGCAAAGAAGTACTAGGAGGCAACTTCAGAGTAACGCCTACATGGTGGAGCGACGTTAAGAAGCTTATAAACGGAACTGGAGACAACCAGGCTTTCACTGCTGACCAAGTCTGCGACCTTATCGAGTTTGCCCTTGCTGACAAGTTCTGGCACGCTCACTGCCAAACTCCCGCAGGACTCGCTAAGCACGGCTGGAAGTTGTTCGCCTCAGACGAATATGTACAGTGGTCCCTGAATAATAGTAAGCCAGAGGCAAACCGTCCTCGCAATACCCTAATTGGGAAGAATGGCAAAGCAAATTTCCGTGGCAACTTAAAGGCGGATGAAAAAGTTGACTGGAGCAGTCAGTCTGGAGAACTATAAAAATGGCAACTGCTAAGTTTTTCCCTTGTGCCTGCCCTTGCTCGTGTGGTAAAGATTCAATCGTACCGTTAATTCACGCAGAAGCCCTTGCCAAGCATGCAAGATGTGCAGAATGTGGAACAGACGCACATATAGCACAATATCCAATTCATGCTGAGCCTGGCAAACAAAGAAAAAACATTACTGAGATTTACGAACCCTCTGATTATGAGAAGGATTTAGCACGTAAAGTTCGAATGGAAGAAAAACAAGCAATTTGGGAAAGACAATGGACAGCTTGGCAAGAGTCTTTGCCAGATAAGTTTAAGAATGCTGAGACAGAACACACTCAGGTTAAGGAAAGACTAAAAAGAATTTCTACTGGAGACACAGGAGTCGCAAGCCTTGTTGTCCTTGGCGCTCCAGGATACGGCAAAACTTTCTTAGGTATTGCTTATGCTAATGCTGCAATCAAAGAAGGATATTACAAGCCTAGTGAGGTAATGTTTGGGTCAGAAGCCGAACTTCTCGCGAAGGCTGCTAACAGTTCTTTTGGCGAAGTAGAAAAAGCTTTAGATAAACTTGTTTCATCTAAAATCAAGATGCTTATTATAGACGACGTCGGTAGAGGAACATGGCTCAACGAAGCAATGCGTCCAAAAGTTTTCTCTCTTGTTCTAGACAAGTACTGGGCTGACAATCGCATTGTCGTAATTACTAGCAATCTAACTCCAAAAATGCTTGGAGAATACATTGGAGACGGAGCTATGGATAGACTACGCAGCATGGCGGGCGGCAGTAGCGTGGTTCTTGACACTGAGTCTAAGCGTAAAAAGATTACAGAAGAGATGCTCGCTAAGGCTAAAGAAAATAGCGACGAGATACCACCTCTCCCAGATAATACCAAAAGCAATTAATATTCGTTAGATATATACTAGTAAGGAGAGTATATGTCTTGTCGTGGTACTAATGGTAATAGTGCAACAACTTCGATCGCCAAGTTTGTTAGCGGCGCTGATGACACTCTCGTCTCTCAAATATTTCACGAACTAAGAAGAGAGGCTATTTCATCTCTAGGCGACACCGCTAAGGAAAAAGCGGATAAAGAAGAAGTTCGCGACTTTATTGAAGCTGGAATTCGAAAGGCTCAATCTGATATAAGGATTAGAGACTCTCGTCGAGAATCGTTAGTCGCTAGATTCAGAGCTGCGGAGAATGATTTATCTCATAATAACGGTCCAGACAATGCAACATTTCTAGCATGGAAAGAGCTAGAAAGTCGTTTAACTAATGTAGTACCTTCGCCAGAGGCATTGTCTGATGACTATACTGTCGCTGAATCCCCTGAGGGTATCCAGATAGCTATTGGAGATGTTTTCGCCGCACGACGTATAGCAAACGAATATCGTAATTATAACTCGCCAGAGGCAATACGTAAATATAACGAGTTATCTGAAAGGGCAAATCGTATTGAAGCAGCCTATGACAGCTCTGACGTAGGGTACAAGGCTTTATTGAAATCTCCAGACTCGGACCCTTCCTCTAAGAATTATAGTTTGTGGCAACAGAGAGTTAAGATAGCAGAGTCAAACAGGGCGAGAGAAAATACAATTTTGTTAGCTCGCTCATCTGCGATTGAAACTCCGCTAGCAGAACTCAGCTCTCGTAAGAACACTTCTCTTTCGATTATCCGAGGCTTAGAGAGTAAGGGAGTTTCCCAAAATGATCCTAAATTACTTGAAGCCAAAAAGAACTACAATGTTGCCTTCCGTAATTATCTCTACGGCGTTGCGTATAATAATAAAACTTTACATATCGCAACTCACAAAAATTTAAAATCTCCAACTATGTGGAAGCGTATTACGGAGCAAGCTGGAGAGAATATGAGAGATGTCTCTTGGCAAGCTGCGGAGCTGCTAGCATTAGACTTAGATAGGTCAAGCTATAAAATGGGTTTAATACCAAAAATTGAAATAGAACGACGTAGCCTACTAAGGGCAGAAGCGAGACAGACAATATTAGACCTAGCTGGGAAAAATGAAGTAGACCCAGTTAACAAAGCATATGCTGATAAAATACGACAGCAGAGGCGAAGCAAGATAGGAAATGTTAATGTCTAAAAAAATAGCGTATTATTCTAAGAGTAAAGTAGCGGTGTATGTTGCTTCACGTGCTGCGTACCCTGCTTTAGATAGATACTATAAATTCGCCTATTTTAATTTAAACAAAGATAACTATGTTTTGCACTATTGGATCCCAGGTGCGATGAACCAGCATGGTGAAGTAATTGAATCCGAACTTTTTATCGAAGATAGCCACAGTCCAAGTCGCGGATTTGCACGTTTCTCCGATTACACTATACTTGGAATCTCAGGTGCCACCGCGGTTCTAATTTTGGCTGGAGTACCGATACTAGTAGTCATAATAGGGATTTACTACACTTAAAGGAAATATAATTAATGTCTTGTCGTTCAACACCGCTTAGTAGTGCTATGGTCTCATATGCTAATTTCCTGTATAGCGACTTATCCGATGCTCAGGTACAATCACTATTCCATTCTCTCAAAAGGGAATACAAGGAAAGAACTGAGAATTCGGAAGCAAGTATTGCAATTGATGACCTAAAAAGTAAGGTAAGAAATTCTGACTTATCCGACAGACAGAAAGAGTCAATTATTAGTAGACTCGAAGCTGCCGAGCATTCCACCTCAAGCGAAGAGATGCTTTATGCTTCTTCCAAAATAGTAGAGTCCGCTGGAGTTGCAGAGTACCAGATTTCTAAAATAGCTAATACTGTCGCTGACGACTTGGGTTTAGATGGGTATTTAGTACGCAAAAAGATTAACCGATGGAGAGATGCATCTGCAGATTCTTACGAAGACATGGAAGATGAGATACCCTCTGAATATCGTTACGACCTTACCCCTGGCGTGCCAACAGATGAAAGAACTGGTAGGGCTTTAAGAAAGTTAGGTTATATGCATTTTCTTGAACAGCCTTATCCCGTTTTCGTTTATGGAACTCTCCGCAAAGGACAAGGCAATTCTGTCCTTTTTGGTAATCATTATTATCAGGCAGAGGCTGCTACCGTTGACGGCGTAGGCGTGTATGGCAAGGAAAGGGCTTTTCCATATGCAAAAGCAAATTCTAATGCCGCAGCATATGGAGATATCTTCTGGGTAGATGAGACTCCGCAGGGAGCCGAGGTTAGACTTTCCTTAGACTCTCTAGAAGGATTTGACGCAGATTACCCAAGCTACTCCCACTATAAGAGAGTTCTCAGAGACGCATCATATTTTGATAAAGAACAAAATAAAATCGTTAATACAAAAGTTTGGATGTATCTTGCAAGCGGTCGCTATAATACTCAACTGCGAGAAGAAGATTTGATTCCTGATGGAGACTGGGTTAATGCTAGACGACAATATATCAACTCCCCGTTAGGGCAAAGAGAAAGGCGATATCTGGGCTATTAAGCTTTCCGATAAGAATAGTATGACAGAACATTCACATGACCATTCTCACGAAATCTCACATTCAGACATTGAATTACTTAAGAAATCTCAGCTATTTAAAGAAATTGAGGCTCTTAACGTATCAGTACCAATCTCTCACCTAGATGAAGAGTTAGAAAAATCCTGGGCTGGATATGTCGCTGCTAAGAAAGATGTAGTATTTCACAGTACTCATATGATTATGTCTGTTATCCGTAAACACCTTCCTAATGCTAGATACGTTGTTATATACGAGGACCACTCACACGACGCTCCTCATGGACATATAGAAGCAATCTTAGATGCTGAAATGCACAAGGTTGAGGTAGACGGAGACTGGCACGACTTAGAATGGTCGAATGAAGTAGATGAACTAGTTTGGGATATCTACAACTTATCAAAAGAATATTTTTCTCTTAACGGGGGTAAGCGCAGACTTTTGTTAGGAGTGTAATTGGACTCTTATAAGGTTAACCCTGCGAATGCATCTATTGATATAGATGGAATGACACTCGACAGTTATGAGCTATTGAGAGACAAAAATACCAACACTGTCAAACTGAAAGTTAAACTCTCTGGTGGACTTGGTAGAATAACTATAGATAAAATTGGGACACGTCTGGTAGATGAGAATATATCAATCGAAGCACACGGCATATTCTCTATTGATATCAAAGAAGAAATTGACTTATTCAATCTCGTTTTAAATTGGAAAGATATATCTCCACCTCTACGGTTTCTTGATTTTGGAGACAGGGCGATGTTGTTAGAAGACGGAGATAAATTTATAGTCATCCCACGAGGTTTCAGAGATATTCAGTTTGACATGCCTGTAAATCCAAGATAAGGTATAATTTTAGTATGGAGATAGGCACCCAATACCTTGCAATACTTAACGGCATTCTAGAGAAACGTTCCGCCTACATATTTCCTAAATACTGTAATCTTCTTCTCAGGGATAAAAATATCATAGAAGACAAATGGTATCTAAATCTAATATATCAAGAGATATCTAGAGAACTAGTAGGAGCATTAGACCTGATTGACTTAGATGTCTCCGATGTTCCAAGTCCCCCTACGGTAGAACCTAAATTAGAGCTGGCAGAAAGCTCAGTATATTTCTACTATCCTTTTATTCCCCAAAAAGACATTGACGCGATTCTTTCCTTGCCAGGTGCGGAACATGTTGAAACTGAACGTAAAATAAGATTCCCGTTGCACGCATCGCTACTGCCATATCTTAGAAACATCGCAAGACAGTATAAGCCCGAAATACCCAGTGAAGTCGCAGCAAGTTTGAAGTCCATAGCGACAGACAACCTGCAAGAAAACGCCATTTGCTTTCTGACTATGAAAGAGAATAAAGTTTATTTAAAGCTAAGGTATCCATATGGCTTCTTATCTGAGGCGTTGACTCCCTATGCTTCTTCTGAATCTACTAATACTGAAATGTATTTTCCAATTGGGATGAAAGAACCTATTATCACTATTCTCAATGAGAATGGTGCAATAATGATTGTGTCAGAATTATTATCACAACAGTCATCGTTTCCTCCCATAGAATTTGATGGAAATGTTCAGACTCTGTCGTCTATTCCTATTACAACACTTAAGGGCTATGCAGAGTCTAAAACAAAACGCTTTTCTCAGTATGGAGTCAATAATCTCTATTCCCTAGCTTTTACTTTCCCTAGAAAATATATTGATAGATCCCGCCCAGTATCTATATCCAATATTAAAGAAGGAGAAGAGGTAGCATTAATATTGACTATCTCAGAAATTAAACTGGATTATCCCCGCAAAATGCTTAGAATGTCTTTTACTGACGGTAAGGGAAAGACTAGTGCAACTTTCTTTAATATGCCTTGGCTAGCTAAATCTTACGCTAAAGGACAGCAGGTTATCCTTTTTGGGAAAGCCGAAGGATGGGGGACAGGGCGACGAATGATAAGCTTCACAAACCCTATGCTAGAGAAGTTCGAAAATGTGTCTGCTCCAATTATCCCAATTTATCCACAATCCCAAAAAGCAGGAGTTACTTCGGGAGAGATATTTAAGGGAGTCTCTCAACTCTTGCAACGTATCCCAAATCTTTATGACCCAATTGATGAGTACCTAGATTCTGGAATTAAAATTCTTGCTGCACTGAAAAAGATACACACTCCTGTCAAAATGTCAGACGTCGAAGAAGCAAAAGAGTATTTAGTCGCCAATGAATTAACAAGAATGCAGCTTTTCCTAGCCTTAGAAAAATATTGGAGTACACACCAAAAAGGCGATTCTCAAACGCTATTAGATTTGGAAAAAGTCAATAACCTTCTACCATTCAAGCTTACAAATGCACAAGAAAGAGTAATTAAAGAGATAAGAGCAGATTTAGAGTCTCCTTCTCCAATGAATAGGTTATTACAGGGAGACGTTGGTAGCGGTAAGACTATGGTTGCTGCGATATCAATTCTTAGTATCGTTGCTCAAAACCCAAATGCTCAAGTAGCACTTATGGCACCAACTGAAATACTTGCAACCCAGCTTTATAATGAAGTATCAAGCTTCTTAGATAGATACTCAGACTTAAATAAAACAGTTCCTATAAGGAGTGCTTTATTCACCAACAAACTTAAGGCTAAGGAGAAAGCCGCACTACAGGAAGAGCTATCTAGTGGGGCTATCCAGGTGGCAGTAGGAACACACGCACTTATCGCAGATAAAATAGAATTTAATAACCTTGTATTTGCTATCATTGATGAACAACACCGATTTGGCGTTAGACAACGTTCTACTTTAGTAGAGAAGAATAAGTCTCACTTAACTCCCGACTTCCTCATTATGACAGCGACCCCAATTCCAAGAACCGCTGCACTCACCGTATTTGGTAGCGTTGAGGTATCAACAATAGACGAACTTCCCCCTGGAAGAACTCCAATCACTACTAAGTGGATACGGTCAGAGAGCACTCTTAGCGATTCCAAATTTGAGCCTTGGAAAGATATTCTGGCAGAAGTTGCCTCTGGCAGGCAAGCATACGTAGTGTCTCCTTTGGTAGAAGACAATCCTAAGCTAGAATTAACCAGTGCGGAAGAAACATTTACAGAGCTCTCTCACGGAGCATTGAAAGGTCTTCGCCTTGGACTAGTACATGGTCAACAAAAAGCAGAAGAGCGGGCTGAAATAATGGACGCTTTTAAAGAGGGGAATATAGATGTGCTTATAAGCACGACAGTAATTGAAGTTGGAGTAAATGTTCCCAACGCTTCGGTAATCGTGATACTAGATGCTGAGAGGTTTGGTATTTCACAGCTTCACCAGTTAAGGGGTAGAGTCGGTAGAGGAAAACACCCCTCTAAATGCTATCTTATAAGTAAGGCAACATCTGACAATACTTTCGAACGTTTACAAGCCTTAGTTGATTCCACAGATGGTTTCTATCTTTCAGAAGTGGATCTTAAAGTTAGAGGACATGGACAGTTATTTGGAGAAGCCCAATCTGGAGTATCTGACCTAAGAGTAGCAGACCTAAATGAAGACTATGAAGCCTTACTGCAAGCGAGGGTAAGAGTTGAAGAAATTCTCGCCAACAACTCTGACATTGATAAGCTAGCATCTCTTATCTCAGCTAATGCCAAACTAGATAATTTGTTCCGAGCTTAGTCTCTCCGATAAAGTTAACATGCGAATTATAATTGCCGAATGCGAAGTCATCTATGAAGGTAGAGGCTATACCAAGTTGGAGCCAGCGGTTCGAGCAATCCTTATAAAAGCAGATGGAGCAATTTCTGTTCATGCGGATTACAATGGAAACAAACCCTTAAACTATATGCCTAGTGGCTATGACTTATCAGTATCTTCAGAGGGAGAGAAAGAGATTTGGATTTTCGCTGGCAAGAAAGAGTCAATTACTATTACAATTCACAATATGATTTCTGATAATCTTTTCGAATTAGCGGAGGAAGAACCTGGATTACAAAAAGAAAACACGGAGAAAGACTTACAGGCTTTCCTAGCCGAGCATCCTGACGCTATTTTGTCTAACTTTGAAGACCAGACTATACCAGAAGTAATAAGAGAATATAATACAAAAGCTGGTGCTGTTGATATTTTATATTTAAACCACGAATCTAAAGTAGCTTATGTCGTAGAAGTCAAAAGAGTTGCTATGCTTGGTGCGGTAGACCAGTGCAGAAGATATCGTTCTGCGATTGAAACGCATCCTGATAGCGAGTATAAGGGATATAAGATTATAAGTATAATTGCGGCTTGGGATATAAGACCAAATACTAAAAAGCTAGCAGAAAAACACGATATTATTTGTATCGAAGTTCCTAGACCTAGCTAGTTCTATAACTGCTTCCTAAGAGTGCTTTGTATGCCGCCGCTTGGTCTGCAGGTAGGTCTCTAAGCATTTTAGCCTTCAAAGCCTTAGCTGCAGATGAGATACCTTTAGCTTGAGCATCCACAGTATGCTGACAGAAAGGTTCCAACATAAAAGGAGGAACCATATCAGCGTTAATAATATTTGCGTAACGCTTGGCAACTTCAACTACATTTTTAGAGTCTTCTGGGCGGATTGTAAATTCTATCCTCAACACATTTGGAATATGCTCAGCCGCTACCCCTGGAGAGTAGGGTCGGAAATAGGTTGTGTAGATAAGACCAGATTTAGCCATCTTAGCAATTCTCTGATACTCTTTGTCTAATTCCGCTGCTACCTTTAAAGCTGTCTTATTGTGCCCCTGGACATTTTCGACAGCCTGCTTTTCTACCTCATGGAGAACCCTAGGGTGTAGTATCTCTCCTGGCTGTAGAATTTGTGTTGCTAAGAACCTATCTGATGTGGGGAACCTTAATCCAAATTTTTCATCATACTCACGTGCAAAGTAGGTCGCCGAATCGCTTTTAGCAACAGAGACCAAGCCATCATCTGCTCTGTCTATAAGGTAAGAAAGAAACTCTGCTGCTCTACGCTCTGCAAGCAAATCAGCATTGATACCCTGAAGTTTTGCAGATTTAAGGTATAGACCTTCTCTCAACATAATAAGAGGGGTCACCAAGCTGCCGTCCATAATTCTAATCTCATGTTTAGATTCTGCAAGTAGACGGACTTCGCCAGAGCCCATAGCTGTTTGGGAAATTCTATCTGTGCCATCTGCGTGCTGCAATATGTCTGCCCACACAATGTTGTCTGCATATAGTTTAGTTGGGGTTAATCGAGCATTAGCAAGAGTTGCAACGGCGACAAGGAAGTCAGCTGCATATAGTTTTTCTTGAATGCGTGCTCCATCAACCGCAGCCATAGAATCTACTCTGATAGGAGCATCATCTACAATAGAGTGAATTAACCCTGAATGGGCAAGTTTACCTCTAAGCTCATCTTTAACTCCAACTATTGGACCAAACTCTGAATTGACTCTTTTAGCTAGCTTGTCAGATAACGCTGCAAGTTCGGGAATCATGCTTCCCTGAGACCTGTTAAATTCTTCACTCATATATTATATTACTCCTAATGATAGTATACCGCAATGCTAATACCAACCGTAGCCTTTTGTTCCATTTTCCGCTTCGTTCTTCCAAAATTTAAAAGCTCCGCAGGGATTCCCATATCTATTTGAAATATAGCTTAGCCCCCAGTCTATCTGAGTTTCTGGATTTGTTTTCCAATCAGCCCCCGCACTTTTCATTTTGCTGCCTGGCGCTGCTTGCGGAATCCCGTAAGCCTGGTCGGGGCTTCCAGCCGTATGTTTCCAATTGCTTTCATGCCACCAAAGCCTATCTAAGCAGCCCCACTGAGTAGAGACTTCCCAACCGTAGTCTTTAAACTGACTCAAAGCATAGTGCCTAGGGGTATTAAGTCTTACAGCCCTATCTGAAGACACCCAGCTGCCATATCTGTTTATTGAGTTTCTAGACTTTGTCCCTGCTTTAAAAGGTGTTGTATGTTTTACTTTACTCGCTTTTGTGATTAGCCGAATCTCTTTATTCCTCACCATTTTTTGAACTTCGTAGTTTATGGTTTCGGTTAGCTCTCGAATTTGGTATTGCTGTTTTTGATATTTGGAGTAGAAACCAGAAGCCGTATAAGGAACACTTGATGATAATGTATAGGTCTGAGTTTCTGGAGAAGCTTCCTCTACAATGATATCGTAGGCACTGTTTGCAGGGGTTGCTGCCGTCACCAGTATAAGAATAAAGAATCCGATTAGTGAGGTTGCCGTCTCTCTCGGGCGTGCTTTAATAAAGTCAGCGATTGGTGATAGCATATTCTCCCTAGCAAATGCCTCATTCCAAGCCAATGAAGCCTATAATCTGTTAGATATAACATAAGAGATATCGGCATAAGCCGGAAAAGGGACTTATCATGGGAATCAAAAAAGAATACGTCAACGGCGGAAAGAAGATTATTCTACGCTATGACAGCGGAGCTTTAAAAGGTAAGCTTGCTGGTTCAATAGGAAGCCCTGACTCTGTTCCCAAAGTCTCAGAATCTAATCTACCCTCTGTCCCAGTGGTAGAAACAGCATATGAGAACGGCGATTCTATTAGCAAAGCATATGAAAAGTTTTTGAGAGCTGATATGGAAAGAGAAACTATCGAGGCTTCGGATGACTTTACCACTGTTAAGGGAGGACCAATCTCAGAACTATCTCAGCGTATCTCCGCTATGGTTCCATCCGGGCTTGATGAAGACCAACACGAAGATGTATTTAGAGCTCTCACAAGGTCTATTAAGAGATGGGACCCAGCCCCTGAGGCACCTACTGAAGAAGAATGGAATGTTGCTCTTCTAACAGCGAGAGCCAGAATTACTGACCCAGAAAATGGGCTTTCCGAAGCTGAGCGTGAGAATGCTTTAAAAATCTGGGAAGCTGCTAAAGCAGAAAACCTACCAGATGGATACACTGCAGCACTACTATCGAGTTCAGAATCTAGAATCTGGAAAGCTCGATACGCACTAGAAGACCACGCTCTACAGATTGCTTCATGGTATGAAACCGATCCAGAGCTCGTAAAAGCAAAGATTGCAGAATATCGTGCTGAGTACTACGCAAAAGTGGCAAATGGAGAATCGGTAGAAATTTCCCCAAAGTATGCTAAGGGATGGAGTAGAACCGCAGGAAGTGCTCCAAGAGACCCAGCTACCGCATACTCACACTGGAAGGCAGAAAACCCTGAACTATATCCTCGCAATAACAAAGCGAAAAGATTTATTGCACTTGACCTAGAGACAACAGGTCTATCTACCAAGACTGAGCACATCATCGAAGTAGGTTTTGTAGAGTATGACGCAAAGGGAAACGAAATTGGTAGATGGGGACAGCTGATTTGTCCTCCTGCTAATGCAGACGGCGAAATCAGCACTGGTGGACCAATCGTTGAAGCTGTACATGGTATCAAGCCGAAAGATGTTATTGGCAAACCAACTTTCGAAGAAGTTATGCCAGAAATTCGCAGGAGACTTGAAGGTGCTACTATTATTGGGCACAACCTAGGTTTCGATTCTAAACACTTAAAGAGTGCTTTCCGAAAGTATGCAGGAGACAATCCAGAAAACAGCAAACACACTTGGGAAGGCGAAATCGATACGTTGTTCCACGCCTCTCGCCACATGGAAGGATTAGAGAACAACAGGCTTGTTACTGTTTCAGGTGCACTTGGAGTAGAATACACTAATGGACACCGAGCAGTTCACGATGCCGCTGTGGCAGGAGAAGTTTTCTTCAAGATGAAGAAGGACATAGTAAAGAAGCAACCTAAAGGTTAATTCTCTTCCTGAGACTGTTCATACTGCCACACAATCTCATCTTCCATTTCTGCGATTGCGTCTTTTTCGGCTTCGGTCATTGACATAAAGATTCCTAATACGCCAGCAACTACTACTAGTAGCATGCCTACAAGAGGATTCTGCCCGCCCGTTAATGCACCAGCAGAAAGTAGAATGGCTGCGGCGGAAACGCCAGCTATTTTTCTCCTCGTGCTTAAAGCAAAGTTGTGTCGAATATCTTGAGATAGCTTACCTGCAAAAATAATTCTAGTAATGCTAAGTAAAAATACTAGAATTCCTACTCCGCCAAAACTGCCAGCTAATATACCTAGCACTTCTAAATCTTCTATAAGTAGGAAGGAAGCGAATCCAAGAAGTACGCCTAGAGCGAGTGAGACCAGGCTAGCCAAAATCTGGACAGCCTTAGAAAAACCATCTATTTTATTATTAAACCAGATGTATAAAGAATTCATTAAACGCTCCTATCTAATTATAATCGGCATTCATTAGCCTCGCCGATAAAATAAACATGTTCGTTGAAATGCAGAATAATATCCATGTAGATGGAGCAGTAGTGCCTCCGAAAAAGGAAGACGGCTCTCTATACCGCTATTGTATGTACTTCGACAATAACCAAAGCGTAATATTTTCAGATTTCCCGTCTGAGCTTATCGAACGTCTAATACCAGGATATAAGTCTCTTGAATTCAAAGACCAAAAAGAAGAGAGACACAAGTTCTTACTCCAGGTAAATAAGACTTTTGGTAGCAACACTACTATACTAGACTTTGATTCTCCTGACGATTTAGGAAGCCTAGGATATGGCTCAGAAGAGTCTTTCTTGCGCTCCCTGCATAAAATTAATTTTATTTCTCTATTCTCCTCATAATTTCCGTCCAAATCGGCACATTACTGATAGATAAAACATATACAATCTTGAGGAAGATATCATATGTCATGTAGAACAACTCCTGCTGGTTCAGCATTTACAACTTACGCACGCTTATCAAATGGGCGCGTAATTTCCGACGTCGCTACATTAAGTCTTTTCCACTACCTAAGAAGCCGCCACCAAGGGCAAAATGCGGAAACCCGACGCACATACACTCAAGAAGAATACCTAGCACTTCTAGACAGGCAGAGAGAACGCACGGCTAGGCTTTCTGGTATATCTGAGCCACGCAGACAATCAATCCTACAGCGTATCGAAGCTGCAAGAACTGCTGAAATGCCAGACCAAAGCACTCTATATGCACTTTTTAATCTAAACCCCACAGTGAGAGAAAGAGGGCAAGGGCTTCAACGTTTCCTAGGTGAGGTTAGCCGAAGACTAAGTATTACATCCGAAGAAGCTAGAACAAAGTTTGAAGCATTAGAGAACAGCATTGATAGAAGCAGAGGAGCAGGGAATCCCCCAACTTACACTGAGGCTAACATAGCAGAAGCGAGAAGCAGAAACCTAGCCACCGAAGCAGGAACCGTCCACGCTATGGCTACTCTTATCGAGGAAATGCAATCGCGAGAAGTACAAGCCGCACTATCTGCAACACAGAGAATTGAGACTCGCACATATCTAGAAACTCCACGCTTTATTGAAAGCCAAGGTCTAGAAGTCGTAGCTTACGGGTATGACAGATATAGCCGCAGATTAGAAATAACCATAAATAATGAAGACGGCACAACACGCAATCTAGCGTATAGACACGTACCAGAAGATTTTCTTGAAGGCGACATAATTGAGACATGGGAAAACGCTATTCTAGGATCTCCAATATACATGTACGAGTCCCAGTTTGAAGCAGACCTAGACTCTGCTGCTGGAAGATGTAATATCTGTGGGCAGTTTGCTAACAACGTACACACCTGCCCAGTTTCTGCAAATAACGTTCAAGACCTCTCTTATGGAGTCCGCAGCACTCGACAATATATAACAGCCATGGCAACCGATGCTGACGGGAATGAAGTCGCCCGTGAAGTAGAAGTTTCGCTTCCTGCAGCTAGAAGAATGAGAGAGGCTTATGAGCAAACAGGAGCTTTAAAATTTAACGTATACCAGTGGTATTCTTCCTATGATGAGGGTAGACGCTACCAATCAGCACGTGTTACTGGAAGCCTACTCGCCTACAAAGCTGAAGATGGTAGTTTGGCATTCTCTACTGGCAGGTTAAACTGCACGTGTGACGCTTTTAGAGAAAATAATACCTGTGAGCACATTGGGTACATAACCCAAGCAACGAAACAGAGAATTCTACCTCCCGCAAGAGCTCCAAGGCGTACAGCAACGCCAGAAGAACGCGAAGCACTTGCAAGAGAGCGTCAAGCATTACTTGAACAAACTATGA
The DNA here is from genome assembly GCA_964449745.1 of uncultured Polynucleobacter sp. Taxonomy (GTDB): domain Bacteria; phylum Pseudomonadota; class Gammaproteobacteria; order Burkholderiales; family Burkholderiaceae; genus Polynucleobacter. The sequence goes on along the minus strand of CAYVBV010000001.1, from coordinate 20,183 downwards.
CAACCGACTGGACCAGAAAAGAAGAAACCCTTGCAGAAGCAAAGAAGAACTGGGTGTCTAATGCTGAAATAGTATACAGCGATAATTATGAAGCCTTCGAAGAAGTTTATAAAAAAGCTTTAGAAAAGCGAGCAGAAAATGACAATAATCCTGTCATACCTTTTGAAAAGGGACCAAACGTACTTGGAGAGTATGCTAAGCGTGGTAGCGGGCAAGCATTCGGAATGGAAATCGAATATGAGTTCCCATCTACCATGGATTGGAATGCAAGGAGAATTGCACACGAAGCCATTGGACGAGAACTTTACGCTGCAGGAGTTGCCTCGCACACTCAACAGTTAGGATATGGTGCATCCAAGCGTAATGGATTTAAAGACACTCACACTAATCCTGACGGCAGCTCCAACTGGTCTTGGGAAAGAGACGGTTCCGTAAATGGTGGAGAGCTTGTTACCCCTGCTATGTACGATGAGCCAGAAACCTGGGAGAAATTAGAGAAGGCAGTTGAGATTCTAAGACGTAATGGAGCTATACCGTCAAAGAGAGCAGGAGCACACGTACACGTTGGGACTTCTGCTTATGGAGCAGACGCTAAGCCTTATGCCGAACTATCCCGCATGGTTAACCAGCATGAAGATGTTATGTTCCGTCTAGCAGCAGAGCCTAAGAGAGGTAGCCACAGAAACAATAATTATGCTACTCCGCTGTCCGAGGTGCCTGTAGATGGTTTCCAAGACATTGGAGGAGCAAGGCGTTGGCAAGGTAGCCGTACTAGGATTCTTAACATGGGTGGGGTATCAGAAACAGACCCATCAAAGAGCCACGTAGAATTCCGAATCTTCGACTCAACACTGGACGCAGGAGCAATGCAGGCACAGATTAAACTTTCTGTTGCAATGACTAATGCTGCTGCACGTATAAGTGCCGATGAGGATAAGTTGACTAAGCGAGGTAAAGAGCCAAAGGGTGCTCACGCGATGAGGCTAAAAGCATTAGGTAAGCGTAAGCTATCTGGTGAGCAACTCAAAGATGACACAGCAACTTTCCGCTCTCTGCTAGACACATTGTTCACTAGTAAAAAAGATAAGGACCAATTAGTATATCTTTTCGCACAGACTAAATGGACAAATCCTTCTGGAAGACGCTAGAAACGGCTAGTAAATACGCCGATTAATATAGTAGCAAGAGATAGGAAAATATATGCCTGCAGAAAATCAGAAGAGAGACAGTCAAGGTCGCTTTAAAAAGAAGATGTTTAAAGCACCCGATCTCAGCTCACCAACAGCTCCTAAAGTAGCAATTCCATCTCAGCCTAAAAAACAAAATCCTATTAGTAAGCTTTTAAAGCCGAAAAAAGAGGTAGTCATACCAATCTATAATCCTGTTGAAGAAGCAGCAAAAATGGAAACCGCACTGGATAAGCCTAAAGGATTATTTGGCAAGAAAAAGCAAGAGAAAGCTCGTAAAGAAGTAGAAGGCAAGTTTGGACTTATAGATTGGAATCCCGAAAGTAAATTTGAGGAAATCACGCCAGACGAGCTAGAAACCACTATGATTCAAAGTCTTGGTGGACCAACTCCTATTAACGATTTACGGAGAATGTCAGGAAGCCAAGGTAAAGTTTTTAAAATTAAGAATGACGGCGATATCGTAAAAATTGCGGAACTTGCTTTGCTAACCTTTGTAGAGGCAGAAGAAAGCTTAGAGTTAGAGTCGGAAAATGAATTCCGTAATATCGAGCACGTGGTAGTATCAATAGAAGACTACGATGTTAGGCTTACGGTCAATGAGGTTATCTTCATCCAGAAGAAGTAAGCATGGAGACCCTGCAAGATATCTGGGACTGGGTATTTAATACTCCTGTTAAACTTTCTTTGCCTTGGTATGCTTTATACGCACTTATCATTATAGGTGCGGCTACGAGATTTTTCAGATACACCTATAAACTCCCTAAACTATTAGGCAGTCTGGTCCATGAAGCAGGACATGCCTCTATGGCTTTATTAATGGGATTACAAGTAAGCAAAATCAAACTGGATTCTAAAGGAAACGGCGTCACCGAATTTTATACACGACCAGGGGTAAGAAATATTTTTGTTGCACTCGCAGGATATCTAACTCCTGCTGCACTAGCTATGGGACTCACCTATCTTATCACATCTGATAATTTAAATGGAGCTATCGCATTACTTTCTATAACCTTCTTAGTTCTTGCGATATTCGTAAGGTCCCTCGTAGGCATATTTCTGAATACTCTATTTGGAGGACTTCTATATCTAATCCTAACACTGTCTCAGAGCCTCTCTACGGCTCTAATCGTGTTTATAGTAGGAGTTCTCCTCTCAGCGGGAGTTATGGGCGTCTGGGAGGCATATATGGTTAGGACTAGAAAAACCAGCGAAGGAGCAACCGACTCACAAGTGCTCGCTAAATTAACTTTTGTAATACCAAGCATAGTTTGGGATGTAGTATTCGCTGCTATTAATCTGGTTTCAGTGATATACGTAATCCTATTTGTTTATAGCACGATATAAATACGGTATACTAATACAGCACCTCTTTATAGAACAGGAAAATAATGGCTAAATTTATCTTTACACCAGGTAAAGACTTCAAATCTGCACCTAAGGCAGTTAAACTAACTTATGGCGCCTTAGCAGCAACAGGAGCAATTACAATTGCAGACGCTTTCTTACAGGGAGGTCTAATTGGACTATACCACGGATTAAGCGGTTGGGGATTCCTTGTACTTGGAGTAATCGTAGGATATCTATTTTATGACACAGGCAACACCTTAGTTCGCAATCGTAAACTAGCTAAGGATATCGCAGTTGTATTCTCTGTAGCACTTATTGGAATTGGAATATGGCGAGTAATTGATGGAATCTTCCTAGGAGCAGGCTCCGTTGCTCTAGGTTTGCTAGTTCTGTTCCTAGCTACCCGCAATGGAGTAAAAGAGTTCCTCGAGAATAAGTAGAAACGCTTTTTAATTAGTCCCGATATGTAAACCATGTCGGGACTTTTTATTACTATCGAAGGCGGAGAAGGTGCAGGAAAAAGCACATTCTTAGAGGGATTTCTACCCATCCTTGGCAATCTAGACAATAAACGTGAAATTTTGTTAACCCGTGAACCAGGCTCTAGTTCGATAGGGGCAGAGGTAAGAAACCTCTTGCTTTCAGAATCTACCAATAGCCTGTCTCCTCGCACAGAAGCATTGTTATTCGCAGCGGATAGAGCACAACATATGGAAGAAAAAATATTTCCAGCTTTAAATAGAAACGCGATAGTAGTATGTGATAGGTTTATAGACTCTTCCTACGCATACCAAGCAATAGCACGTGGCTTAGGTAATTTTATAAAAGACATTAGTCTATGGGCAATAGAAGGAAGAAAACCTGATCTGACGATTCTTCTTGACATAGATCCCGAAGTTGGTATTAGAAGGAAACATGACCAAAAAGAACTAAATAGAATGGAACTTGAATCAATTGATTTTCACCGAAGCGTGAGAGAATCCTTTCTATCAATCGCACAAGAAGAACCTACAAGATTTCTAGTTATAAATGCAGAATTACCTAAAGAAGAGATACTGAGAGTCGCAACTGAGAAAGTTAAAACTTTAATTTAAAAGACTACTTGTCTTTTTCTTCCTCATCGCTTTCCTGCTGCCAATCATTCAAGAATGCGTCTATGTTTTCGAAATCCTTAGATAGTTCCTTAATACCCTGAGACATCTCCTGCAAAGCGGGTGGGATTAAAAGAAATTGCTCTTCCGTAACCATATAAGGATCGACGATTTCGTAGCGTTCAATATAGCGATTGCCCTTCTCGTCCTGTACCATAGTTAGAAAAGTGTTTAGAGCAAGACCAATACGTTCTTTAATTCTAAACTCTTGTAAATCTAGTGCATCACGAGATAGTAGTTCCCATCCATCAGCAATCATGTCTAGTTCGCTGTAAGGCTCAATCGCACGTGCCCATACTCCCACACTTGCTTCCCCGTATCCAACTTTTGCTGTGTAAAAAGTCAACACAGGGTACCCTTCTTCTGGGCTACCTGGCTCTTCAAGATCAATAGGCTCGATATCTCCCATATCGACGTGAATAACGGGCTCTGAGCCAGTCGGAGTATCTCCCACTAATTCGAGCTCAGTATTCTCAGAAAGTAAGTCATTAATCATTTCTAGTTGCTCTTCTGAAAGCTCTTCCGCTTCGTCATCATATTCTTCTTCAGAGCTTTCGGCAGTTTCTCCATTAGCTAGAATGACATGAGAGAAAAACTTCTCTCCAAAGATTGGAACACTTGGGTCATCAGGTTCAATCATCCTGTGCCATACCTGTAGATTTGAGGGATAACCTTCTTCGTCAACGCTCTCGTAATCTCCTACGACTAAAAGCAAATCATGAAGTGCCGCAACAGGAGGTGCATAATCTAACACTTCGATAATACTATCTGCGTCCTCATCTTCGAGCTTAGTCCAGTTCGCTGCTGTTAAAAGCCGCTGCATTTCCTCTGTGGCAGGGTCATCATTATAAGCGAAGACCATGGCTTCGCCGTCTTCTGTGTAATCTATATGAGCAACTTCACAATCTATAATGCTGATAGCTTCGTCTTCTTCCTCAGCATTCTCCCTAAGCAAAACCTGAGTTTTCTCGCCCAATTTGAAAAGTCTTTCAATTTCTACAGCGGAACCCCATACCTCAGCTTCCTCGTCATAACCAAAGGTAATGTATAACTGAATAGATACCATGAAATGTCTCTTCCTGTAATGGACTACGACAATTGTATCGGATTTTTTGTATTTCTGCAATTACCGATAACTAGCGTGTCATGAAAAAAACAAGTAAAACTGTATTCACCTTATGGGCGATTGGGTACATAGTCGCATTAGTCTCGCTTACTGGCTTTATAGGAACTCTGCTGCGTCCAGATTGCGGAAGCTCTTTAACTTGCCAATTAGAAAACGCATTCATACAAAGCACCGCACTACTCGGAATATTTGCTGGTGCCATTTTTGTAGTACTGGGCTTCTGGAAAAGAGCTAAAGAAAACTCGACAGAGCAAGAAAACGATTTTATTTAAATCCAGTCTAAATCGTTTTTATAACAAGCAGTTAACCCCTTAGATATTCTACTCTTAAGAATGGTTACAAACAGCTCTTCGAACTGGCTCCGACTTGGAGGAAAGTCTATCAACTCTATAAATAAGCCTCTTGACTCACCGAATAAATTCTCATTACTTACTAGGATAAGGAAGTACTTACCCTGCGAAGTTAATACGGTATGTGCGTATGCCACTTCTTCCCACTTTAGGTTATTAGTAGCGACTAAATTAGGGTAGATATTATCAAAGCGAGAAATGTTCTCTTCGTAGATTAAAGTGCTAGCTGCGATAGAAGCAGGCTTAATTTGAACAGGCACATAAATGCCATCCACGGAAACATTCCCTATGGAACTGACATTTAACTTTTTCTCGTTCATGCTTAGGGTATCGGCATTTTAGCAATGAGACATCCCGATATAGGTTTTATGACTAGTAAAACTGAGATTAATTCTAAGGAATGGTATGAGTTCTTTAAAGCTCTATTCCTGCTATACCCAGAATTAACTCTACCTCTTTCTTCTGAATTAATAAAAATTAACTCTCCCCAATTAAGATATATTATCGCTGCGGTTGGAGAAGTAAATGAGGAATCCCTTTTGACCTTAGCCAACAAGTCTTTTTCTAAAGAAGAAGACTTAGCCATGCTAGCGAAAATTTCTAAAGAAGCAAGATTATCTAACCCTGTCGTGGAAAAAATAGTTCATATGAAAATGGGTAAAAAGATGCTACCTCATATTTCCGAAAACCTGACGCTTTCATACCAAGACGCTTACCTAATATTGCATATGAGCGGCAACTCAATAATCAAGAATTTTGTAGCAAGAAACATTAGTTCCCCTCAACTAATTGAAGCAGCATTAGCGCATAAAGACTTCAACGTTTTAGAAGGTTTGCTCTATAACAGTAATCTTAGCTCCGAAACTATAATAGCAATTCTAGAAAAGCTTAAATTCGCACCCCCTGCTATACTCGCAGCATCTCGAAACCCTAACTCTCCCTATGATTTCTTACTCTCATGGAGTAAGAATCCGGAATCTTCTGTTCAAAGAACATTAGCTACTAATCCTGCAATACCATATGAAATACAAGACATACTGAGCTCTAATGCGGATGAACGAACCCTTATTACTCTTGCTAAAAACCCTGCACTAGACCCAGATATACAACAACGATTCCTAGCAACGCTTTACACAGATACCGTACGGTTTGGTCTAGCGGAGAATCCGAACTTGGCATCAGCAGTAGCAATTCAGATTTTTAACTCCGAGCTACCTTCACTAAGAGCATTCGCGATATCTCAGAATCAGCATATCTCGCCTTCCATACTAGCTCAGCTTGCCGCAGACGAAGATAACAAAGATGTTATCAAGGCAATCGGAAATCACCCAAATGTTTCTAGCCATACATGGGAAATGATGGTAAACCGCTCTATCAAACTTGGATACAGAATAGACCCATTTTTCCTATCATTCAAAGAGCGTCCAATTTTAGATAAATACTCTAATCACCTACCTAATGAGAAGCGTTATCTGCTTTCCCTACAAGAGAGCGTCCAAATTCGCAAGTCGAGCACTTCAGTCTCTAACAGCATGGACCACTTCGCGAGAAGCATAAGACTTTATTGCAATTCAAAGATCGGCATTGAAGAACTGATGAAAAGGGCAGAAAATATATTTGCTATTTAACCTATCGCCGATAGTATTTGTAGCCAGGAGGAATAATTGATGCGTGCTATTAGCAAAATCCACGATAACGAACGTGGTTCAATGGCACTCGCTTTTTTCTTAATCCTAGCAACCGCTGGGCTTTCCCTTTTAATAGTCTCAATTCTAACATGGCAAGTAGGGCAAGTAAAAACTGAAAAAGAGCTCAGAGACTCCCAATGGGCTTTAGAATCAACGCTCAACATTGCGGCGGAAACAGTAGGTTCTTCAGGTAGAGCTCTAATAGATGTTCCAATGAATGAGCCCACAGGATGGGTTGATTCCAAATTCGACGGCGTCGCTACTAAATGGTGGGCGGTACCTCTTAATTCTAGAAATGTAGCAACATTCCCAAAGCCAGAAACCTTCGCTTATATGACATCAAATGACAACCTTGCAGTTGCCATTTCTTTCACCAACTTAGTCTACATTTCTTCGGACGGTATATCTTGGATTAACGTAGCCAGATCTCCAATCGCCTATAACGAAATTTCAGATATCACATTTGGAGTAGGAAAATTCATAATTACCGCACGACCAAACGCGGAAAAAGCCTCCTCCTTATTATATTACTCTTCCAATGGTAAAGACTGGCGAGGTGCTCCAATTTTTAACCCAGCACCTACAAGTGCAGAAACAATATCTCGTATAGCATGTGGACCAAGCAACTGTGTCTTGATAACTACAAACAAAGGAATATCAACAAGATATTGGAGCAGTAGCGACGCTACCTCATGGGTGCTCGCAGCAGACACTACAGTTGAAACAAATGTTGCCATAGCTAGCGAAGTCGCTTATGGATTAAACAGGTATGTGGCAATAGGGTTTAATGGAGTTGAAAGTTCCGTTTCCTTCTCTACTGACAGCTCCACATGGGGTAGTGCTAATTCTGTTTCTACAAGCGGAGAAGAAATAACAGACTTAGAAGCCGTAGGTAGCATATTCATTGGAATCAACGCGGGAACTAATGACACTCTACTCTACGAAGACCGAAACACAACTTTTGGCAATGTAAGTGCAACACAGAATCTGTTAAGCAGCAACGACGGATTGACATGGACTTCAGTGTCGCTTCCCGCAACACAATATTGGGGAGACATTGTATCTGACGGTAAAATGGCATTTTTACTAGCAGAATCCGATAGCACGTCTACCTTAGGCGGAACATCTACCTTCTTAACCTCAGAGAATGGTATCTCATGGAACACTAGAACTCTACCTAAATCTGGCAACTACCGCAATGGTGTAATAATGAGAAATGTCGGAATTATCACTTCCCCATACAGCACAGAAGGCTTTATCGCTTCGAAGAACCCTAATGAAGGTGCACTACCGCAAGAAATATATATAAGGGCACAAGTTCAAACAGCGGCTAGCGTAGCGGTGGACGGCAGCGTGCTAGAAAATGCTTATAAGTTCAGCTGGAATATCTCAAAAAATAGATGGGAACTAGTAGGATTCTACAACGAGTTAGACTTCAGCTTAAATGCAAAATATACTGGTGCACCAGAATCAGGTGCGGTACCGCTAGTTGATGGTAGTGCAACTATTAACTTTACAGATATTTCCGAAGGAAACCCATCTTCATGGTTCTGGGACTTTGGCGATGGCACTACCTCTACAATTCAGAACCCTAGTAAAACATATACCTCAGCAGGCAGATACAACGTTAGACTAACAGTTTATGAGCCTGGAGGATACTCTTCAACATATGCTCTGCTTCTGTCAGTACAATCTCCTCCGACTGCACCACAAAACGTTACTACCCAAGCCGACGGAGTTTCGTCTCTTATCGTTTCTTGGCGAGCACCTATAAATGATGGGGCTAACAAAATTACGACTTATAAAGTTAGATACCGTCCGCTAGGCGATACAACATGGGTAGAAGCAAGTGTAGCACCTACCCTTATGACTACAACACTAACAGGGCTAGCCTCAAGAACTGAATACGAAGTGCAGGTCGCAGCAGTTACGACCCTAGGCACAGGAGAATGGTCTTCAAGTACCAACGATTCCCCTATCCAAGTTCCAACAGAGCCTACTAACTTTGCTCTAACTGGATTAGTTGATATGACTGCAACATGGACAGAGCCTACCGAAAATGGTGGTTCGCCAATCACACGATACAGAGTACAAGCCGCAACAGATGTCAACTTTACAGAAAATGTACAATTTGTCGATCTGCTCAACTCAGGGGCTAAGATAACTACACTAGGCGAGTATACTAGCTACTTTATTAGACTATATGCTATCAACTCCGCAGGCATAAGTTCTCCATCAAATGTTGTAACAGTCACGACAATAGGAAGACCAACTGCTCCTACCTCCGCAATCGCTGATGCTATAGACGATAATATCAATGTTTCATGGGCTGCTCCAACAAGCGATGGCGGCAGTGCTATCACAGGATACATTGTTGAATACACCACTATCCTTAATGACTATGACGCTGGAACAAGAGTCTCGCTCTCATCGGCAACAACCGAATACGACATACCATCCAGTCCAGGAGTTCTATACTACGTTAAAGTACGTGCCGTCTCCGCAGCTGGATTAGGTGCATACGCAACTGAAATGCAAGCCGTTGGAAACTTGCCTCCTCAGAGCATGACTGGACTCTCCGCCTCTGGACAGCAAGAAGCAATCCTAATCTCTTGGAATGCACAAAATGAAACAACCAATGGTGGAGCAACTATCTCTTCATACACAATCAGTTGGAGCTCTGCAAACAACATACCTAACAGCGTCACAATATCAGGCAGTTCCACTTCATTGCTAGTTGATTTAGAGGATACAACAGGAGATGGAATACCAGATGCTCCGCTTACTCCAGGTAGAAACTACGTATTCAGCATCGTCGCAACTAACGCCGTAGGCTCAACAACCTTTGGTACATCAGCAACACCCACAAACTAGTTAGAAACCAACTTAATCCGATAAATCTGGTATACTAACTATAAGTTAACTATTAGGAATATAACGCGTGAGTAAAATCGAAAAGTCTCAGAAAGTCGCCGTAGTAGGCAGCCCTTCCAGCAACTATGAAGTCTCCCTAGACCTCAACTCAGCAGGTCGCTCTACACCGCTTGTCGGCACAATGCTAGCTTTAACAAACCCACTTGGAGACGGAGAAGAACTAGCAATTGGAACTGTAACCGAAGTTACTACCACAAACAAATGGATGGAAGAGAACGCGTTCCGAGGCGTAGCAAGCACTGATGAAGGAGTCTCAGCATTCTCAGGGGACGCCGGAGGAGACCTCAGAAGTGCCAAGATTAGACTCCAAGCTTCATGGCGTAAACTAAAAGTAGAAGACGAGCTATGGATTCCCTCAGGTCCCTCGCTAAGAATGAGCCCATCTACAGGACAAGCAGTAAGACTAGTTGACGAATCAATTATCGAAGAACTTACCGCTAATGTTCCAGACAAGCACTACATTGGACATCTTGGAGGAACAGACGGCATCAGACTGCCTCTATCCATCCCAGACTTCGCAGGACCCGCAGGAGCACAACACATTGGCGTGTACGGACAATCAGGGTCAGGAAAGTCGCAGTTCACTGCCTATCTGCTAGCCTCTATGATGAGACACACTAAACTAGGAATGATTATTGTAGACCCACAAGGACAATGGGCAGCAGAAGAAGGCATGGCTTTCAGCCTACAAGGTTTCGCATCAGAACTAGGCAAAGATGTAAGAGTAAGAAGAATCTCAGAGCACTTGCAGCTTTCAAAAGATTCCACACTATTCACTACGCTACTAGGTAAGACACGCTTCCTAAAGGAAGTTACTAAGATGAGTGATGAAGTACAAGTTCTAGTGCTAGAAGAAATGGCGAAAATCGTTAAAACAATGGATGACTGGCACATTGCAGATTCCGAAGCACTAATGATAGAAATCTTCCGCACCCTTATAGACCCAGACCAGAAATACATGTCTCGCATTTATGCGGACGAGACAAGACAAGAGCGTCTACGGGATGCAATTTTTGATATCCTGTCCTCCTCCGAGCGAGCTAAGGAAGTACTACGCTTCTTCTTCCCTATCCACAACCTATTCCAACCAACTAACCCACTTGGAGGTTCCAGACACAGCCTATGGGCAGAGATTAGCTCTGTATTCGAAAGAGACGGGCACTCGGCAGCACCTCTTCTAATCCTAGATATGTCATCTAAGGCTCCTCCAGGAATGGACGACGAGGCAGCAATCGCAGCAGCAGAAGCATATGAGGTTTTAGAAAACGATTCTGTGAAAGCAGCAATCCTAAGAAATCTATTCTCCACACTAAAGCGTGCAAGCGAAGCGAAATTCCGAGACGGAGTAAACCTTAACACTATGGTTATCTTGGACGAGGCATGGAGATACGCTCCTAACCCAAGCCAGACAGATGACTATGAAATTGCAGAGCTTTCCCGAGAGCTTGCTGGATATGCAAGAGACACCCGTAAGTTTGGAATCGGCTGGCTCTACATATCTCAGTCTACTCGTTCAGTTAACCAAAGTATTTGGGAGCAGATGACTCTTCGCATCTTTGGTTTCGGACTTTCTGGCTTCGACTTAGAAAAAATTACCGAAGTAATTGACGACAGGTCCAGCCTCCGTCTTTATAGGGGATTTGGAAACCCTCGTGCTACAGGCAAATACCCATTCCTGCTTACAGGTCCCGTATCCCCTCTGGCTGCGAATTCTACCCCAATTGTATCAACAGTTTACACTGATTTCCAGAACTTTAGAGACGATAACGCACACTGGATTATTCCAATTAGGGAGAAGCTAGGGCTCGAAATTCTTACAGGATCTCCTGCTGCTCCCAAAGGTTCCGCAGCAGTAGCAAGACCTAAAGTAGTGCCAGCAAAGGCTAGACCAAAAGACGGCAGAGCGGCGATAGTAGAAACTAACGTAGCAATCAAGTCAAACCTTAACAACACTGGGGTTAAAGATGCAAAAAGCTTTGGCAATCCCCTAGACGACCTAGACAACGACGTACCATTCTAAACACAGAAAGATAAAGAAAAATGGCTAGAACATATAAAGACGAATCTGGACTAAACAAGCAAAGTGAGTTCGCCATGAGCGCGGATGCTCAAGTCTTATTCACACATAAATTCACTTGGAAACTTTCTGAAGTAGGTATGGTGTTAGGTATAGGTGGGTTAGGGATATTTTTAGCCTTATTTGTCGAGCCGATTGCCTTAGGTCTTGGATTCTTTGGAGGTGCTCTTTATTTAGTAACAGTGAACAACCATAAGAAGAAAAAATCTCTTTTGGAACTAGTAAAAGACAAGGATGGACTCCGACTATACCATAACGGTGCACTATCTGAATCTTCTACCCACGATGACATGACCTTAGACGATGTTAAAGAGATAATCGTTGTGCAAACACATCCCCTTCCCAAGCTACTCTTGAGGAGTGAGCCAAACGCCGAGAATGAAACTAAAAGCATTAGAATTCCAATACGATTTCTGCGTTCCCCAGAGTTTCAAGAATTCATCAACTCTAAGAGTAAAAGTGGAGAGCTGAAAGTCTCTAAGCAAGTATTAGAAGAAATGTCCAACTGGACTAAATAAGTTTAGAGATAAGTAAAGAGGTGAATGACATGGATAACAACGGAAAACAAGACCGCTGGGTAGAACTTTACGAAAAGTACGCAGAAGAAGTTCTACACCCAAGCAATATCTATCTACCCCCTGTTGCGTCTGAAAAAGATGAACCAGAAACCTCCGAGAAGTAAAGACGGAAGATTCAAAGCTTATAAGGCTCCTAAACCTCCTGCTGTCCTGCCTGAGACCCCTTCGCAGCCCTCAGAATCGATTCTAAGAGCAGAAACCTTAGATATTTCGTACACATACCATAAACAATTCAACGACTTCTCAGACGCGGTTATTGAGTCTACACAATCTTTATTCCAAGCACGCCCATCTACCCAAAGCCTAGAAAACAAAGACACTTTATTTAAAACCTGGATGTTAGAAGTAAGCAACTCCTATAACATGGAGAATCCAAAACTCGCTTGGAGCAACGAAGCCGATTTAGCAGGCGGAGGTTTCTACATTAGAGAAAAACACATGATAGTCATGAGCCCAAATAGAGCAAGTCTAATCACTTTCCTCCATGAGTATAGGCACGCACTACAAAATAAGACAGACGAAAGTCTAGTCTCAGAAGACACAGAAATTGATGCTAGAGCTTGGTCGCTATCTTTATACTATCAAGTCAAACCAGCGTTGTTAAAGAAATTAGTTCTAGAAGGTAAAGTCTTCCACATTAACCCAAAAGCTTTTTCCTAAACAATATTTAATTTGCATGTAAAGTCCGATATCTATAATGAGGAATAACTCACACCAAAAAAGAGTTGACATAACAAATGAGCAAAAAAGATAAACAAGTCTATTCGGTTACGTCTATTCCCCTATCCCCTGATGCCGAACGCTCAAATCGAATGAAACAGTATGCTATCGCAATGACAATAAGAACAATTTGTGTTGCACTTCTAGTTGTACTTGAAGGTTGGTTGATGTGGCTAGCGGCAGCAGCAGCTATCTTCCTCCCATATTTTGCCGTCGTAATAGCAAACGCTCAAAACGAAAGCCCCAGAGAAGTGGCTATTACACCGACAACTCTAGGGCTTCCAGAAACCTCTTCTGCCTCTACTTCTTCCGACTAGAAAGAACAGTATCAATCAGACCATACATAAGGGCGTCGTCTGCGGTCAAAATCTTATCACGGTCAATGTCCTTATCTACATCTTCTACACTCTTGCCTGAGTGCTTAGACAAAGTCTCAGTGAGCCAAGAACGAAGACGTACCATCTCATTCGCTTGAATCTGAATATCGCTAGCCTGTCCCCTATCCCCGCTTGTCGCAGGCTGGTGAATAAGCACACGAGCATTCGGTAGAGCAAGACGCTTACCTGGCTGACCAGCAGATAGAAGCACCGCTGCTGCACTAGCCGCTTGTCCCAAACAAACAGTAGTGATGTGAGGCTTAATATACTGCATAGTGTCATAGATAGCAGTCATAGCAGTGAACGATCCCCCAGGAGAGTTGATATACATAGTGATATCACGGTCAGGGTCCATAGCCTCGAGAACTAGCAACTGTGCCATGATGTCATCAGCACTAGTGTCGTCTACCTGACTGCCAAGGAATACAATACGGTCCTCAAAGAGACGGGAGTATGGATCATACTGCTTAACTCCTGAAGCTGTACGCTCCTCAAACTGTGGAAGGATGTACCTCGCACTTGGCATATAATTAGTCATATTTATTCTTACTCCTGGTCTTCCTTGTTAGTATCTATTATAGCATCTTTTGCTTCGAATTTGGTCTTAATCCTAGAAATAATTTCATTTTTATATTCTGAAATCATCTCATCGCCATTCTCGTCAATGTATGCCATATCTTCTAGAATTTTGATAATCTCTCGCTCTCTACCAAGTTCTGCACGAGCAATCTTAGTCTCAATCATAGAGATAAGTGCATGTGGTGCGTCTAAGAAATCGTTAGCCCAATGCTCTTCAAGCATTTTTTCTTCTGCTTCCGCTATCTCCGCATATTCTGGAGAACTTAAATAATCTTCCCAAGCCTTGCGTCTATCTGCCTCGTTCATCGCTCTCGCTCTTTCTCGTGCTCATCGCACAATGTTCTAATATAAGGATGAGTCTCTCTTAGCTGTCCATACTTACCGCACACCTCACAAGTTCGCGAAGAGCGAGTCTCGGCAGCAAGTACAATGCTATCCATAATTTTTACGCCAACTTCATTATAAGATAAAGTAGTACCGTAATAGTATCTTAAACTGCCAAACTTTTCTTTGACCTGGTGAATTTCATATTTTGGGTCAATATATAAAAGCATTGCATCGGTTTCTTCAACAATCTTTCTCCAACCATCGGGAGCAATGCATCCATACCAACCTTCTTCGGTTTTGCATCTCTTGGCGTTCAGTTCTTCCTGCCAGCTCATTTCATGCCCCTTCTCGATAAGTGCGATAAGAGTCTTAATAGATTCCTGAAAGCCTTTATCGCTACGGTACCAGTCGTTGTCTTTAAACTCATTTTTGACGTAGGAAATAAGCTTTTTCTTCGAGCCCCACTTAATGTTAGCCACAATAGAATCAATAAGGGAATTGAATTGTTCCTCCGTCTCACACGCCTCAAGAGCGTCGCATCCGCTACAAGAACCATATCCAACTACTACAACGCCTAACTCCCCCTCAGAGTTCTTTACAATAAAAATGTAATCGCCCTGATAGTGCCCGAAAGTCTGAGAGCCAATAACCTCAATAAAACGAGACTTTAGCCCTTCTTCATAACTTGGGGCAGTGTAATCTGACATAGCTTGTTAGGAATCCTGCTCAGTCTTAGACTTTGAGACCACAATGTTGTGAACATCGTTTACCTTAGAGACAATGTGGTCAACGAAACCATACTCTAAAGCCTCTTCTGCGGTAAACCAATTATCACGGTCTCCATCTTCCATAACCTGCTCAACAGTCTTACCAGTGTTCGCAGCAGTGATAGCAGCAAGACGACGCTTCATGTCGTTGATAAGCTCTGCTTGGATTCGAACATCTGTGGAGCTTCCTCCAAATCCGCCTAGAGGCTGGTGTAGAAGAACACGAGCATTAGGAGTAATATAACGCTTACCCTTTGCTCCCGCAGAAAGCAGGAACTGCCCCATACTCGCAGCCATACCAGTAGCAATAGTAACCACGTCATTTGGAATCAATTGAATAATATCGTAAATAGCCATCCCAGCGGTAACAGAACCGCCAGGAGAGTTGATATAAAGATAGATGTCCTTCTCAGGGTCCTCAGCAGAAAGCAAAAGCATCTTTGCACACAAGTCTCCCGCCATACCGTCATTCACATCGGTACCCATCCATAGGATACGATTCTCTAAGAGCTTCTCAAAGTGAGCACTAGGTAGCTGTGGCTTCTTCTCGTCGTCGGACATGTAAGTCATATTATTATAAACCTTCCTTGGTAGTAAATATATTGTAGCACACTTATTGAAGAATTGAACACTTTTAAAATATTTTAATCTATTCGAATGTTATCCGATAAAATTTATGCTCTACCTATAAGGCGTGTACGCCGTGAAACTGGTCAGGAGGGAAACCTAGCAGCCATAAGCGGAAAGTTGCGGGTTTATAGGTAGAGTGCTGCTATAATATGAATAGGGTAATACGCTATAAAGGAGCAATATAATGCTAATCACAACAGAGACTGGTAGCACTTACGAGATTAACCCCGACTCTCTAGTCTGTCACAAGCGAAACAAAGCAGGGCAATACGTTGATACATTTAAAGCATTCGCAATCAAAACTGTCCCAGAGCATGTCACTGGTTTCGTTGAACTACACGATATCCCAAATCTAAACATACGAGAAGAATCTCCAAAAGTTGGAGACAGGCTTTATGTCTCCGGAATAAATGTGTGGTGGCTGAGCACCCCAATCGTTTCAATTTCCGAAAACTAATTCCTGCTCTAGCTTCCCAATCTTATTATTCCCATAATAGCCTATATCCGATAATATACTTATGAGTGAACAAGAAAATGCCGCTAACGCTAAAAAATTAGGCTACGTAGGAAGAACCCCAGGAACAGAACGTGATAGCAACGCATGGTTCACTCCCTCAGACTATATAGAGGCTTCACGTGCAGCACTCGGCGGAACAATACACTTAGACCCATTCTCATCCAAAGAAGCGAACAAGGTAGTTAAAGCAGTACAATTTTATACTGAGGAGGACGATGCTTTTTCGCAAGACTGGAGTTTAGATAAAGACGGGAACAAAGTTGCTTCAGATTCCGAGCGAACCCTCTTCATGAATCCTCCATATTCAGGCAAACTATGCTCAGAAGCCGTAGGACGCTTTCTAGACGAATGGGAGAAGAGTTCCTTCACTCAGGGTGTATTCCTAGTGAATAACGCCACAGAAACCAAATGGTTCCAAAGAGCTCTTAAACTTGCTAATGCAGTATGCTTCACAAATCACCGCATCTCCTTCTGGAACGCAGATGGCAAGAAAATGTCAGGGAATACTAGAGGACAAGCATTCTTCTACTTTGGTAAAGACATCTCAAACTTTGAAAAGGCTTTCAAAGAATATGGAACAGTTCTTCCCATCAAGCAAAAATAAAACTATTTTATTAAAAAGTAGCTAAATCATAAAAATACTGCTATACTCAAAATTATAATCAAAATTGATTGGAGTATAAATTGAAGCGTGGCGGAACTGGCGGAGCAAAGACTAACGCCAATGGGCTTGCCTTCGAAGCAAAGACCTCCCTGCAGGTATCCCTTGAAGAAGCGGGATTTAGAATTGATAAATGCAACAATGTATATAGCGGCAACCTATTGGTAGCAAAGTTAGTAGGGAAAGCTGCTCTTGCTAAATGGTTAAAGGAATCTTACAACATTGACATGAAAGAAATCCTATCAGCACAATTACGCCCAGACGAAGCAATCTATGTTCATGCAACTAAGACCCTACACATTGTGGAAAAGAAGTACCAAAGTAGAGAAGGCAGCGTAGATGAGAAGCCTCAATCCTTCGCATTTAAGCTATACCAATATCAAAGACTAGTTAAAGCTGCAGGTATAAAAGTTAAATACGCTTACCTATTCAACGATTGGTGGGAGAAACCTAAATATAAAGATAGTATTGAGTGGATACTATCTCAAGGCGGAAACGTATTTTTTGAAATCCTACCACTCAACTATCTAGGTCTCCCGAAACCCACAAAGAACAACGAACTAGCCCTCGCCTAATTTTCTTGCTTAGATATATCAAATAAGGTATAATATAACTATATAAGTTAGCCTATATAATTATTAGGTAAAAGAATTTTGATTGGGGAACATATGGAATGGGAAGCGGCAGTAGACGCGTTAGTGGCACAGGTTGAGCTCGAAGGAGAAAACGATAACCAAGAACCCGTAACCCTAGACATCTCTCTAACTGCACTAACCGGATGGCTAGAAAGCAAAGTTACCGAATACACCGAAGGCAGCTATACCGCAATGGGTCGTAGAATTGTTTTCCACTATCCAAACGATTATATGCTAACATTAGGCACCAGCATCAATCCCACTATTTCCCATCTCACAGAAGAAATGAAGCATACTGACAAACTGCCCTTCGAGAGTATGCTTGAGGAAAACTGGGAGTTTAACTATCGAGCAAACGGCTGGGCGAGAACTCACCACCTAACAATAGAAGAACTAGGGGACTTTGTTCAATTACTCGCAGATGAGGCAGGAGAGCCAACTCTAATCCTACCTGTAGAGGACAGAATGTATGACATGGTAGAAGATGAGCCATGGTGGGAAGAAGGCGATGAGGCTTATTTAGACCACGATATCTTCCGCAAGCTACTAATGCTGTTTAAGGAAGAAACCCTACAAGCTACTGCGTACGCTATGGGCATTTCGCTTATGGTAGTCTCAGATGATGCCTACCTTCCATACTATTGCGAGTTCCTAAGATTTCAAAGAATGGCAGTCGAATTAGACGAAAAGCACGGCTGGTTTGTTAATTTAGATGAACACTGTGCTGCATGCTCTTCTGGCACTAGGCAATTCTGGCACGAAGACAACCCAGGTAGAGAAGATGCTCCAGAGCTTATGACATGGGGGCAGAACTCTCAATGGGCTTATCTTCCAAATGGAACAATGTGGGCAGAAGTTTATATTGAAGACGAAGACGACGAAATCTTCCTTAGGAAGCTCGCAGACAAGCATGGGCTTACAGGAGATTGGGACGAAGGCGAATATGAGGCAACAGGCTCAGTCATATTCGGGGACGACTAATATATTCAAATTAATGGATACACTTCCTAAAAAATCATAATGGCGTGTGCTGCCGACATGGACAATTAGGTAAGAGAATAAAAAAGAAAATTCAGAGTGTGGGGTTATAGCTACCCGCTACAACAAAAAAAGAGTATTTTGCTAAAATAGCTTTAAGCTGATTTTCCAAGCACTCTTGTAACGGCAGTACCACATCTAGGACAATCTCCTTTAGCATAGTCTCTGCCATTTATAGATACAACCTGTCCGGTGAAATTAACTTTCACGTCGCAAGTTGTACAATACGCTTCGCCATTATATACATTAGCCATATTAGTGAACTCCTCAGATAATATTTATTATTATTATTAATATCGGTATAAAGGTATTAATAATATTATAGCATAAAACTCAATGCACAAATAATATTGATACTTAGCCCTCAGCCTTAAAAATAATTATATTGGTTTCCATAATAAAAGCCTTAAAAAGGGTATATAATATTAGAGTACATAATATTATTATGTGTAAGAAGAACTAGGAGAAAAAATGATTAAAAAAATGAAAATCACAAATAATGCCCAATCCTCTCAAATATCATCCAAACTAGATATTGCAATCGTTCTAATGCTAGTAATAGCTACCGTACTAATTTTCTTAGCAGCTATACTCGGAGTCTACGATATGCAACAGACTTTAGGTCTATCCGCAGCACTCGAATCCGGATGGAGACTATTAGTAGGGGTTGGTTTCCTAATGGCAGTAAGTTCTGCGTTTCTAAGAAGCATGCTCCGTAGAAGAAAGTCAAAAAAGATCTCCGCCGAAGAAGGAGAGCAAAGAGGTTCAGAAATCACTAAAACAGAGACAAAAGATGAATGGTTTCTAGAAATGTTTATAATCTTTCTCCCAATTTATATACTATTTCTCATGTCAGGCGACTAACTACGAAAACAAAATCGTATTATGGTTTGCAAACATTAAAACCTTCCTTCTTATGATATCAACCTTACCATTTTATCATTCAGAAATGCGGCATAAATTAAAAATGTTTGGATAACTTTTATAAGTTTAGAGATATTTTACTATTATTGCAGACGCTATCGGGAAACAGACCCCGATATTTTGTTTTGTGGAAATATTTGTTGTTAATATGCTAGGGTTTATTGGCTCTTCGCTCAGTTTTATCCTATGGCTACCTCAAGCTAAACTCACTTGGCAAAACAGGCACTCTGCCGAAAAACTTGCAGGAATATCAACTGGTACACAATATGTAGTATTAGCAAATGCCACCACATGGGGAATATACGCTATATTAACTGAGGCTTGGTGGGTCGGAGCTCCAGGTTTGATAAATTTTCCGCTTGCGTTAGGAACTATCTTATTAGTCAGAAAAGCTCAACAAAGCTAGCAAATGCAGTTTTCTAAACTGAATATTTAGATCCTTCCGTACAAGAATCTAAATACGCACTAGAATATCTGATATTTATCCTATTGCTATCTCTTATCCTAAATCCCTTAAAATATCTCTAAATTCGGAAGCACTAGTCCACCTTACCTCGTCGCCCTTTA